>JBILVV010000039.1:0-20376 GCA_044370255.1 Pirellula sp.
CGGTCAGTCTGTATCTTGGTGATTTCGTCCTGACGTTCTTTTTCTTTTTGAGCGTAGTTGACTTGGGCTCTTTCGAGATCCGCCGCGAGTTGATCGGCTCGAGCCCGTTCTGCTTGCCTGGCTTCGGTCTCTTGCTTTATCGTTGCATCGTATTTCGCTTTGAGATCTTTTTCTCGAGTTGCCTGTGCCTCGACTTGAAGATTCCGTTCACGGACTGTCTGCATCAGGGTTTCAACCAATTTCCGATAGTTCTTCTCGGAGACATTCGGTCCGAGTAGGGCCATATCTGCGATGTAGTTTTTCTCGATAGCCGCCACTTCCGCATTGCCTGACAAGGTACCTTTCAGGGTTTGGAATTCCGCTTCGTTGGAAGGACGAGCACCGAGAACCATTTCGAGTAGCTGTGCTTTCTGATTCTCCTGTCGGTATTGACTTTGAGCTTCGTCTTTCTTCTTCGTCGCGTCTTCCACCATTTTGGCGTTCGTTCCCGACTGGAATAGAACGAAGCAGAGTGCGCCGATGCAAAGCAAACTGACGAAGGACATGACGATGACATAAGCCTGCCATACGGTGATATCGCGATTGCGGGCCATCAATTTCCTCGCCGAAAAGTAAGTAGACGACTAGATCATGGGAAAGGGCGAAATGTCTGTCCAGAAACGAGACACCCTCCTTTAGATACTAAACAAGCATTCTTCAACCGTCAAACTTTCTCCCTGCTCAACCGACTGAATTTCATCTCCACCCTTTTTTCGGTTTGTGGGATTTGCTGAATTTCTTCGGTGTGGGGGCCGGAGTGAGCTTGCAAGCGGCATTCGCAGGAAATTCCTTCGCAATTCGAGCATTCTTGAGTAAGATATGGGGAAGCCCGTTACCGCTGTACGATGTTCCGCGATCCAACTTTTCCCATGGCGTTGCTCGCATCATGAAGTTTTCTTGTCTCCGTTTCCGAACGCTGCTTGCGCTTTCAACCCCCGGATTTCTGATCGCCTTATTCACCTGCTTTTTTTGCGTTAGTGCATCGCGATTGCTGGGGCAAGTCAACGACGAAACCATCGCACCAGCGGGTTTGGAGGTGCAGTGGGAAGGGAGCTTAGGGGGAACCGGCCTGATACGAGCGGAACAGAACCTGGCCGTTTGGGCACATTCGACCGAACGTCGGGAGTACGTGGATGTCTTCCAAGGCAATCGTTTGATAGAACGAATCGATGCCCGGCAGATAGACCGAACGGCGCTGGATCGCTTGATTCTGGAGGGGAAACCGACCAAGCCTGCCCCGAAACTAGGGCTGCAGGGAGCGCAAGAACGCGCTGCGAAGCTGGTCAAGACATATGCCATCGTGGGGCGTCAACTAACGGTAAAGACATACAGTGAACCGGTGATCTACGTTGTCACACTCGCCTCCAACGGCATACTCACAGCATTCGATGGCGAATCAGGGGAAGTTCTTTGGCAAACCTCGATGCCCAATGCAGAACTTCAAATGCTCGGCCCTGGAGTGTCCGACGATTATGTGTCAGTCGTAAATGGCAATTACTTTTTCGTTGTCAGCATGACGGACGGAAATTTGGTTTCTACACGGCGTTTGGAATACACTCCGACTTCGGCACCCGTTCCGATCCATTCCAAGATCATGGTCCCATCGGTGGGTGGACGCGTGGTCGCTTATGATATCGAAAACCAGTTGGTGACCCCTGTCATTCTTCGAGCGGGACATGACAACCTAAACGGCACCGCGTTGTCGGCCGACCGCAATTTCCTCGCCTGGAGCAACCAAAAGAGCTTGTTCCTCGCTGCTGGTCAAAAAACTCCAACGATGTGGGCAAGAGTAAACGCCAATGATGATGTTCAGTCTCGGCCGGTCGCGACTCCCAACGGGTTCATCTTTGCCAGTAACAACGGGACCATTATCCATTCCTCAATGCAAAGAACAGGCTCATATCTTTGGCGCGTCAATGTGTCGATGCAGACAGGACGTCCACCTGTAGTTGGCAATGATCGCGTATTCGTTGTGTCCGATGATGGCCAAGTGAAGTGTTTGGATCTTCAATCCGGAGCATCCCTGTGGGGGACCTCTACCAAGAATGTCGACAGCATTCTCGGTGTAGGCAAGGAACATATTTATGCCCGAAATACTAGCGGCATGCTTCAGAGCATTCGTATTTCGGACGGTAAAGTCGATGGCAGAACCGCGACTGTGATACCGGGTGTGGTTCCTAATTCGGTTCACGACCGTTTTTTTGTAGTCACCCGAAACGGGCACTTGACCTGCTTGCGTGAAAAGGGAGCGGTGATGCCCACCCTTTGGATTCGCGACGATGTTAAGCCGCAAGCAAAGCCTGAGGAAAAAAAATCTGCGGTACCATCCGGCTCTCCCGCACCTGCCCCATCGGATGATGATCCGTTCGGCGCCGACTTGAAGCCTGCGGCTGCAGGAAACGATGGCAAGGATCCATTCGATCCCTTCTAATCCCTCTTCCCGCTTTGTTCTTGCACAACAAAAAAAATCGCCGGTTCGCAAGCCAGGGGTTCGCGGGTAAGATATTCTGCTGATTTATCTCAAACAGTCTATTTGATATTGGACGAGCGTCGGAAAAGGCAGCGAGGAGGCTTGCAAGGTGGCAACCAGTCAAAAACGCTATCGCAAAGATTCTACATCCGATGGCCCCTCGGAAACCGCAAGCATCCTAGATCGCGCTCCGCCATATGACTTGACTGCGGAGAAAGCGGTACTCGGGAGCATGTTGCTCAAGCCCGATCTGGCGAGCGATCTGTCCCTAATTTTGCGACACGATGATTTCTTCGATGATGCGCACCAGAAGCTTTACCGCAAGATGATCGAGATGATCGATTCCTCCCGCCGAATCGATGCTGCTCTGCTGGTGAACGAATTGAAATCCTCCAACGAGTACGAGTTGGTAGGTGGTGCAGCATACCTTGCGGAACTTGGGAACGATGTCCCCAACATCGCGCATGCTGTCTACTACGCCGAGATCGTCAGAACCAAATCAACGCTCCGCCGATTGATCGATGTCTCATCTACGATTCTTCGAGATGCCTTTGATCCTACGACCGACCCAAAGGAGCTGCTGGCCAGTGCCGAAGGAAGAATCCTCCAGGTACAAGACGATCGAAGTTCCGGTCACGCCAAGACGGTCGATGATGTTCTCAAGGACTCGATGAAGCGAATTGATCTGAGGCTCAACGGCCAGCAACTTTCTACCGGAGTCTTGACTTACTTTACCGATTTCGACCAAAAGACTGGCGGACTGCACAACGGTGAACTGATCATCCTCGCCGCTCGCCCCAGTATGGGGAAAACCGCCTTGGCCATGAATATCGCCGAACATGTGTCGATGAAAGAGAAGGCACCTGTCCTCTTTGTCAGTCTCGAAATGAACGCCATTGAATTGGTTGACCGACTGCTCTGTTCCGTTTCCAAGGTCAACGGTTCCCGCATGCGTGTCGGCACAATCACGCATGAGGAACACAAACGTTTGTTGTCCAACGCCGCCGAAATCAGCTTGTCCCCCCTCTACATTGATGATTCTCCGAGTCGTACTGTCAGCGAAGTCGCCGCGGTGGCACGCCGCATTTCCAAACAGGAAAGGAATAAAGGAGGAAGGCCCCTCGGCTTGATCGTGATCGACTATCTTCAGCTTCTGGAACCTGACAACTCAAGGGATCCTCGCCAGGAACAGGTGGCAAAGATCGCGCGGCGGCTGAAGATGCTCGCTCGCGAACAAAACGTACCCGTCCTGTGCCTGTCTCAGCTCAATCGCCAGGCCGAAGACAGCAAGGACCACCGACCCCGCTTGAGTCACCTGCGGGAATCGGGTGCGATCGAACAGGATGCCGACGTGGTCATGTTCGTCCATCGCGAGGAATACTATCTGCGCAAGGAGGAAGCGGCAGAGGTAGCCGGACAAGCTCAAATCATCATAGCCAAGCAACGAAACGGCCCGATCGGTGAAATCGATCTGGTTTGGGAACGGGATTACACACGGTTCCTTAATCGAACGTCCCCGTACCAAGAGGACTTCGGGGGAATGGGGGGCGATTTTTCCTCGCCGGGAGGTTATTAGTCCACTCCGATTTCTTACCGATTCCGGTTATCCTTCGAGGATCTTTGTTGCCCTTTTGCCGATATCGGCCCACCTGCCAATCGAGACCGTATGACTTTGAACTGGACCCCGGATTCCTGGAAACGTTTTCCAGCCAGCCAGCAACCCATCTATCCCGATCCGGTCGCATTGCGCCAGGCCCTCGAGCAATTGTTCCGATTTCCGCCTTTGGTGACCAGTTGGGAAATCGACCATCTCAAATCGGGCATTGCAGCAGCCCAACGCGGAGATGCTTGGCTGCTACAAGGCGGCGACTGTGCAGAAACGTTTGAGGAATGCCAAACGGAGCAAATAGCCAGCAAGCTCAAGTTGCTTCTTCAGATGAGCTTGGTGATCGTATTCGCCTCTCGGAAAAGAATTGTGCGAGTGGGACGAATCGCCGGCCAATATGCCAAACCGCGCTCGAGCGATATCGAAACGCACCATGGTATATCTCTTCCGAGTTATCGCGGCGACATCATCAATCGTTTTGAATTTTCGCCCGACGCACGCATCCCGGACCCTTTTCGCATGGTGCGTGGATACGAACGATCGGCGCTGACTCTCAACTTTATTCGCGCACTCAGCGAAGGTGGTTTCGCCGATCTGCACCATCCGGAGAACTGGAACCTCCTTTTCGTCAATGAGGCGCGTGGTGAAGTCGCGAAACGCTACAAGGAGCTAGTCAGATCGCTCGGTGATGCGCTCCGATTCATGGAAACAATCCTCGAAGGCTCCACTGTCTCGGAGTTGAAGCGAGTCGATTTCTTTACTTCCCACGAAGCCCTGCTTCTCGATTACGAGACCGCACTGACTCGCGAGAGCGTACGCGGAATCGGATACTACAACATGGGTACCCATCTGCCCTGGATCGGCGAGCGAACGCGCGATCCCAATGGCGCTCATGTCGAGTACTTTCGCGGAATACGTAATCCGATCGCTGTGAAGGTCGGCCCGTCCGTACAAAGCGACGAACTACTGGATCTGATCAAGAAACTCAACCCTGAGAATGAACCCGGACGCCTCACTTTGATCCATCGAATGGGGCGTCGGTACGTTGAATCAAGACTACCGCCGCTCATCGAGTCGGTCGCCCGATCAGGCGGACTGGTACTCTGGGTATGCGATCCCATGCACGGCAATACCGTCAATTCGGCGAGCGGTCGCAAAACCCGTCGCTTCGATGACATCGTCGATGAACTTCGATTATCGTTTGCAATCCATCGCGCGTTCGGCTCTTCGCTAGGTGGAGCCCATCTCGAACTCACCGGCGAAAACGTAACCGAATGCACCGGAGGATCGCGAGGCATCACCGATTCCGACTTGGAGTCCGCCTACCAGACGCAAGTCGACCCGCGACTAAACTATGAACAAGCGCTCGAGATCGCATTTGAAATTGCTGGCAAGCTGACGGAATATCGATTGCCTGATTGCAGTTCTCTCCCTTGGGGACGCTGATCGCTAACTCAACTTGCTAACTCTTCTTATTTTCCGAAACAAAAAGCTCAACATCGAGAAATTGAGTGCCGCCATAGCTTGCGACTCACTACAACCTGTGGCTCAGGCGCGCTGGCGGTTTGGATTCTGTACTTGCCTCCGTGGGATGGGAAAGATCGAATTCCGGCTGCGACCAAAGCTCTCGTTGGGAGGTGATCTCGCGCAGTCGTTTTATTTTCCATACGAGCGAAGGTTCGTCGCGAGCCTCCAATCCTGGCGCACTCCCCCAAAGAATTCGAGGTCCGCCACGCGTCGCCAATTCCAGCATCCATTTCGCCTTGCCACTCGAGCGGGTCGGATAAACGTACACTGCGACCACATTCGTCTCCTCGCGTAATGGCATCAGTTCGCGGACGAGCGATACCGCCTCAGCAACTTGGGAATCCCCGAGCGGCGTTCCTACTCTTCGGTGATCAGATGCTCGAATATTGCGAGCGTAGATCAGTATATAGTTTGGAATATCCGCTTGCGCGAAATCTTTGGTGGGGAGCAAAACCCCTTCGTCATCGATAGGCAAGAAGCTTTCCTTGGCACCGCCATCGCCTGTCTGGCTACTATCCATCTCGCAGTGAACCATCGCGATCGGATTGCGATACTCGACATTGACCAGGATCTGACCACCAGCCATCTTCTGAACTCGATAGGTTTTCCGAATCCAAGGATGAGCATCAAATGCTCGCGCGATCACTGCAGCAGTTTGATCATCCAACAACGACATCCTTCCAAGATTGCTCCCCTCGAACACCTCTTGCACGATGTCTGTCTTGAGCCACGCCGGCGTGTTGGTCATATGAATATTCTCAGGCTTCACAGCATAAAAAGCGCTATCGAGCGCTTTCGCGCCGTAATATCTCCAACCCAAATACCCCACTAGCAACAAAATCACAGGTCCAACGAGACTCAAAATCGCAGCGCGGGGTATGGACTGAATCCATCCCCAAACGAATGACCAAAAAACAGAAGTCGAGTTTTTTTCGGATCGGGTTTCCACCGCTGCCATGGTTATTTCATGTCGCAGACTAATTGGGACGGAACCATTACTTGGAAGGACCATAGCGATTAACGCTTCCTAACGCCACGCCAATCGACGTTGATCTTGAATAGCGAAAATGCGTAAACTGCTCGAACCGGAAACCCTAAATCGGACAGGCGACGCTGAGCGAGCGACCGACTCTGAGAAAAATCGTAGCCATGGAAGGATCCTAGCTTATGACAGCATTTCATCTGAGTGACTTGGCAGGTCGCGTGGGCGGGGAGTTGGTTGTCGGAGATCCGTCGATTTCTATTACGGGAGCAGCTCCTTTGACGGATGCCGTTGCTGGCGAGATCACCTTGATTGATGACCCCAGGTACCTGGATATTTTGAAATCAAGTTCTGCATCGGCAGTGATTGCCTCGAAACGTTTGGAGGGATTCGCCGTACCGCAGATCTTAGTACCCAAGGTCCACGATGCCTTTGCAACGATTTGCAGTTTGTTTCGTCCAAGCTATGCGATCCCGGGACGCGGGGTTCACGGTTCTGCTTGTGTCCACCCGTTAGCAACCGTCGCCTCGGACTGTTGGATAGATGCATTCGCCTCGATTGATAGTGATTGCAGCCTTGAAAATGGCACGCGTATCGGCAGAGGGGTGACGGTGATGGCTGGTTGCAGGATCGGTCGAGACTGTCAGATTTTTCCAGGGGTCACGCTCTATCCCGGCACTATACTGGGCGACCGTGTCATCCTGCATGCAGGTGTCGTCTTGGGTGCATATGGTTTTGGCTACCGAATGTCGGATGGCAAACACCAGTTGGCTAGTCAACTGGGATGGGTAGAGATCGGAGATGATGTCGAAATCGGCGCCAATTCGTGTGTCGATCGTGGAACCTATGGAGCCACACGCATCGGCAGCGGAACCAAGATCGACAATTTTGTACAGATCGGTCACAACTGCCGCATTGGGAAACATAATCTTATCTGCGCGCACGTAGGAATTGCGGGTAGTTCGAGTACCGGAGACTATGTGGTGCTCGCTGGTCAAGTCGGAGTCCGAGATCACGTCCATATCGGCGACAAGAGCATGGTCGGCGCTCAGTCTGGAGTAGCTTATGATCTTGAGCCAGAACAAGTGGTCCTCGGAAGTCCTGCTATCCCTCGCTTTGAACAAGCTCAACAGTTTGCAGCTATCAGCAAGCTTCCCGAGATGCGGAAGACCTTGAAACGTCTCGAAACTCAGGTGCAGTCTCTTGTTCAAACCAAGGCTGCATAACGCGTTACTATGTCTCTTGCTTCATCATCGTCTTTGTCCTCATCATCAGCATCGGTTCAAACAGCAGAACCTGGTGCTGCGGATCGAACGGAAACCCCGTTGCGGGTTTATTCTCCGGACCGAACGCATCGAGTCGGAATCGTTGCCGGTTGGGGGGAGTATCCGATACGTGTCGCAAAAGCGTTGAGAGGCATACATGAGCCGGTCGTCGTGGCAGCAATCAAGGGGCATGCCGATGTTTCGCTCGCTGAGTTGGCAGACGAAATGCGGTGGTTTGGCGTTTGTAAACTTGGCGCGATGCAACGATTCTTTCGTCACCAAAACGTCGACCGTGTTGTGTTGGCGGGCAAGCTATTCAAAGATCGCATCCTCTTCCATGGCTTAGGGTGGCTTCAGCATGTCCCGGATGTGGAATGTGTGCGCACGATGATGCGACCGTGGTTTTCCAGAAACAGCTCCATGGCCGATGACTCACTGCTCGGCGCGGTTGTTGAATCCTTTGAGCGACAAGGTATGCGCGTTACGCCAGGTACGGACTATGCCACGGACTTGCTTGCCGAAGAAGGCTTGCTGACCCATGCGAGTCCATCGCGAGCGATTCGAGCGGACATCGAATTCGGTTGGAATATCGCTAAAGAGATGGGAGGCCTAGATATAGGGCAATCGATTTCCGTGAAGGAAAGAACCGTACTTGCGGTCGAAGCGGTCGAAGGGACAGATGCTTGCATCGAGCGAACGGGTCAATTGTGCCCTAGAGGGAACTGGACACTCGTTAAAGTTGCCAAGCCTCAACAAGACATGCGGTTCGATCTTCCAACCATCGGCCCGCAGACTATTGAACGAATGATTGCGGCAGGTGGTAAAGCGATAGCCATCGAAGCAGGCATGACCATCTTGGTCGATCGCGACCGCACGCTGCGGCTCGCAAATCGTCACGGCATCTGCATTATCTCGCTGATATCGACAAAGCGATCCTTGAGCGAGCGATAGAGTTGCTGATAGACCGGGAATGCTCGGTTGTATGCTTTTTGGGATCCCTTGCTGGGTGCTAATTTATCGACGACTGAGATAGTCGCCTTGCAGGCTTCCTCGATATTCTTGTAGGCCCCATCCCCAACGGCAGCTAAAAGGGCTACGCCATAAGCGGGGCCTTGCTCCGCATTGATGGTACATACGCTCTTGGAGAATACATCGGCGAGGATTTGTTTCCAGAGTGTACTCTTGGCTCCACCGCCGCTGAGCCGTATTTCTTTTACCGGGACTCCCAGTTCACCGATAATCGCAAGACTTTCGCGCAATGAATACGCAACTCCTTCCAGGACCGCGCGCGCCATGTGCCCACGGCCGTGTTTATTTGTCAGCCCGATGAAGCAACCGCGAGCATTTGGGTCCGCGTGCGGTGTGCGTTCACCAGCCAGATAGGGGAGATAAAAAAGACCCTCGGAACCCGGCGGGATCGCGGACGCTTCTTGATTGAGAACTGCGTACGGGTCGATTCCTTTCCTTTTGGCAAGTTCGATGCAGACCTGTGTAGCGAACCACTGCAACGACCCGGCGGCCGAAAGGGTAACACCCATCATGTGCCACTTACCGTGAACTGCGTGGCAAAATGTGTGCAGTCGCCCGGCCGCGTCGTATTGCGGGGTATCGCTGTGGCAGAAGACAACTCCAGAGGTGCCGAGGCTCGCGGTTAGAATCCCTTGCTTGACGATTCCATTGCCTACTGCTCCAGCGGCGCAGTCCCCTGCGCCGGCAACCACTTTGCATTCCGGGGAGAGCCCGAGTTCCTTTGCCACCTCGGGGCGAAGTCGACCAGTGACTTCCTCCGATTCGTAGACATGAGCCAGAATGCTCGGATCGATTTGCAGTTTTGCTATTAGCTCCGTAGACCAGCGTCTGCGACATACATCCAGCAGAAGCATACCGCTCGCATCGCTCACGTCGGTTGCAAGTTCACCGGTCAGTCGTCGCCGTACATCGTCTTTAGGGAGGAGAAGCACTTTGAGAGCTTCGTAGTTTTTTGGCTCGTTGTTCCTCAACCAAAGTAGCTTAGGTGCCGTAAACCCTGTCAGGGCGGGATTGGCTACCATGCGGATGAGCGCCTCGCGCCCGCCCGCTCGTTTGGTGATTTCATCGCACTCGATACTGGTCCGCTGGTCATTCCACAACAGTGCAGGACGAATCACTTTCCCTTTGGCGTTAAGAAATACTGAACCATGCATCTGTCCCGACAAACCGATAGCTCGCACCTCGGAGGGTTTGAGTTTCGATTTCTTCATGACCGCTTTAATGGTCGACTTTGTGGCGAGCCACCAATCTTCCGGATCCTGTTCCGTCCAAAGTGGCTTGGGTGTTGCGAGAGGATAGGTCGCTGTCGCTTCGGCGACAGCCGTCCCAGCTTCGTCGATCAACAAGCTTTTCGTCCCCGAGGTGCCGATATCGATTCCGAGATAGTGAGCCATGCGCTTGCCAGATTAAAAGAAACCAGTTGAAATACGAGCCCCTCATGATACTAAGTGAATTCGTAGTCGAGAATACAAGGCGGGATAACCCATGATTGATACCGGTGAAGGATTTCATTATCGCTCCTGCTCATATCCCATGGTGATTGCAATCCTAGGATTGGTTTTTTCAGGTTGCGATCCCGATTCATCCCAGCCCGCTCAAAGCGATGCGTCATCAAAATCGAAATCGGATTCCGCCTATCCCTTGAAGATCGTGCTCGTTGAGTCCGGCTTGTTGCAGTCAGAGATCGAGCTTCGTTGGCAGGCTTTTTCTGATCAAGGATTGAAGATCCAAACGATGAACCGACAAGAGTTTGCAACTCAAGCCCCGACAACGGCCGATCTATTAATCTATCCCGCGAATCTGATGGGAACCCTCGTTGCACGCGATTGGATCGCACCGGTTCCGAAACAAGCCAAGGAACGAATCGGAGGATGGGGTATCTCGACGGAAACGACCACCTGGTCGACTCGCTGGAGAACCCTCAGCACATATGGCGGCAAACCGATGGCCGTCCCTCTCGGAGCTCCGAGTTGGGTTGCCATCACACGTTCCTTGGATGTTTCACCACTGAGGAAACTACAAGAACGGATTCTAAACAACGAACTGACCAGGGAGAATTCCCAAGAACTGTGGGACGAGTTCCTGATCAAGGCGGAGTCCGCTCACCAGGAAACCCAGTCCGAGCGAGAAGCGGATCTACAACGGAGAATCGGCGAACTGACCCCGGAGGCAAAGCGTTACCTTGTCCATCGCTACTTGTGGATGGTCTCCTCGACCGAATCGCGGTATCGCGGATTGTTCGACATGCACAAACTGGTCTCGCGCTGCAATCAACCCGAGTTTGCGAGAGCGGCCATTCAATTGCGGCGACTGGGAGTTTTGCAACCATCAGCGATATTCGCAAGCCCCACCGATGCATGGCAATCGGTGGCCGAGGGATCAGCCCTGTTTGGGCTGGGCTGGCCAAGAACCGATAACGAGCAAAGCTTGAGGGAGGAAACGGTCAAGGAACATTGGGAATTGGTACCGCTCGTTTGGAACGATGGTTCCGGTTTGATGGCTTCTATTGGCGGCCGGACTCGCCAATCCGCAAACGCCACTGAGTTTCTTATCTGGCTGGCTTCGGAAGAACAGCGCGTTGCATTTCAGTCCAAAAACCCTGCCGTTGAACTGCTCGAAATCGAAGACGACCGCAACCGAGTGCGCGAAGACTACCGCGACTACCAAACATTGCAGAGGTCGGATCCGACAAATCTCTCGATGGAACTAACACCCCGCTTTTTTGAATCCGACCGATTTCTTGAACTGTTGGAAGGTACCCTCATCGATGTCTTTCGAGCCCCCGAAAACGTCCAAGAACGGCTTGAACGGTGCCGCCGTGACTGGGATGCACTTGTGGAACAAATTGGGAGGGAGAATCTCCGATCCAGTCTTGAGGCTGCGAGCGGTTATGCGCAATAGAACGGTCTAAAGTATCGAATTTCTTGATTTCTTCGCATTGTGAGAACTTCCTGAGGGGGTAGGATGGAGTGAATCGATCCATAGCTCGATCCCTCGTCCCATCGATACGCCATGCCTCGCAAGAAACACACTATTTTGCAACGCATCGTCGACGTATTGCTCGCACCATTTCGAGCACTGTCGGAACTTGGCGTCTGGATCGGATTGGTTGCAAACAGCGAAATTCAAATCGACAGCAACGAAGAACCCACTCCATTATGGAAGAGAACACTTCTCCTACCGTTCTACGTCTTCGCGAGTTTAGCAAACCTTTTTAGACTCTTTATTGCGTACCCTTTCTCAGGTTGGATCCATGAGCCGCAACTCCGAAAGCATTTGCTTTTCGGCTTGCCCTCGATGGTGGGTGCTATGCTTGTGGTTGGAGTATTGATCGTACAATTGGTAGAAGCTAATAAATCGCAGGTCTTATACTTTGAAGCTTTTGAGCAATCGGAGAAAAGCAAGGAATACGATTCGGCGAAACTCTACGCATCGCGATTGATTCAGTTCGGCGAGAAACCGTCCCCCGAGACAACCTTCCGCTATTGCAAATTGCTCGCGGCCAACAACGATCTGCAGCGAGCCAATGCGATCCTCGAAGACCTCGCCCCTAACGACGTCCCCGGCTATGCTCCCGCGCATGCTCAGAGAGCAATCGCATATGCAAGTGTTATCGCTCGCGGTGGCGATCAACATCTATTGGAGCCTCTTCGATGGCATTTGAGCCATAGCAATGATCGCAAGGACGAGCGACTCGCCTTGGCAAGAGCTAGCTACTTCCAAGCTTCTCAGCAGTTCGTCGATTGGATCCGAAGCCTTGAACTGGCAGCCAAGCTGAACCCGGACCATTGGCTCTCCATCGCCAACATCATGATCGCGCGCAAAGATGGCAAGAATGCACAACATGCATTGATCCTCGCACGCGATAGCTTCCGCAGAAAACTCAGCGAAGACCCTCTTTCGATACCAATGCGAATTCGTCTGATCGAGGCATTGGTACGATTGCAGCAGTTTGATGAGGCAGAGCAGACTATTCAGGTCGGCGCAGGCTTCCATCCCGACAGTTTGGAAATGAAGCAAGCCAGGGGTGCGTTGGAGCGAGCTAGGCTGCTGTCAATGCAGGAATCCAAACGAAGCGACAGCGAGCTTTTAGATCAGATCATGCTCGTCATGTCCTACCCCGAACAAGAGGATTTCGCGGTCGACCGCATGGTCTATCTGTACGGCGACATGAGTCACGAAAACCGGGACAAGATTCGCGCAATCCTGGAACAAAAGAGCACCGCCAATCCATCCAGTCCACTCATCCAATTGTCGCTCAGTATTGTCGCTCTCGTAGATCAACGAATCGATGATGCGCAGCGACTGCTTGAGAAAACGTTGGAGCTGGATTCCAAGGCGCACATGGCAAAAAACAACTTGGCATGGTTGCTCGCCGAACGAGATCCAACGCAACTCGAACGTGCGATCAAACTGTCACAGGAAGCCGTCGACGCTGTGCCCACGGTACCGAACTACCGCGACACCCTGGGAACGCTTCTGCTCATGAACGGAGATACGGACCGAGCCATCACCGAACTGGAACGAGCTCTGCCCGGTATGCCGCAGGAAGAGCGAGGCAAGCTTTGTTCTAAACTGGCAAAGGCCTACGAGTCTTTGGGGAACAAGAGCTTAGCGAAATCCTACCAAGCCCAAGCTGATCAGCTATCACAGGCCAAGACTTCCCAGTAGCAAGCCCGCGCCGTAGATGGTGTGGTGGCATGCTCCGTAGAGCCGATTTCCCGGAATTCGTTAGCACACTTGGAGAGTCTGGGATTTTCGAATCGGTTTTGGTTGTTTTGGCGACTGGTCGAGATAAAATAAGAGTTTCTGAAATCGCCGTGTTTCGCCCCAACGCCGTGTCATGCCCAGTCAGAGATCCCGTTTTAGGGAACGCATTTTCAGTGCGATCCTTGCCCCTTTTCGCGCTCTGTCGTCCCTCGGCAGATGGACCGAATGGGCTCTAGACAAAACCCTTACTGTTCCATTTCGCGCACTGACTGAATTCAGCATTTGGATTGGATGGGCGTTTCACCGCATTCTAGGCGTACCTCTTCGCAAATTATCAAGAATCAGCGACTGGTTTAGACGGCTATGGGAACCAAGCTTGCACATGTCTTTGAGTTTTCTCGCCGAACTTTGCGGCTGGATCGGATGGGCTATGTTGCAGATTCTGCTCGCCCCGTCTCATGTGTTATCCGGCTTTAGTCACTGGCTCCAAAGCGTCTGGGATCCGGATCCTCAAGAAGGCAATGGATTCGAACTCCT
This sequence comes from Pirellula sp., assembly GCA_044370255.1. GTDB lineage: Bacteria > Planctomycetota > Planctomycetia > Pirellulales > Pirellulaceae > JBKCUI01. The sequence continues at coordinate 14,166 of JBILVV010000039.1, forward strand.
CTGGCAAACATTTATCATGCTTCCATTCAACGTGGTAAAACGCGCCGGAGATTTGATTTGGCGAATTTTCAGCTATCCGTTTCGAAGGTGGATGGATGAATAGAATTAGCCAAGCTAGAGCTCTGCCGGAAAGAAAAATCATCGGCTCTTCGCGAATGTATCCGGGGCGCATACTCGTTCGCATGCACCTCTGCGGAATCGCCATGTCAAACCAGCCGCGAGCCAATAGCTCTCGAGCGAACTGGTTGTGAAGGGCCCCAATTGCTCGGAGTCGTAAAACATCCCTCCTCCCATCATGTCCAAGTCGATACCAGGGAGAAAATCGGCAATCCCTAAACCCAATGACATACGATTCTGACACGTGACGGCCAGCAGTGACTGTGTGTAATACACTGCGGGCAAGCCGCCCGTTTGTGTCACTCCTCCAAGATCCAATCCCGGTGTCGGATCAAGTGGATTTTCCGCCCACACGTAACCGGCGCGATAACGATAGCGACCTTGAGTCCATTGGGTTCCTAGTTGTACGACAAACTGGTTGTCGTAAACCGCGCTGTACATATTCGCATCGTCCCAATACTTGTAAAGGAGATCCATCGCCATCAGGAGTCGACCATCAAATAGCGAGGTATTCGCGACCCCGAAACCGATGTTCTGTGGCAAGTCCATCAGGACGTCAATATTGGGATTGTAATTCAGGAAATTCAAGGAAATCGCGTCCCGAAATTTGAATGCCTGTTGGGTTTGATAGTATCCCCCGAGCGTCGTGGCTTCGGTCAGTTGGTAATTTGCACCGAGTGTTCCTCGAAGAGCATAGTCTGGCGTCATGCCTCCTACGCCCACAAATGGACCATCGTAGTAAGCAATCCCAAGCGATGTCGTCGTTCCAATGGAGAATCGATCGGTCAACTTTACTCCCATCGAGACGGGAGCGTTCAACAACAATAGGGCAGAGTTGGTCCCGTTGCTCTGTGGAACCTGGCGGTAGTCCGCCGCAGCTCCTGCAGTCGTTATCATCCCCGCTCCTACGACAACATCCACCCCCAAGAGTTCGCTCAAATCCTGCGTCACACCGATATTCGAAAGGGGTGTTCCCGGTGCCGATGATTTTGCGGAGAAAGGCTGTATGAGCTCAGGACCTACGGTGGGAAGATTGCTGGTCTGGGTCAGATTCATCGTGGGTTCGACCCAACCACCGCTGAATAAAAACTGCGTACCACGAAACTGGGTTAGTGTCGCGGGATTGCCATTCAAACTGCTCGTTAAATCCTGCGGCCTCGCGATGCTCGTCCCCCCCATCGCTCCCGATGCCGGCATCAACGTGTTATGCAATTCCGTTCCAAACGACTGAGCCCATGCCTCATGCGACGCTCCCGCAAGCGATGCAGCCAACGCCCATGCCCAAGTAAATCTACGCATAGCCAATCTCCATCCTTGAATCAGCGTGCCAGAACATCACGTTTGTTATCGACTCTGCGAGACATGAAAAACAAACCTACAACTTTAGCAAGCAAGAATCCCCCAGCTTGCCAGTCGTTAGCCCTTTTTTATCCTGAATTCAAGCAAGCATGCTAGCAATGCGGAGCCGAGCATTGAACCAAAGTGCAATACATGATGGTCCATCACAGCGAAGTTGGGTACTCAGAAGTCGGATACTCTTATCCAGTCCGTTCAACGAGCGATGTGTCTGTTAACTTGCCTCGTCGCAACTCTTGGCAACGGTTCATGCGTCGAGCCAGCGACATGGAGTGAGTCACCACGATCAGCATCGTGTTCTGCTCCTTTGGCACCTCGAGAAGCAGTTCCCCAACGGTCGCCGCATTATCGCTGTCGAGATTACCGGTCGGTTCATCGGCGAGAACCATGGTCGGCCGAAGCAAAAGGGCTCTCGCCACCGCAACCCTTTCTCGTTCGCCGCCCGAGAGTTGGCTCGGCAAATGCGTCAGTCGATCGCTGAGGCCGACGCGCTCGAGCAGTTCCCTCGCTCGGTCGACATGAGCTTGTGTTGCACGTCCAAAAGCAAGTGAGGGAAGCAGAGTGTTTTCGAGAACATTCCATTGCGGCAACAAGTGATGGTCTTGAAAAATAAAACCGATGTGCTGATTTCTGAATCGGGCTTGTTCCACTTCGCCAAGAGCAAACGGGTTGCGACCAGAGACCTCGACCGAGCCAGATGTCGGCTGATCCAACGTACCAAGGATCTGCAGCAATGTTGACTTGCCAGCTCCGCTAGGCCCCACGATTGCTAGGTTATCTCCTCGATTCAACTCAAAGGACAAATGATCCAAGACAACCACATCTTGCCGAGGGTTGGGATAGATTTTGCAAAGCTCGCGAACTACTAGATCGCTCATCGGATGCAGCAGTGATCGAGGATCGCTTCGGGGGATGCGAGATAGCCGAGGTAGAAGGCTCCGAACTGACCGAATCGGGCGCTGGCCGAGTCGTACCGCATGGTGTAGACGATCTCCTTGAGAAACTGCGGGTTGCGAGCCCAGAGGGTCACTCCCCATTCCCAATCATCGAGCCCTACCGAAGCGGTAACCAACTGACTAACTCGCCCTGCGAAAGCCATCCCGCTCTGAGCATGTTCGGCCATCATTTCGGTTCGTGCAGAAAAAGGTTCCAGGTACCAATTCGCGCCGACTTTGCGGACTTTGTTCATGGGATAGAAGCACATCGCAGGCCAAGTTGGAAACTCAGGGGCCAGTCTCTGCGCAAGCATGACGGGAAGCCGCCTTTCGTAGGAACTGACTTTGGCCTGAAAAGCAGGACTGTTGGGATCTTCGCCTGTGCGGATCAATTTCGCTGCGTACTGTTCTTTGTCGGGGAGATACTCGCTCACTTCGGACATAGAAACAAAGGAGTACGTTGGTTCAAGGGCTTGTCCTAAGCGTGTGGCCATAAGGCGCTGATGGACTCGATCGATCCGCAGAGGATCAGGATCCATCATGACGAGTCCCAGGTCTGCTTTGTGGCCGCTGATGATGAACGATTGAAGGCGTTGCGGGCGGTTGGCAACATCGTTGAGTACATCGCAGAATTGCTGCCGGTCTCGACTTATGTGAAGCGGATCCAGTCGAGCAAGTTCAGATCGGTTCCAGCGATAGAAGAAATGGCTACAGTGCCAACCCTGGACAGGAATCAGGGATGGCTCGGGCAGGGAGGCGGGGTTGGAATGGGGATGGTTCATAGGATGCTGGCTCCGTAACGAAGGCTCAGAACAGACGGTTGTATCCGTTGAGCGCTGCAACGCGATACGCCTCTGCCATCGTTGGGTAGTTGAAGGTGGTTTTGATAAAGTACTCCAGCGTGTTGTTGGGATGGGGCTGTTTCATGATAGCTTGGCCGATGTGGACGATCTCCGACGCGTTGGGGCCGAAGCAATGGACACCGAGAATTTCGAGCGTTTCGCGATGGAAGAGCAGTTTGAGCATCCCAACAGCACGGCCGGTGATCTGCGCTCGCGCCAAACTGCGGAACTGAGAGTGCCCCACTTCATAGGGAATCTTCGATGCGGTCAGTTCCCGCTCGGTCTTGCCGATAGAACTGATCTCCGGACTGGTATAGATACCTGTCGGAATATCCGTTAAGCGAAGGTCGTTCTCCTCTCCCATCAAATGTTGTGCAGCAGCGCGACCCTGCATGTACGCGGCGCTCGCAAGCGATGGAAAGCCGATCACATCCCCAACGGCATACACATTCGGACAACTGGTCTGGAAACAATCGTTGACTTCGATGAACCCGCGTGCGTTCGTGGTCAAATCGACTGCGGGGAGATCGAGCGATTCGGTATTGCCCGATCGACCATTGGCCCACAACAGGATATCGGTTTTGACCTGCTTGCCACTCTCCAAGTACAGAACCACCCCATCGTCGCGGGGTTCGATTTTGGAAAAGTTTTCATTGTGCCGAATGATCACTCCCAACTCTCGCATCTGGTAACTGAGAGCATCGATGATCTCGTCGTCGAGGAACTCGAGCAGTTTTGCTCGCGTGTTGACCAAGTTGACTTTGATCGACAGATTCCGAAACATCGAGGCGTACTCGCAACCGATGACTCCCGCGCCGTAGATCGTGATCGATTGAGGTTTGAAGGAGAGATCGAGAATCGTATCGCTGTCGAAAATGCGAGGATGCGCGAAGTCCACTCCTTGCGGACGAAAAGGCCGGGAGCCAGTGGCGATGATGATATGCTCACCGCGGATTCGGGTATCGCTATTGATTTCAATCGTGTGGGGATCGATAAATTTGGCGACCCCTGAAAGCACCGGGACGTTGTTTCGCTCGTAGAACGTCTGTCGCATCGATACTTGCTTAGCGATGATCGACTTGCTGCTGGCTCGCAACTGGGCAAAGGTGGGATTGATATGGATCCCTAGTTCCCGAATGATCGGGTTATTCATCGCTTCCATCGCGGTATAGATGGAGAATCGGAGTGCTTTGCTGGGGATGGTTCCCCAGTGGGTGCAACCGCCACCGATCTGCTTGTAAGCCTCGATGACCGCGGTTCTGCGGCCCCCTTTGGCCGCTTGCATCGCAGCTCCTTCTCCACCCGGGCCGGTTCCGATGACCACCACGTCAAACCGTTGCTCAACCATTGCTTCGTTCCTAGAAACTTCCTTGGTTAACAAACACTAACCATGAGCATATCGGCAATCGGGACGGTGCGGTACTCCCGATGGTCTTACCAAGGCCGCGACGTGATCAATCCTTCTTCGGGACTGCTAGCGGACGCATACAATCTTTTCGGGATACGACCCGAGAGAAAGGCAAGGCGGCCCGCGATGGCGGCATGCCGAACGGCGGTCGCCATGCCGACGGGATTGCGGGCATGTGCGATTGCGGTGTTGAGAAGAACACCATCAGCCCCGAGTTCGAACGCTTGCGCTACATCGCTCGCGGTTCCCACCCCTGCATCGACGATCACGGGATAACCGGGGTCATCGGACTTCAGATACTCAAGAATGATTCTCAGGTTATTGGGGTTGAGGATCCCTTGGCCGCTACCGATGGGGGATCCTGCGGGCATTACACTCGCTGCTCCGGCATCTTTCAATCGAACGGCCATGATCGGACAATCACTGGTATAGCAGAGGACTTGAAACCCATCATCGACGAGTCGTTTGCATGCTTCTAGGGTTGCGATCGGATCGGGAAGGAGTGTCTTGGTATCTCCAAGGACCTCGAGTTTGACCCAGTCCGCCCCAGGGTTTTCGAGCGAACGAAGGATTTCACGACCCAGTCGGGCAACGCGGACAGCATCCATCGCATTGAAGCAACCAGCGGTATTTGGAAGAAGCGTGTACTTCTTCAAGTCAATGAAGTCGAGAAGATTTTTCCCTTGGCGATCGTACAGTTTCTCGCGTCGGACAGCGACGGTGACGCAATCGGAACCGCTCGCAGCCAACGAGTCACGCATCAATTCGTTGGTATCGTATTTTCCAGTTCCGAGAATTAGTCGACTGGCTAATGTTTTTCCTGCCACGCTTAGCGGCGCGTCCGCGATGCTCCCCGCATGAGCTTTAATGATGTCGGCGGTGGTCATCACCCACCTCCCACTAAGGTGACCACTTCGATCCGGTCACCCTCTTTCACGTATTGCGATGCGTAATGGGAACGGGGGACGATCTCCAGATTGACTTCCACCGCACAGTAACGGGGTTCTACACCGGAACGTTCCAACAGATCCAGAATGGTCGTCGCTTCGTCGACCTCTTCCTCATTACCATTGAACTCGATCGTTACCGTGGACATTATTCATTCCCCAAATCGGGACTTTTCGTATGCGGTGATTTTATCTTCGTGCTCCAAGGTCAACCCGATATCATCCAGACCATGCAGTAAGCAATGTCGGCGAAAAGGTTCTACTTCGAACGATGCTTGAAATCCATGATCGTCGGAAACTGTGCATGTTTCCAGGTCAACCGTCATGCGATAGGGATCGTGAGCGGCATGATGCTGGAATAACGTCTCGATCTGGTCTTCGCTCAGGACGATGGGTAACACTCCGTTCTTGAAGCAATTGTTGTAGAAGATATCTGCAAAGGAAGGGGCAATAACCGAACGAATGCCGAAATCCTCGATCGCCCAGACGGCGTGTTCGCGTGAGGAACCGCTCCCGAAATTCCGACGAGCGACAAGGATCTTGGCCCCTTGGTTGCGAGGGAGATTCAGCTCAAACGCGGGATTGGGCGTCCCATCGGGATTGCTC
>JBILVV010000141.1:0-10797 GCA_044370255.1 Pirellula sp.
ATACCGATATGAAGTTACTGCCAGGCATGACTGCGAATCTGTCCTTTCAAATCAACAAAAAGGATGCCGTCAAAAAGATTCCCAACGCCGCCCTCCGATTCTATCCCGCTCGCGAGCGTGTTCATCCCGATGACCGGAAAGTCCTCGACGGGTTCGATGAGCAGAAACAGCTTGCCGAGATTCCGAAAATGATGTCAGCGGACGAGAAAGCTCAAAGCTCTCAAGCGAACACACGTAGACATGTGTGGATCCAAGATGGCAGATTTCTCCGAGCCAAGGCAGTAACGATCGGTATCTCGGATAACCGTTTCTCAGAAATGATCGAGGGGGAACTCGAAAAAGGAATGTTGTTAGTAGTCGGTGAAAAGCCTAAGCAATAGGCTCCAGAGTTCCCCGCAGCGAGAATCTCTAAAAGCCTCGGCGTTGTGATGGACGCGGATTCTTTATGGGTGGAACAGGCATGAGTTGAACGGCACCCTGATTTCCACTTGTGCGATACTCGACTTCCGAGGCTGGTTCAATAATCATCGCCGATGCATTTTCCCCTTGCATCGAAGCGATTACGTAGTCGCTAACTCCCTCTTGGCTGAGAGCGATCACATCGTCGACGCTCGGCGACTGTGCCATGCCGTTGGCTTGAATGCGGGAAACAATGACCTGATCGCTCACCCCACTGCGAGTCATATGAATGACGTCGCTCATGGTCACTGGTTGGCGAACCGGCATGGAGGTGGGGCGTGAGGGAGACCGATAGACTCCCTGTCGCGTTACGACAGGTGCGGAATAGACAATAGTCGGTTGCCCTGGCCCTGCATAACGATGCTGATGGTTTGAGTTTGCCGAGTACGGATTTCTTTGCGGGTAATACGTGCCCTGTGCTGAGTAAACTGGATGGGAATACGTCTGATGGGGATGCGAGTAGCGCGATGCATAGGCTTGTCGCCGCTGTTCAGCAGCAACCCTGTCTCGCTGATGTCCGATCCATCCCCCGGCCACTGCACCGACCGCTCCGCCGATCAAAGCTCCTTCGGCAGTTTGGTCATTTTTATTGTTTCCGATGATGCCACCGATCACTGCGCCGGTCGCTCCTCCGAGAAGCGCGCCATTTCGCGTGCTCTCTTGAGCCAAGGACAGTCGCGGAATAGCTAGCACTGTCGTCGCGGCCAAAAGCGAGAAAACCATCAATCTTTTTGAGAAGAACATTCAAGTACCTCGGGGAGTGCTGCATGGAAATCCGGGTATGCGAACCTTTGTATTCATGTCTGTTATCGGCTTGGAAAGAAGCGGAACTGGAATTGCGGTTCAGGCTCGATTTTTCTTGCCGAGCTTCACGGCCTCTTAAGGTTCATGCACTAAACTATGGGCGAACCGTAGGGCAGCTGTGTCGGCTGTCGATCGACGTCTCTCTCCTTGGAGTCTTCAAACATGAAACGTGCCGTATTGACTTTAGCCGCACTGGGCTTGTGCAATGCCTTGCTGTGGGCTCAGCCCCCAGAACCCCCTCGACAGCCTGATGGTCCGCCACCTCATCCCCAGATGCATTCGCCTGAGGATTTTGTCGACATGGCGATGAAGTTTGACAAGGATGGCGACGGGAAATTAAGTCGCGAAGAACTGATGGAAGTCGCTCGGCAAATGCCTCCGCCACCACCTCCTCCGCATGAGGGCGAAGGACCCGGACCACGCGGTGGTCGAGGCCCTGGCGGACCCGGTGGACCCGGTGGATTCGGTGGCCCCGGTGGTGGATTCGGCGGCCCCGGCGGACCTAGCCCTGGCGGTCCCGGTGGATTTGGTGGACCTGGGCCCGGTGGACCCGGACAGCGATTTGGTGGCCCTGGACAAGGCGGCCCGGGTGGCCCTGGACAGGGTGGACCTGGACAGGGTGGACCTGGACAGGGTGGACCTGGTGGACGAGGTCCAGGATTCGGTGGCCCTGGCGGTCCCGGCTTTGGTGGTCCTGGACCGGGTGGGCCCGTGCCGGAACCTCGACCGGAGACTCCGGAACAAATGGTGGAAAAGGCGATGGAATTCGATCGCGACAAAGATGGAAAGCTCGACCGCGCTGAACTCCTCGAACTAGCGAAGACGATGCACCGACCTGGTGGCCCCGGTGGCCCCGGTGGACCTGGATTCGGTGGACCTGGATTCGGTGGACCTGGATTCGGTGGACCGAGAGGTCCTGGGGGACCGGGCGGGCCTGGTGGACCTCAGGGGCCTGGACCGCAGCGTCCCGGTCGACCTGAACAACGTCGTCCCGATTCGGCAGGACCGGACGATCGGCGACCCGAGTAAGTACCCGCACGTATAATGATCGTGAACGTGCATTTCACAGGTCACCCGCTTCGGCGGGTGACCACTGCTGGTCCCTGAGATTGCAGGTCACAACTTCGATATCTCCCTGTCTCTTTCCAGGGAGCAATAGGAGCATACCCACCTCCGGACGTGACTCGCAATATCGAATCGCTGCATCGATTCCCATGACGTATAACCCAGTGGCCAGCGCATCGGCCCATGCGGCTGAACGATGGAGCACGGTGACGGATAACGGCCCCTGCGCTGGCCAACCTGTTCTGGGATCGATGATATGTCCGTATCGAACGCCTCGAAAATAGAAGTATTGGTTGGCTGGTCCACTCGTCCCTAGGGCGCAATCGCGAAGCACCAGCGCACCTAAGATATGTTGGGTTTGTTCGGGATGGTTGACGGCGACTTTCCAACCGAATGGATCGTTCGTTAATAACTGCCGACCGTGACCGCGAGCGCTACTTTTACCTCCGTGAATGACGAAATCCTCGACACCTCGCTCGAGTAACAAGTTGGCAGCCTGATCGATGGCATATCCCTTTCCGATTCCCCCAGGATTGACCGCGATCCTTTTTTTAAAACAAATAGATGCGCCGAAGTGGTCGAGTTCGATTGCATCGGAACCCACTTGGGAGAGCGCTGCAGTGATCTCTTCCTGCGTAGGCATCTTGCCTTGACGGCTAGAGAACCCCCATGCCTTAGAAAGCGCGGCAGCGGTAATATCAAAAGCGCCTGCGGTATCCTGATAGATTTCGAGTGCCAATCGCATCATCTCCATGGTTGGCAAGGATACGGTAACGGGTGTCTCCGAGGCACGAGCATTGAGCCGACTGAGATCGCTGGTAGGGATATAAATACTAAGGAGTTGTTCGAGTTCGCTAACGAGTTCCAGGGCATGGACTGCGGCTTCCGGCCCGTGCTGCGGTTGGTTGGGATGGAGGAGGATTTCGAATCGGCAAGCCATCGCTTGGCGTGCATACTCCAACCAAATCGGTGGCGGCATAAATTGCTTTCCGTCAGCGAGGTCGGTTTGAGTTGCTCGGGCGTCGAGAGCGGTCTCGAAGAAGACGTTTCCCCTGATTCGGATCGGTCAGATCGATTGTTTCGCGCGTGTCAGGACGCATTCGATCATACGTGTCGATGAGTCGTTGCACGTTGTTGATCCCTTCGGGAACAATCCATGTGGATACAACAATCAGTTGATCGTTGCGATCGATTCCGCCGAGAAGTTTCTTTGCAAAAGGTGACATCTTTGCCCCCAAACTCCCGAGCAACTCGTCCTGATTTTCAATTCGGAATCCATCTTCGATTGGGCGAAAGGAATAGAGGGACAGGAGCATGGTGCGAAGATCTACTTCGCGGCGCAAGAAGGGCATGCTCGCCATCAGTACTGGAAGAAGATCATTTCTGCTCCAGTCCTCGATCGCTTGCGTATCCTCGGGGGTCAAGTCCGCGGCATAAAACATTGCGGCACGAAAATGGAGATGTTCGCGAAGCATCCGAATTCTCTGTTCGGCAGTTGCGCCTTCCAGATCCTGGCGTCGCGAGTTGGGCATAGCATCGAGTACATGTCCGACCACTCGAATCGTCTGATTGATGCTCGCCGCGTTGGGTTGCGCGTCGACCTGGGATTGCATCGCACTTAGGCGAGCCACTGTGTCGCGAGGTAGTTTAAGAAGTTGTTCGCGACCGTTTTCGAGTTTGGCGATTTGGATCGGATTCAAAGCCTGAACCCAAGAGCGTCGACTCCATAACGAGTTGGGTAACGAGGGAATCGTTCGGTCAGAGTAGCGTTCCGATAAGTAATCGATCAATTCGCTGTCCTTGGCCAGTTCCTCAGCAACTTTCCATTCGCCGACATCTTGCAGACCGGGGAGGTTCGCAACCACGCTGAGGTTGGAAAGCTCATTCCGCGTTTGCAAAGTTCCTGCCAATCCACCGAGGCTTAGCCCTGCCACGGTCGATAGTGCAATGACAGCCAGGATACGTGGCCATGCCAGCCAGTTTCGCATTATTGGCGGAACGGTTTTTGCTGGCTGGACTTGCGACTGCCGCACCTCTTGGACCACCATCGAAATGGTGCTCTGCGTAAACGACTGGTTATGCGGCGTTTCAGGAATCCTATCAAGGAGATCGTAAGCCTGGCGCAAGTCCGCCAATCGGGTGCGCAGAGTTTCATCATCGACGAGGTTGCGCTCGAGGCTGGCCGATTCGGCGGGCGTCAATTCGCCGTCGAGATAAGCGGTAAGTTGTTCGTCGATACGTTCGAATTCGTTCTCGGTCATGCGTCCTCCCGACTTTCCGATGAGTCGGATGCCTGGGGTGACTCTCCGCTCTGGATGTACGGGTCGAGGAGATTCTTCAGATTGACTCGCGCTCGCATCAGTAGTGACTTAACCGCTTGGACACTCAAGCCCATGGTCTCTCCGATTTCCTGATAGCTCATCCCTTCGAACTTGCTGAGGAGGATGGCGGTTTTCTGTCGTTCGCCGAGAGCTTCGAGGGCTTGCAATACGACTTGGGACATTTCATCGCGATCCATACGGCGCACGGGCTGAAACCCGCTCGGGGCGACCGCGATGTTCTCGATCAGTAATCCCGCAGTCGAACTGTTCTCGGCCTTGGACAATTGGAACTCTTTGCGAACCCCGGAATCCCTGACGAAGTTGGAGGCGACATTATGCGCGATTCGATACAACCAAGTCGAGAACTTTGCGGTCGGAAGATAATTCTTGCGGGATCTATAAACTCGCAAGAAAACGTCCTGAGCCAAATCCTCAGCCTGTTCCGGACTGCGTGTCCAACCGCTCATGAATCGGATAATTTTGCGTTGGTATCGGTCGATGAGCATTTCGAAAGCCACCGCATCATCGTCGCGCACTCGAAGCATCAAGCCGACGTCGGGGTCGACGCGGGCATTTTCAGTCGGTTCATTTGCGCTGGACAAAATTCGGAGTGCCGCAAAAGCGTATGGGATAACTACTTGTCAACACGATTCGTCGGCAAAGGTTCTGCTCTTGCAACAGACATTCCACCGATCCCCCTATTCTAGGAAGACCGGTGTCATCCGTCCAAAGGTGGACTCGTCCCAAGGCAAGTCCGTTTCCACCATGAACAAGCAACCGGCATTGGGCGATTCACGGCGTCGCGACTGAGGCATATGCTCGACGGCGGTGGTCATCACCAATGCCGCTTTTCCATTCACGGAAACCCATTGAGGACATGTGACCTGGGGGCTGCCGTCCGCAGTCCAGACTCTCTCTATCTCACCTGAATCCAAGGCGACTTGGATGGTTCTGCCCAAAGGTGCAGGGTCAGGCTGATACAGCGAAATAATTACGGAGCGACCGTCTGGCGTCATGGTCATGCCGTCCGGCACCCCTGCCTCATCGCGCAGGTCAACCGCGACATGCGGTTCCCCGCAAGTTCCACCGCGAACATCGATTTCGTAGCGAACAACTTGTCGGGTTGGCGAGTCGATGTCATAAAGCAGGACGCGGTCATCATCGATCGGCACGATGCATTTACCGTTGCTGCAGATTTGATCCGCCCGCAGTTGAAACAATCGTCGATCGGACCTGCGCCAAAGATACAAACCAGCCTTCTTCGTTTTGAACTCTAAATCCTTCGTGCCGAAGATCAGATTTCCATCCCAGGTGACCCCATCGTTGATAATAGTGCCATCGATTTGAGAGTCGATTCCTTGGATGAATGGAGCCCAAACTGCCTGGAGCGGAGAAAAAATACTGACAGAACGCTCGCAACCTACGACAAAATTACCGCGGTCGGTTGGAAACGCAAAACCTGGTCTCCCGGTGAGAAGGTGACTTGTATTGCGTCTCGTTTTCAAATCGTACACGTTGAGCGAACCATTGGTCGCCGTGGGGCCATGCTGGATGGCTACCCACGAAAACTTATCCGAGCCTAGCGGATAGGGGCCTTCGGGAAGAAAACGCATCGCTTCATTCCCGGGATCAAACAACATTGGGGCGTGGATCGTGATCACGAAGTCTCCTTGTCAAATGCAGAGTCAAACGCGCGGCCACTTGGCGCAAAATCGAGCCCCTTCACAAACGAGGCTGCTTCGCGAGCACCGAACTCGCGGTCCATGCCGCTATCCTCCCACTCGACACTCAGAGGACCGGAATAACCGACGTCGTTTAACGCACGGATGATTTCCTCGAAGTTGACACTACCGCGACCCGGGGATCGGAAATCCCATCCCCTTCGTGGATCGCCGAAGTTCAAGTGGCTGCAAAGAATTCCCGACTTGCCATTCAGCTTGGTCGTCGCATCCTTGACGTGCATGTGGTAGATACGGTCGGGAAAAGCTCGAATGAACTCAACCGGATCCACACCCTGCCACAGCAAATGGCTCGGATCGAAATTGAATCCGAACTCGGGACGATGATCGAGCGCTTCGAGTGCTCGCTGGGCCGAATAAATATCGAACGCGATTTCCGTGGGGTGCACTTCGAGAGCGAATCGAACTCCGCACTTCGCGAACTCATCGAGAATGGGATGGAATCGCTTGGCTAGCAGCTTAAACCCGTCGTCGATCATCGATTCAGGGACCGGAGGGAACGAATAGTTTAAGTGCCAAATACTCGAGCCGGTGAATCCATTGACGACTTTGACTCCGAATCTCTTCGCAGCTTGAGCTGTCTTTTTCATCTCCTCGATGGCTCTCTCATTGACACCAGCAGGATTACCGTCACCCCAAACGTATCCGGGAAGAATCGCTTTATGCCTCGCATCGATATGGTCCAGAACAGCCTGGCCGACGAGGTGAGCACTAATCGCATGGCATTGCAGTCCCATGCTATCCAAGAGTGCTCGCTTGGCATCGCAATACCCTGCATCGGAAATCGCTTTATCGACTTCGAAGTGATCCCCCCAGCACGCCAATTCAATGCCATCGTACCCCGCATCCTTGGTGAACTGAGCCATTTTCGTAATGGGCAAATCCGCCCATTGACCGGTGAATAACGTGACAGGTCTGGCCATTTTTCAGATTGCTCCAGCGGTGATAGGAATGGTGGAGGCTTATTCGTACAAGCCGAGTTGGGATAAGATAGCATCCCTTCCGCGGATTGGGAAACTCCCCAAGTTGCGGGGGCAGGGCGGGAAAACTTACATTACAATGGCAGAAAACCATGGGCTTGGACCAGGACTGGACCAGCCCCTATCCATCGCACCCCTCGAAAAGGTGTCGCTATGCTCAAGATACGATGCCGATATCTATCGCACTTGCTGTTTTTTATCACATGTGTTGGCCTGAATCCCCAGGTTTTTGGTAATCCGCCAAGCTGGGAAAAGCATATCGTTCCATTGCTTACGAAATATTGCGTCGGTTGCCACGGGGCCCAAGACCCAGAGGCTGATCTGCAAATGCATACGTTCGCTGCCTTGCGACGCGGAGGAGAGTCGGGCCCCATTGTTGTCCCAGGCCAACCGGATGCGTCTCTAATCTGGCGACGGGTCAGCGGCATCGACGAACCCAAGATGCCTCCTGAGGATTCACCGCAACCTAACGAGGAGGAACTCCAGGTGTTGCGCGAATGGATCGCAACGGGTGGAGTAGGGAGCGATATCGCCATCCCTCTCGGGGTGCGTTGGACGTTTCCGAAGTCATCGACGTCGTACCGCGGCGAGTTGCCGATTACCGCCACCGCGATGATCGAAAAAGATGGCCAGTTGTTAATTGGACGACCAGGTCAAATCGAGTGGCAGTTGGCAAATCAGAAACGCAAATTGGATCTGGAGATTATCGGCAAGGTGACGCAGATCCGTCTTTCGCGAGATGGAAAGCTTATCACGATCGCTTCGGGGATCCCTGGAGTCGGCGGGCAGACCGTTGTGCTCGATGCATCCTCGTGTCAAGGAGCCGATTCAATTCCTCGCGTTCTTCATCGCATCGAAGGGCATCGAGATATTGTTTATGCCGTCGCAGTGGATCCGCGAAGTAAGGTACTAGCAACAGCAGGTTACGATCGAACCATTCAATTGTGGGACGTCAGCACTGGCAATCTGCTGCGATCGCTCGAAGGGCACAATGGCGCGGTCTACGATCTCGATTTCGATGACAGCGGTAACGTACTCTTAAGTGCGAGCGCTGATGAAACCATCAAAGTATGGCGAGTCGATACCGGTGAGCGACTCGATACGCTCGGTCAAGGGGAAGCGGAACAATACGCGGTCCGATGGGATGCTTTACGCGGCACGATCATCGCCGCAAGCGCCGATCGCCGCGTTCGTGTTTGGAAACTTCTTTCCAAGGAGAAGCCGACGGTCAGCCCATTGCTGCGGTCTGTCTTTGCACACGAAGAACCGGTCAACCAACTCAGCCCATCTCCGGATGGCCGTTGGATAGCTACAGCCGGAGAGGATCGATTGGTCAAGCTGTGGGACGCCGAGTCTTGGGACCTGATCGCGACTCTTGAGCCACTCAACGACATTGCATCTGCAGTTTTGTGGAGCCCGGCGAGTGACAGTTTATTGATAACAACATTATCAGGACGTTTGATAGTGCGGGATATTCGCGCGTCGTTGCAACGAAAACCGATCTTGGATTCCTCTTCGCCTAGGATTGCAAGCAACGATTCCGCGCCCCCGATCCATGCATCCACGAGCAATATAGAAGAAAATACAACCAAGCGGTCTCCCGCGACGGCTCAAAAGATTGAGACATTACCCGCGACGATCGCCGGTGCGATATCGAACCCGGACATGGACGGACTCGATGCGGGCGATTGGTATGCATTCGACGCCAAACAGGGGGAGGAGTGGATTGTTGCAATCGATGCGGCGCGTAGCGGATCACGTCTGGATAGCATGATCGATTTATGCGATGCGCAAGGCAAGCCTTTAGTGCGGACGAGATTGCAAGCGGTACGCGAGTCCTACTTCACATTCCGCGGTAAAGATTCCAATAGCATCGACGATTTCCGACTACATCGTTGGGAAGACATGGAGCTGAACCAGTATCTCTATGCGGCAGGAGAGGTGGTGAAATTGTGGCTCTACCCACGCGGTCCGGACTCGGGCTATAAAGTCTATCCTGGCTACGGCAACCGATTCACCTACTGGGATACGTCCCCCACGTCCCATGCACTGAACGAGCCAGCATGGATTGTCGAAGAGATCGCGCCGGGATCGGAACCTAAGTCGAATGGGTTGCCGGTATTCCCGATCTACTATTCCAACGATGACGACGCGATGCGACGTAGCGGCAAGGATTCCCGGATTCACTTCTCGGCTCCCTATGATGGAACGTTCCTGGTTCGAGTGCGTGATGCACGCGGACAGAGCGGTGATGATTACAAATACCAACTCAGTATCCAGCGGCCTAAACCTAACTTTCAGTTTCGAGTTGAGCAGAATGAAATCACGTTGCGCCCCAAGGTCGGGTGTGAGTTCTCGGTTTCCGTAGAGCGTTTTGACGGACTCAGCGGCCCCATCGACATCGAGTTCGTGAACCTCCCCGAAGGACTCCTCGATAGCGGCAAGATTACCGTGGAACCACATCAGGGACGAGCGATAGGGCAGCTTCGGTTGGGCGAGGATGCGCTGAGCAAATTAGGTTCAGACATTGCCGGGAAGGGGGAGTTAGAATTGACGCTCCGAGCTCGTGCCAATCACAACCAAGTGGAGATCACTGCCGAGAGTGAAGCCAAACTGAAGGTGAAACTCAGCGACAAGCCCGCGATGGCTCTCAAGCTCGTTGCTAGAGATGGTTCGCCGGACTCCCCTCCTCTTGATGAGCTAAAGGTACTACCTGGGACGACGGTATCAGCGATGCTCGTGATCGAGCGTGGCGAGTTACAAGGAGACCTCGCGTTCGGAGGCGACGACAGCGGCCGAAATTTGCCGCATGGCTGTTTCGTCGACAACATCGGTCTCAATGGGTTGCTCATTCCTGCCGGTCAATCGACCAGGGAGGTTTTCATCACCGCTTCACCGGTTACGACGCGAGGTGAGCGTATGTTCCATCTGCGAGCCTTGGTGGACGGAAACCCGACAACGCTGCCGATCCGTTTGATCGTGGAGTAGAGACGCCATGTACTACTTGCTGATTTACGATGTAGTCGAAAACTACGTCGAGCGACGAGCTGCATTTCGCGACGAGCACTTGAAATTAGCAAAAGAATATGCCGAGCAGGGGGCTCTGATTCTTGGCGGAGCCCTCGAAGATCCAGTGGATCAAGCGGTCCTGGTTTTCAAGACTGACTCTCATGCTGTAGTCGAGGCCTTTGTAGCAAGAGATCCTTACTACCAGCAAGGATTGATTCGTTCCTATCGCATACGCCCATGGACCGTAGTCATCGACAATAGGTAGAATGAAAACTCAGCAGATGCTTCCATATATCACCACCCGCTTCAGTCTCCTAGCGGGATGCAAAGATATGCCGGACTGCTCGTTGCCCGCGGCGCCAGCGATGCTGATGCTCCGCAGCGTGACGGGCCATCGTGTCAGGCGTTCCCGCTACGGCA
>JBILVV010000523.1:0-3005 GCA_044370255.1 Pirellula sp.
TGTAACCATTGGTGTTCGCAAGCTCGACTGCAGCACGAATACACAGATGGCAATGCAGCAGCAGTAGTGCTGTTACGCAACTAGTGGACATCACTCCAAGCCAAGTCCACGGAAGTTTTATGGCAAGAAGACTGCTCACGAGATAGAGCCCTATCATAGTTAAGATCCACGAAAAGGCGATCAATGCTGCTTCAACATCTGCGGAACGTCCTCGACTAGGCCGGTAAATGCCCGAACATTCGCCGATCACAAACATAAGGACCGATGCGAGCAAACCGAGAGTCAACCAATCCTTGGGCAGTTCTGTACCTGTCCACCATGCCGTCAAAGGCACAATGACGCACATCAAGAGGGAGTCGCACGCATGAAGCAGTGTCGGAATCAACGATCTAGTTGGACGAATTGCAACAGAGGTCATGGTTTTGTGGAAACGGAAGCAAAAGTTGTGCACATACACCCTGCGGAAGGGTAGGACATGGCTGTTGTCGGTCTCATGACCGTACAGGGAAATCGAGAAAGCTCCCGCGATTTGAGTCGGAGTGTTCGATACGGTCGCTTCAATCGGAAATCTCCATTCACTTTTTATCCGTCCCTGGTCACACTGCCGATGACACCCGAACATGCCGCTCCAGCCTCTTGATACCAGGTATTCCATGCAGGAATCGTTAAGCATTATCGTGCCAGTACGCGATCGCCAGTCGACGGTCCAGGCCCGTGCCGAGTCGCTTCTTGAGTTGGTGAGCGAATTGTGCCGCAATATCCAGTTGATTCTTGTCGACGACTGCTCGTCGGATGCGACCCCCGAGGTTCTGGACGATTTGAGACGCAAATATCCGCAGATCGAGGTGATGCGCAACCGTCAGATTCTCGGAGCATCACAGGCCGCAGAACAAGCTCTCCATCGAGCGAAAGGGGACTTTATCTTCCTCCATCCGTCCTACGAGCCGGTTGATTTCGACGAACTCGTACAGTTGTGGCGACTTAGAAGAGACGAGCAATTGGTGGTTGCGCGAGCGTCGACCCAAGTGCGTCGAGTGGACACAGGATTTGTCAATCGATTGAGAGATTGGAGCGGTCGACTCCTGAAGCAGTCGACATCTCCTCCCTCGACTTGGAACGGCCTGCATATGCTCAAACGTTCCGGGATTCAGCAGTTGGCAGTCGCTCCCGAAGCAAACGACTCAATCGACATCAGCCACCAATCTCACCGACGCTTCGCTAGCCCCAAATTGCTGCGAGAAGATCCGCAACGGGCGAAATCCTAGGCGTCGAATTCCGCAAAGACGCTCAATCTAATTTATCGCAGCTTCGGGAGTTGGCAGCGTTGCAGCTGGCATGCTCATGAAATGCTTGATCTCACGAGCCGTACGATACAAAGTTCGGTGCAAACGCCCCCAAAATCTGGGAGAGGCGATCATCCATTTCTCTTGCTCGTAGGGAATCGCACCCATTCGCTGTTTGTACTCCTCATCTCCACGCATCAAGTCCAGTCGCTTGCAGCCCTGCCGCAGCGCGTAGTCGGCAAGATATCCGTTGAGCTTCCAGCCCGGCTTTTCCTTTGGAAAATCGGGTGACATGGATGCTAGGTATACATACAAAATTTCCGAATCCCGGAAACAAATCGCGCCCGCCGCTGGCTTCCCTTTCCATCTCAATATGGCCATGAATGTTGCTCCCGCCTCGAATGTTTCCTTCAACAAATCCTTTGTAAAGTTCGCAAAGGGTTCGCTGGAGAAACAGCCATGGATGCCACGCCCCTGCCACCTGGCTTGATGAATAGATTCCATCACATCCAAATCAGTGAGGGCATCGTGGATATTCGACGCAATATGAAACTCGAGTTCACCCCGCTTATGTTCCTCGCGTGCCTTGCGCATTAAGCTGCGAAGTCGTTTGGACCAAGAATGATTGCCGTCTTGATCAGGATGTAAGTCGATCGCCCAGCAACTATGGTCCGAACGGCGCTCTACTGCATTTGCATAGTTGCGCGTAAACTCCTCCGCGAACGCCCGCATGCCAGGATCCTCGGTCCGGATCCCTTCCAAACGCAGATAATCCCAATGCAAATCGGGTGTGCGCAGCAAATAGTCCACGAATCCTTTAGCAATGTCCACCACGTTGCTCGGATCGGCGATAAGCCCCAAATCATCTAAACAGGCCTTGCCACTTCCCGCATTGACCAGCGTTCGCCCCGTCCAAAGCCGTCGCTCCTCGACCAACGGTAGAATCCCATCGATGCGACCATTGCTCTCGGAAACTAAAATTCGCAGCGAATCACGGCACGGGAAGTGTTCAAGCCAACATCGCTGAAACTCCCATGATCGCATCAGTTTGTCAGAGCTAAGCAATCGCCAATCGGAAGCGATTGCTTCGAGTTCTTCAAGACGAGTAAGGAGACGAACTTGGCCCATAACGTTGTCGATTGTAAGACGGAACACTTTCTCAAGACATGATAATCGTAGGTCTCGCAAAAGAAGTGGACATCGAAAGCGAGCGGTAATCTCTAAAGCGCGATCCATGGCACCGCTATGATCCGTTTTTTCGGCACGATGAGACCGGGTTGTGGAAAAACAATCTAATCATAAAGGCGGTTCCCAGCCCTGCCGTCATGTAAAGGATCGCATACAACGGCACCAGAAACCTGCCCCCCGTCTCGTAAAGGACCGCTACTGCGAGCGTACTGATCAAAGGTAGACCCGAAATCCAAATCCACTCTCGACGTCGTAACAGTACCAATGCAAACCATCCCGCTACGATTCCTAGTTTCCACAGAAGGCTCGTCCCCGTGAAGGGTCCCCAATGCGTCGCTACACGCATAGCCATCAACGCGGGAATATCACGCTTATGATCGGTGATCCATGATTTTGTCCGTTCCATCGCCATATCTGCCAGGACAACTTCCCGTTGAGCTTGCGTCCAACCCCGCGACTCAGGGATCGAGTCGATCTCTCGCTGCAATTCATTTTCCACACGGCCGTGCCAGTTCCCTCGATCAGCCAGCGACT
>JBILVV010000524.1:0-3004 GCA_044370255.1 Pirellula sp.
GCAACGCTTCGCAAGCCGCTTGCCAGCCGCAGTAAGCACGACCGGGCCGTAGGGTTCGCTCTCGACCAAGCCGTCTCGTTTGAGCCTCGCCACGGTTCGGTTGGCCGTCACATGACTGACCCCAAAATGGGCTGCGATTTCCTTCAATCGGCATTCCCCATCGGCCTCGATCAAATGGGCGATGGCTTCGACGTAATCTTCCGCCAATTCCGTGGCATGTTCCTTGCGCACGCTGGCGTGTTGCTGGGCGGGTTGAGCTTTTTTAGGCACAATAAACCACTTCCAAACGGATTTCTCTCGAGCGACTTTCTGTTGAGCTACATTCTTGCGAACTCAACGGTAAACGGAAGACTACAACTTATCGTAATTCCGCGCTGCGACTCCCTCCAGATCTAGCCCGAATTGCGCGGTCCGCCAGCTTGACACAATTGTAGCATTGGCTACATTTTTTGTAGCACAGGCTACATTATTACAGCGCGTATAGATTCCCGGCAGACCTGGTTTGGAAGGAGGTTGCGATGAGGCTGAAGCGTTGCGGTTTTACCCTGGTGGAGTTGTTGGTGGTCATTGCGATCATCGGGATCCTGGTCGGTCTGCTGCTGCCAGCCGTTCAAGCGGCACGGGAAGCGGCCAGACGCATGAGTTGCCAATCCAACATGCGACAGCTCGGCATGGCTCTCTTCAATTACGAATCATCATTTAAGACGTTTCCTCCTTCCTACATCTCCGAAACGCGGCACCCGCTTCGCGACCCGACGACCTTCGACGGTCCCAACGGGTTTGCTTGGGGCGCCTTGATCCTGCCCCAGATTGAGCAGCAACCTATCTACCAGAGACTCGTATTCACCGAACCCTGCTGGACCTTTTTCCAAGGAGACGCGATTCAAACGCGTATCCCAACGTTTCTGTGCCCATCAGCAAGCCAAGGCGATGGCCCCATCCGCGTGCAGAACGATCGTGGAGTCGATGTCCTGTTCGGCCGATCCACCTACGTAGCCAACGCAGGACAAGAAGAACCATGGGGATACTCCATCGAAGACGTTTCGAGCCT
This sequence comes from Pirellula sp., assembly GCA_044370255.1. GTDB lineage: Bacteria > Planctomycetota > Planctomycetia > Pirellulales > Pirellulaceae > JBKCUI01. The sequence goes on from JBILVV010000524.1 coordinate 1,052, forward strand.
GGCCGATGGCCCCTTGTTCCGCAACTCTCGGATCCGCGTTCGAGATGTCACGGACGGTTTATCCAATACGGTCTTCCTCGGAGAGCACTCACCGATCCTGAGCGACAAAACCTGGGTCGGGGTCGTGCCTGGCGTTGAGGTCTGTACCAATAATCCGCGCCGCTTTCCGATCACCGAATGCGATCAGGCCGCGACACTCGTCAATGTACACAGCGGTCCAGCATCCGATGAGATCGATCCGGTCACCGGTTTCGCACCGATCCATCCACCCAATAGTCCACTGGCCCACGTTTGCCAAATGTTTTCGGAGCATGGGGCTGTCGCGAATGTCAGTCTCGGAGACGGGAGCGTCCGCATGATTTCCGCTCACATCCACCAGCCAACCTGGGCAGCACTGTCGAGCCGCAATAAGGGAGACATGATTTGGAATCTCGACGACTAAGAAACGGACTTCTCGGCCTAGCCTTCGTTGTAATATTCGGTGTTGCGGGGATTCTTGCCTGGCAGGCTTGGAACCGGCCTGCAGTAGTCCAATACGATAACTTGAAGTACATTCAACTCCTTCGAACTGCATGCTCGAGCCAGCGAGAAGACCAACTTGAGGGTGTTCGTCGGGCGGTCTCGGAACGTCGAAACTCGGGCCAAATGTCCGATGCGGAATGGGAAGAATTCGAGAAGATATTCGCCATTGCCCGGCAAGGGGACTGGAAGGCCGCAGATCGACAAGCGTATCGTTTGGAACAAGGGCAACTCAACCGCCGCCGCCCCTAGCGACCTCATTTACCATTCGTAATTTACCATTCGGAGTTCAAGTGTGATGTATCGAGTTCGGTTCGACTGTACTCTCGCTGTCGCTCTCGTTTCCTTACTAACTGCAGCGGCATCTTCGCAAGAGATTCAGCCAGGAGATGAACGACTCCGATTGAACGAGATCCAAGTGATCGGAACGCACAACTCCTACCACCTTGCCCCCGTGCCCAAGGTCATGGAGTTGATTGCGGTCAGCGGCGCAGAGACAGCGAGAGGAATCGACTACACGCATGAAGCGTTTTCAAAGCAGTTCTCGGACTACGGCATTCGTCAAATCGAACTCGATTTGTATTCTGACCCCGAAGGTGGTCTTTACAGCACTCCTTCGGCGTGGAAGCTGCTAGGCTCGCCGATCGATGACCCACGCATGCAATTCGATTTCGCCGACGTCATGCGCAAGCCCGGTTTCAAAATCATCCATGCTCCTGGCTTTGACTACGCAACACATACGCCGACGCTCGAACAAGCCCTGGAACAAATTGTGGATTGGTCGCAATCCAACCCGCACCACCTTCCGATCTTGGTGCTCTTGGAGTTGAAGGACTCGACGCTTCCGCTCTCAGGGGTCAAGCCTAAACCGTTCGATGAATCCACTCTAGACGAATTGGATCGAGTGGTTTTGAATACCGTACCTGAACAGCGGCGATGGATACCCGATACGATCCGCGGAAACCACGCTACGCTTCGGGATGCTGTTACCAAACAAGGTTGGCCGACTCTAAAGGCATCGACGGGTAAAATCTTTTTCGCGCTCGATAACACCAACGGCATCCGCGATCGGTATGTAAAGGATCATCCAAGCCTTGAAGGGCGGGCGATGTTCGCATCCGTCGACGCCGATCATCCCGCGGCAGCTTGGATGAAGATCAATAATCCGATCGGAGAGTTCGAAAAGATCCAAAATATGGTGAAGCAAGGCTTTTTGGTCCGCACTCGCGCGGACGCCGACACACGACAAGCTCGATCGGGCGATACCAAGATGCGAGATGCGGCGATGGCCAGCGGAGCGCAGTTCATTAGCACGGACTACCCAGTCCGAGACGAACGTTTCACCGATTATCAAGTCCAATGGCCCGACCGAGCCGTCTATCGCCGCAACCCCGTAGCTGAGAACTCGGAAGTTCGATGATGCCAATGTAGAAC
>JBILVV010000142.1:0-10767 GCA_044370255.1 Pirellula sp.
TCAAAGAAATACTGAATGCTGTGCGCGGCATCGACAGGGGTCTTTTCGAGGAAAGATTTCGCTCCGAGTACTTCCTTGTGGAAATCCTTTTGCTGGTCGGTCTTAAATACAAATTGTACTTGCTTGATCACATCCCCTGCGACGATCCCTTTCTTGGCGGCCAAGCTATCGGGGGCAACGCTTTGAACGCGGTCGGTCATCTTGTACGTCATGCCCGATCCAGGGAGTTCCAACCCAGAAGGAGAGAATTGCGAGACAGTTTCGACGAACTGAAACTGTTGTGGGACTGTCCACGAAAGGGTGACTATTTCCGACTCGCCTCGTTGCAGATCCAATGTCACGCTCTGTCCCGCCATGCCTGCGATGACGAGCGGCATTGCGAGGGCATCTTCGATGGGGTTTCCGTTGAATCGAATCGGCTTGTCTCCAATCTGGACCCCAGCTTTCTCCGCTACCGATCCTTCCGCGATGGCAACGATCCCTTGCGGCTCAAATCGGATACCCAGGGTCTTAAGGGGTAGAGGCTTCAGTTCGACATCGACCTGTTGTTCTTTCTTGTCGTTCGTGCGGCGCACCTGCAAAGTCACTGTCTCATTGAGTCGTGGGTGCAGTACACGATCGAGCTGATAGGCTAGGGGAAGTTCATTTCCGCTATCGATTGGAAGCGGCGTGCCGTTGACACCAAGGATCAAGTCCCCTGCTTGGAGTGGACCGAGGTCTATCTTTGATTTCCGGATATACGTTTCGAAGGGATGTTTATCGTTGACCTTCGTGGTCCTGGCCGCGATGATCCCGAGTCTCAAGGCTTTGATCCTGGCGTCCGCAGGGGAATGTGCTGTGGTGCCGACGATTTCGAGAGTGGTTCTCTTTCCATCGCGCTCATAGGCTACGGGGACGGGCGACTTGGAATCGCGAATACCTGCAATCGCGACCTTCTGCGACATATCGTTGAAGGAGAGTTGGTTGTCCGTGATTGAGCCAACTTGCACGATTCGATCTCCGGGCTGGAGACCTGCTCTCCAAGCGGGGTCGCCGGGCATGACCGCGCCGACCACGGCGGGCTCGTAGGGAACCCCCATCATGAACGCGATCGCGGCCATCAGCACGCCGGTGATGAGATTCATCACGACCCCGGCGCTGATGATGATCATCCTCGCGAAAACCGGTTTGGCTGGAAAAGAGCGGGGGTTGAGTTTGACCCGTTCCGAATGGCCTTCCGGCATGTTGGGATCTTGTTCACGAACCCGTTCCGCTTCCTCTTTCAATCTACGCGGGTCATCGTCTTGTCCGAGCATCTTGACGTAACCGCCCAAGGGGATGATGCCGATCCCGTACTCGGTTTCGCCCCATTGGAAGTGGGCCAACTTGGAGGGGAGTCGAATAGGACCAATGGATATGGGGACATCAAAGCCGACATAGAACTTTTCGCATTTGACGCCGAATGCTTTCGCGGCGAGAAAATGCCCGAGCTCGTGGACAAAGATCACGAATCCCAAACCGAGAACACCCATGAGGATGCTGTAAAAGAAGGTGAGCCAGGATTCCCAAGTCGATGCTTCGGCCGCCAGGATCAGCCCCTGTGACAAGTCGAAGTGGAAGAAACCGTTACCCCGCATTAGGCAATCTAGCATGTGACTTTTATCCAACGTGAAACTTCATTCCGCGACCATTGGTCCAAACGCATCAGTTCGTCCAGTGTAGGCGAAGGGGAAAAATCGTGATGTGCCAGCACGGATCTGCAAACGGTGGCGATCTCGGTCAAGCGTATCTTACCTTGCAAAAACAATTCTACGGCAACTTCGTTGGCGGCGTTGAGTACCGCACCACAGGTTCCACCCCTTCGAGCGACTTCAAAACCCAAGTCAAGTGCCGGATAGCGTTCCGGATCGACCGGTTTCCAATCCAGTTGGTAAGCTTGGCTCCAATCCATTTTGCGGGCGGGGGAATCGATGCGTTCGGGATAAGTCAGCGCGTATTGGATCGGTAGCCGCATATCGGGGGGACTCAACTGGGCAATGACCGAACCATCGCAGAATTCCACCATCGAATGAATGATCGACTGCGGATGGATGACGACCTCGATTTGCTCCGGGTTGATCTGGAACAACCACTTGGCTTCGATGACCTCTAGGGCTTTGTTCATCATGGTAGCGGAATCGACGGTGATTTTTCGTCCCATATTCCATGTGGGATGCGCCAAGGCATCGTCGACGGTGGCATCGGCCAAGGATTCGATAGGCCAATCTCGCAGCGGACCGCCGCTTGCGGTGAGAATGAGTCGATGAATTTCCCGATGACTTCGGCCCGCATGGATCGATTGAAAGATAGCGCTGTGTTCGCTATCGACGGGAATGAGTTCGGCGCCGGATCGTTTCGCTGCCTCCATCAGCAATTCACCGGCTACCACCAAGGACTCCTTATTGGCAAGTGCAAGCCGCTTGCCGGTCTGGGCGGCTGCCAAGGAGGACTCGAGTCCCGCGATCCCGACAATGGCTGCCACGACAATGTCGATCTCACCCTCGCGAATCGCATCGATGACGCATGACATGCCATGCTGACGTTGAGAATCCACACTTGAGCCAGCGAGCCATGCATCTACGGCAGGAGTCCGCGGTCCCGTGACGACGGCGAGCTTCGGCTCGTGACGGACGCACTGTTCACGAAGCTCATCAAGCCTCTCATGACCGGAGATGAGTGCCAGCTCAAATGCCTCCGTCAGATGCGATAGAACATCCAGCGTGGATCGACCGATGCTCCCTGTGGATCCGAGAATTGCAACTCTAGACGGTTTATTAATCGACATGGTTTCCACAAAGTGTCTGACTCTGTTTGGTGCGAGCGACTCCCTTTGCGCCGTGCAAAATGGTGCCTTATGCGCCACACAACCTGCAGCATCGTCAAAATCCTGCCGTCTCGAGCGTTAAAATTCTAGGTCTTGCACTACAATTCCTCAACGTCAAACCCTGCTCAATCGTTGTCTTGGGTGCATAATAACGGGGTAAGGTTTGTCTGTGATGGTCCGGATCCAGTCCGGAGTTTTTTCTTTTGAAGACCCAAAGGTTGTAGATGGCTGACGATCCCAAATCCGATCGACGCTCTGGCTCGGGCGGAAATTCCTCATCGGGCAACTCCTGGCTGATGTACACGCTGCTTGGGGTTTTGGTGGTCATGGCCGCCATCAGCTTCGTAGCAACAGCTCTTTTCCAGGAAATCCGCTATCCGGACTTGATCGCCCTGATCGAAGCTACCCGCTATCAGGATGCGTCCCAATCGCAATTGGATGCCGACCCCGAAGGCAAGATCACGGGCAAGATCACCATTACCAACGAGAAACAGCAGTTTGAGCTCAGTCGGATTCGCGATGTGGAAGTCGACGAAAAGACGATTCGAGGCAAAGTTACGGTCGCCAAGATCGTAGATGGTCAACCGACCAACCCGGTACAACGGGACTTTCAAGCGATCAAAGACAATTCCGAAGGGACCAACACCGAACTCAAAGAGAAACTGAGCGCGGCCAACATCGCATGGCGTCACGCCCCTGGTCAAAGCATGCTGACTCAGTTCTTCTGGTTCTTCTTTCTGCCGATCTTTCTGGTCAGTGCAATCTTTCTTTTTGTCATGCGAAGAATGGGGGGGATCAGTTCCCCGATGCAGTTCGGGCGATCGCGAGGAAAGCTGTATGCTCAAGAGGATATCGGAGTCACGTTCAACGACGTGGCAGGAATCGATGAAGCGGTCGAAGAAGTACGAGAGATCGTCGACTTTCTGCGACATCCCGAAAAGTATCAAAAACTCGGTGGCCGCATTCCTCGTGGCGTATTGCTCGTCGGCCCGCCAGGGACTGGAAAGACCCTGCTGGCTAAAGCCATTGCGGGAGAAGCAGGCGTACCGTTTTTCTCGTTGTCCGGTTCTGACTTCGTTGAAATGTTCGTCGGTGTCGGTGCTGCGCGCGTTCGCGATATGTTTCAACAAGCAGTCGCCAAGTCTCCCTGCATTATCTTCATCGACGAACTCGATGCTCTCGGAAAAAGTCGCGCTGGCAATGTAGTCGGCTCACACGATGAACGAGAGCAGACTCTCAATGCACTGCTCGTTGAGATGGATGGTTTCGATGCCAACTCAGGCGTCATTGTGATGGCGGCTACCAACCGTCCTGAAACACTCGACCCTGCACTTCTGCGAGCCGGTCGTTTCGATCGTCACGTCTTGGTCGACCGTCCGGACAAACAAGGACGCGAGGATATCCTCAAAGTACACGTCAAAAATGTGAAGCTGGCTACCGATGTCGAGTTGAAACAGATCGCTGCGATCACGCCGGGGTTCGTCGGAGCGGACCTCGCCAATCTCGTCAACGAAGCGGCACTCTTGGCGGCGCGCAAAGGAAAAAACAATGTCGGCCAAGATGAGTTCAACGAAGCCGTGGAACGCGCCGCTGCTGGGTTGGAAAAGAAAAAGCGGATCATGAACGAAGATGAGAAACTGCGAGTGGCGTACCATGAAGCCGGCCATGCCTTGGTCGCCTATTCGTTGCCCAACACCGATCCCGTACACAAAGTGTCCATCATCCCGCGCGGTGTTGCTGCATTGGGTTACACGATGCAACGCCCAGAAGCTGACCGTTATCTGGTTACCCAACCAGAACTCGAAGCACAAATGCAAGTTTTGCTGGCCGGTACGCTCACCGAAGAGATCGTTTTCCGGGACATCAGCACCGGTGCGCAAAACGACCTTCAACGCGCAACGGACATCGCTCGCGGCATGGTCATGGAGTACGGTATGAGCCGCATGGGGCGCGTCAATTATCGCGAAGGGAATCGATCTCCCTTTTTGGCCACCTCCGGCGGCGGCGATGGGTTCGGCCGCGATTACTCCGAACAAACCGCTCGCGAAATCGATCAAGAAGTCAAGCGCATGATCGATGAGGCATCCCACAAAGCAAGAGTCATTTTGACCGAACGGCGAGCCGCGCTCGAAGCGATCGCCCAACGACTGATGGAAGTGGAAGTCGTCGACTCCGAGGACCTCAAACGCATCGTCGATTCCACCATCGGTGGACCTCGTGTGGTTCCAGGGACCACTTCCTCAACGCCCGCCGAAACGCCCATCCCACCCAACACTCATGGCATCGCCGAATCAGGAACTTGAGTACAGCGCAACGCAATGGGCGATCGCGTGGGAACGTCAGATCATTCTGGAAATCCTCCGCGATACCCAGCCGACCCACGAAGTCACCACCCTTTTGCAACGGTTGAACGAACGAGAAGTTCGCAACGTTCATCCCGCCTTCCCAAGCCCAACGCAGTTGGCAAGCCAAGCCGCCGGAAGGTGCGTCCCCCCCGATGATTCAGGCAGGAATTCAAGCGACCGAATATCACTCGAACAAAGAATCGCAAACGCTGTCGATCAGGAATTGAATGAGTCGATCGCAATCTTGAAGAGCGATGGACCGATCGCTCTTTGCGAACGTCTTGAACTGTTTATTCAACCCGAGATTCTATTTCGCACACCGAGCGGCGAATTCATCGAATCGAGTGACGGTTCCGGTTTGTGGGGGATGTGGTATCCCGGGCTCGATAATGAAAATGTCTCCATGCAAACCTTGCTCGACTCACTCCCTGGTGTGGAAGAGGTCGGAATACCGAAGGAAGTGCAATTGTTCGAGGATCCCATGAGCACGATCGCGTTGCCCGGCGCCGTTTCGCTGGCTTGGCATGATGCGATCCACATTCTATTGGGTCGCGGACTGCTCGATCAAGACGAAGCCTTCGTCGTCGGATTCACGATGGGTAACTCTTCCTCCTTTCGCAATGAAGATGCGGTGAAGCTGCGAAACGCGTTTTCACATTCCTACCCAGAGCCCTTCCGCGTTCACGGCAAGAAGTTGTTGGCCTTCGATCTCGGAATCGAGGCGGGGCGAGGAATGGGTGTGCAGGATCTCGCTCGGCACGAGGGATGTTTCTCCAACTCTGCAACACTTCGGGAATGGCGAGATCATTTTGGCATCACGGAAGATTCGCTTCGCGCGGTCTACGCTCGCGAGAGCATGATGATCCCCAAAACCTTGGAAAGCGCCCGGCTACCGGTCTGAGCTTTGCCTCTTGGCGATATCAAGGATCGATATCAAGGGTCGATCGCTCGATCGCCGGAGGACTGGGACTCGCTTCTCAGATAGTGAAGGAACAAACCCGAGTGGTCCAAGTCTCCGTTTCCTTCCTCAACCACGAAATGCTCCCAAAGAGATCGGCAGTGATCCAGGGATTCCGAGTGCAGGCCGACCTGCTGAGCCAACTCGCAAATCAATCGGACATCTTTCAATTGCCATTCGGCCCGTCCTCCTGGTCGGAAATCCCGGCGGACCATCCGATCACCATGCAGTTGCAGGATCCGGCTATCTGCAAATCCTCCCATGAGTGCTTCGCGTACCCGCTCACTGGAGACTCCTGCCAGTTCTGCCAATCGCAATGCTTGGGCCACCGCATCGATGGTTTGTGCAACGATCAACTGATTGGCTAGTTTCGTAACTTGCCCTGCACCCGAGGCACCCATGTAGGTAACCCGTTTTCCAACCGTCTCGAAGATGGGGAGAGCGCGACGAAACGCGTCATCCTTTCCTCCCACCATGATCGACAGCGTTGCCCCTTCCGCTCCGACCTCACCTCCGGATACCGGTGCATCCAACCACAAAGCTCGCTGAGAAAACGCGCGTGTTGCCTCGACTCCCGTGGTGCCGAAATCAATAAACAAGGTTTCGCGCGATGCGTGGGGCAGCAGCCCATGATCACCGCTAACCACTTCGAGCACCACATCGGTTGTTGTCAGATTGAGGCAAATGACGCCGGATCCCACCTGGCGAGCAAGATCAGGGAGCGAGTGTGCCCGTTCGATGCCAAATTCGGACGCGCGCCCAAGCGGTTCCTCGCTGCGATTCCATGCGATCACGCGAGCACCGGCCGCAGCCAAATGCCTTGCCATCGGGAACCCCATCTTCCCTAGCCCCACAAAACCGATCGTCCAACCTGATAGACTGTTAGTCGTTTTAGCAAGAGTTGTCATAGCTGCCCATTATAGACGCAGTTGTAGCTCTGTAGTCGAGAACCACGAATCGAGGATCAAGAAGCGATGCGGGTAGTGATCACAGGTGGAGGAGGCTTTTTAGGACGCCAATTGTGCAAACGACTACTGGGTGTTGGGGAACTTACCCTCGCCGATGGAAGCCGAAGCGCTATCCAGGAGATCACACTCTTCGATCGCGGCTTTGATTCAGGAGCTTCGGATTCCATATGGTCAAATCTTCAAAGTCCCCATCATCCCTTGCCTTCTGTGCGTTGCGTAACGGGGAGCATCGAAGAGGAGTCATCGGTGCAAGCGGCCCTCGGGAGCGATCCAAACATTTCGGTGTTTCACTTGGCTTCGATGGTCAGTGGCGAATGCGAAGACCAATTCGACGAAGCATGGCAAGTCAATGTTTTGGGAATGCGTTTGCTGTTGGATACACTGTGCAAAGTAGGAGGAAATCCGAAAGTCGTATTCTCGAGCAGCATCGCTTGTTTCGGTGGAGAACTTCCCGCTCCATGCGACGACCGCACCAAGCATACGCCGCAGACCACCTATGGCATGACCAAGGTGATCGGAGAATTGATGATCAACGATTATTCACGAAAGGGATATATCGACGGTCGCTCGGCTCGCTTGCCGACCGTGATTATTCGGCCTGGCAAACCGAATACGGCGGCCTCGAGTTGGGCAAGCGGGATGTTTCGCGAGCCGTTGAAGCAAGATGTCTGTCTGTTGCCTGTCGATTGGGATCAACCTCATCCGATGACCGGATATCGCACGGTGATCGATTCGCTGATCGCACTGCACGAGGTACCGCAAGCGATCCTCGGTTCCGATCGAGCGATTGGGTTACCAGCGCGGCAAGTTACACCTCGTTTGGCGAGAGAATCGATCAAAAGATATTCCGAAGAGACCGGATTGGCCTTGGGAGAGATTCGAGAAGCCCCCGATTCGCGAATACAAAGAATCGTGAGTCAGTGGCCGACCGATATCGATGGTTCGCGTGGCGTAGCGATTGGGTTGCCCGAAGCACCGGGTCTCGACGAGATCATCCGCGACTATATGGAGGATTTCGGTTACCGGCCGTAGTGCGTTATCCGCGAACAGATATCGCGGACAGATATTGTGGAACGACGCTCCGCCGTCGTTTGTGCTGCGAGACCCCTACGCCTGCAACCGTGGTGGCTTAAGTCGTTCCACGACGCGGAGCGTCGTGCCACGATTTACTGCGCTGCGATTTACTGCGCTGTCCAACCGCCATCGATGTAGAGTGTTTGGCCGGTCATGTAGGAACTGGCATCTGAGGCGAGGAACAACATCGGTCCGGTAAGTTCATGCAGTTCACCCCATCGTCCCATCGGAATCTTTTGAACAAACTCCTGGAACCTGACTGGATCGCGAGTCAGTTCGAGGTTCATATCGGTTTTGAAGGGACCGGGGCAGAGCGCATTGACAGTGACATTGCGAGTGGCCCACTCCAGAGCGAGCGTGCGTGTTAATCCGAGCAAGCCGGCTTTGGAAGCTGCGTAGGGGGTTCGGCCCGGAATCCCAATCGCGGAAAGAATGGAGCCCAGATGAATAATGCGTCCCCAGCCTCTCTGGGCCATGTTGGGTCCGAATCTGCGGGCCATCAAGAATGGGGCTTTGAGATTGGCATCGACCACATCATCCCAATCCTCGACTCGGAGATCCGCGATGGGGTTGCGACGATTCAGGCCTGCGCTGTTGACCAGGATATCGACACGTTCAACAGTAGATGCAACCGCATCGTAAAGGGCATCGACTTGATCGGCCCGAGCGACATCGCACCCGAATGCGTACATCGGTCGGCCGAAGGATTGCTCCAATTCCTGAGCGACCTGTTTGCAACGTTCCTCATCGCGGCTGACGATCACGATCGACGCTCCCGCTTGAGCGAGCGTTTGAGCGAAAACAAAACCCAAACCGCGAGACCCACCGGTAATCAGTGCGGTCCTTCCTTCAAGTTGAAAAGAATTCGGTCGTTGCATGATCCACTGTATAGAAAAAAAGACGAGCAAGATTTAACACCAAATATAAGAAGAATCATCTTCCTTGCTATCGCATGAAACAAGTCGGGAGAGTGCCAGCCAAGGGATTCACCACATCCTTCGCAAAGCCTCAGGATGTGCCACCCAATCGCAGGCAGGCTGACTAGCCTGGATTGCGAGGGGACTCCGAAAGGGGTATTCTGCGAGGGTTTTCGAGATTCAAGCTGCGTTTGTATTCACCTTAACTATCCTCAGGTGCCTTAATGACCGTTCCCGCTGCGTCCATTCGTCAGTTGGCCATCAATACCATCCGAACTCTCAGCATGGACGGAGTGCAGGCCGCGAACAGCGGGCACCCAGGGACCCCGATGGCATTAGCGCCGGTCACATTTCAACTGTGGAGTGAAGTTCTTCATTACGACCCAGCCAATCCCATGTGGCCCAACCGAGACCGCTTTGTATTGTCTTGCGGCCACGCGTCGATGCTCCTCTATTCGATGATTCATCTGTCGGGTGTACGGGCTGTGGATGCGCATGGCAAGGTTACCTCGCGCGAATCATTGACTCTCGATGACCTGAAGAAGTTCCGGCAACTGCACAGCCCGTGCGCAGGGCATCCCGAATACGGTTACGCGACCGGCATCGAAACGACCACAGGGCCGCTCGGGCAAGGGGTTGGCAACTCGGTCGGTATGGCGATCGCGTCGAAGTTCTTGGCTGCGAAGTACAACCGGCCAGGTTTCGAACTGTTTGGCTACGATGTCTATGCTCTTTGCAGCGATGGGGACTTGATGGAAGGGGTCGCTGCGGAAGCTGCGTCGATCGCAGGGCATCTGAAGCTTTCGAACCTGTGCTGGATCTACGACGATAACGGTATCACGATTGAAGGTCACACCGATCTGGCGTTTAGCGAAGGGGTCTCGCAACGATTCCGAGGACTGGGTTGGCACACGATACATGTTCCCGATGCCAACGATTTGGCCAGCTTGCAAAGCGCGTTCGATGAATTCCGTGCTACCAACGACAAGCCGACGTTGATAATCGTTAACTCGGTCATTGGATACGGATCCCCCAATAAGGCCAACACACACGGAGCGCACGGCGCACCCTTAGGTGATGAAGAGATCAAACTCACGAAGAAGTACTACGATTGGCCTGAGGATGAAAAATTCTTTGTGCCGTCAGGCGTACGCGAGCATTTCGCAAGCACACTCGGTACGCGAGGACATGCTGCAAGCAAGGCCTGGAATGAGCGATTCTCAGCATATTCGAAGGAGTATCCCAAGGAATCCGCCGAAATACGCTCGATACTCGATAGGAAGTTGCCGGAAGGATGGGACGCTGGACTAACTCTTTTTCCGGCAGATGCCAAAGGGATGGCCACACGTGTCAGCAGCGGCAAAGTCCTCAACATGCTGGCTCCTCATATACCGCAATTGATCGGCGGTTCGGCGGACTTGGCACCATCTACGATGACGCTTCTCAATGGCGAGTCCGATTTCTCGCACTTGAATTTCCAAGGACGGAACATGCACTTCGGAATCCGTGAACACGGAATGGGCTCGGTCCTCAACGGGATGAGTTTGTGCGGTCTGCGGCCTTATGGCGCAACGTTCTTTGTGTTTACCGATTACATGCGACCTGCGATGCGATTGAGTAGCATCATGCATCAACCGGTTATGTATATCCTGACGCATGATTC
>JBILVV010000143.1:0-10756 GCA_044370255.1 Pirellula sp.
TATGTCTTTTTGACCAACGTCGGCGGGCATCCGGGGAACGCATCGTATCCGGCGATTCGACGTTGGATCGCCCCCGGGGCCGGGAGCGTGGAAATTCAAGGCACCCTTTCGCATGGAAGCGAGAATGGCGACGGGGTGATCGGACGAATCAGTTCCAAGCACGGGCAAGCCGGGAGTTGGACCATCAAGGCCGGTTCGGGACCGACGACAGCCGCAAACCTTGCGGTCGATGCGGAGGATGCGATCGATCTCGTCATCGAATGCGGCGAACATGAGACCTCCGACTCCTTTACTTGGTCGGTGAAGATCACCTTCACTCCGAATGACACTGCGATGGGCCCAACCATCTACGACTCTTCGATCGGCTTTCAGTTGCAACAAGAGGACTACGCTATGCTCGGTCGGCAAGTCGTCGCGGCATGGGACTGCATCTTGGAACGTGCCCCGACCGAACAAGAAACCGACGCGGTCGGTCGATTCGTGGCGGCTCAACTGGATTTGCTCTATCGTCAACCCGATCGACTCAGCAGCGGCAACAGCGCCTCGCGCCAAGTTTTGATCAATATCTGCCAGATGCTTTTGAACTCCAACGAGTTTCTCTACGTGGACTGATCCCATCATGAGCGAAATGAAACCTTCGAGGGAAATGTGGTTGCAACAGCGCCGGCATTGGCTGCAACATGTCGGCATGGGAGTCGGAGCGATCGCACTCAAGCTGATGTTGTCGGAAGATCCGCTCCGGGCCGAGCCCCCGATTTTGAAGGACAAGCCTCATCGGGACCTGGTACCACGCCCCACGCATTTTGCACCCAAAGCCAAGGCGATGATCTCGCTGTTTCAGCATGGTGGTCCATCGCACATGGATCTGACCGATCCGAAACCGGAACTGACGAAGTTCAGCGGCACGGACTATCAGGGCGAGGTCGGATATTCGTTTGTCAATCAAGCCAGCAAGAAGCTGTTGGGAAGTCCGTTCGCGTTTGCTCCACGCGGTAATTGTGGAACGGAGTTGTCGGAGCTGTTGCCCCACACCTCGGGGGTGATCGATGACATTTGCTTGATTCGGAGTATGCATACCGGGAACAATGGTCACGAGGTATCGATTCGATATTTTCACGGGGGGATCCCCGGTATTTTGGGACGCCCCACGTTGGGAGCGTGGTTGACTTATGCTCTCGGGAGCGAGTCGCAGGACTTGCCCGCCTACATGGTCCTCAGCGACCCGGGGGGGCATCCGGTCGATGGAGTAACGAATTGGTCCAATGGGTTCATGCCTGCACTGTTCCAAGGGACCGTGCTCCGGCCCAAGGAGCCTCGTATTTTCAATTTGCAACCTCCTGCCCATTTGGCGGGCGAGATGCAGCAGCAGAACCTGCAATTGTTGCAAGAGATCAACCGACAGCACAACTATCTGCATCCCAACGAGACGGAGTTGTACGCTCGGATGGCGACGTACGAGTTAGCGGCCAAAATGCAGCTTGCCGCGACCGATGCCTTGGATATATCCAAGGAGACCGAGGCTACGCTCAAGCTATATGGAATCGACGAGCCTGAGACGCGCGAATACGGAACCCGCTGCTTGCTCGCGCGTAGGCTCATTGAGCGCGGGGTTCGTTTCGTGCAATTGTTCCACGCGGGGCAACCGTGGGACAATCACGACAGCATCGCCAAGAATTTACCCGCGATATGTCGCAAGACGGATAAGCCGGTCGCAGGTTTGGTAGCGGATCTCAAGCAGCGTGGACTGCTCGACACGACGCTGGTCCATTGGGGTGGCGAGATTGGTCGATTGCCGGTGACTCAGGAGCATGGCAGTCCGGACCGCGCTGGCCGCGACCACAACGGGCAGGGGTTCAGTATCTGGATGGCAGGGGGTGGTGTCCGAGGCGGGGTGGCTTATGGCAAGACCGACGAGTTTGGCCACAAAGCGGTGGAGAACATCGTGACCCCGAACGATTTCCAAGCGACCGTGATGCATTTGTTCGGGCTCGAGCACGAGAAGGTCTCTTATCCGTACAACAACACCAAGCAGATCCTCACCTCGACGCGTCCAGCCCGCGTCGTGCGAGAGATTTTGGCGTAAGTGCGCATGTACGACGGACTTCCCAGTCCGTCGCTGCAGCACTCGACGGACTGGGTTTTCGTTTCCATGAGCCTGAGGCGCTAGCCGATCTTTTTCACGCCGCACGAAATCGGCTAGCGCCTCAGGCTCATTCTTGTCGGCGGTGTCCAAGGGGCTACGGCAATTGCCGAGCAAGCTCCGGATCGCGGGAGTGGAGTGACAGCCACACGATCGATTCGACTTGGTCGGCGATCGTATCCACGGAACCGTCCAACCGCAAAATGTTCACCAGTCCTGCGTGTTGACTGCGTGCGGTTGCGGCAAAGTTGCTTTGGATCGCGGAAAGGGTGCAAGGCATCCCCATTCTTTTCAGTTGCTGTTCGCCGATCGTCAACGTCAATATTCCACACGCCGAAATGCCATCTCCGACATCGCGGGAATTGGGCCCGCCTTGGTGCGCGCCGGTGATGCTGGATCCTGCCATCCCAAGTCCCCAAACTCCACGGGAATCGATCGGCGAGATGCCGGCGCGGATTTCGTCGATCGCAACGATGTTCGAAAGCCCGCTCGGAAACGCACTCAGTCGAAACGAGACGTTGAAACCCCCGATACCGCTCCCCCATACCTTGCTCGCGGTACCTTGCAAATCGCTGGTGTCGGCTTCGAAACCAAGCGGGCAATTGCCTGCTGTGCTGATACAAGCCCGATTGACGCCCATATTGTAGCCGTAGTTTCCCCGCGCGTAGGTATGTCCGCTCGTCCCAGATAATCCCGCGCGTTCGAAGGGCGCATTGTTGAACCCGTCGCTTGGACATTTCAGCGTGGAAATCTCCACGGTGCGAAAGGGTTTGTTGACCACATGGTCGATCGTGTGATCCTGGCGAAAGGAGTTGTACAGACTCTGTTGCTCGAGGTACGGCAACAACACAATCGCCCAGTTCACTTTCAATCGATCCAAAGACGGATCGGTCCCGACCGCGATATGATCGAAGGTGCCGATCGGCAGAATCCCTCCTCCTTGCGACTCACCGCGACCATCCCAAATCATGCTCGGCGGCAACCACTTGTGCGCAGATTCATACGCATGCAGTGCCAAGCCGATCTGTTTGAGGTTGTTTTGGCACTGCATACGTCGGGCCGCCTCGCGTGCGGCTTGCACAGCCGGAATGAGTAATCCCACCAGCAAGCCAATGATGCCGATGACAACTAATAACTCAATCAGCGTGAAGCCGAACTTTTGATGAACTCGCATGACTGTTCCAATCTCGTTTGGCGCCTTGGATGTCGACCCACCAACAAACTTACGTATCTACAACTGATCAGTTCGCAAAATACCGGGCTTAGGAGTCAATTGTCTGACAATTCGACCACGAGGGTCAATCACTGATGTACCTGCCCAGGTTGAACAGACCAACTGCCAAGTGCGTGTTTCGATGGCTCGCAGTTGAATAGTACCCAGCATTCTCTGAGTATAGACGGGGAAGTTCGCAAAATCACCGTCATAAGCTAAATGCACTATCGCATCGACGGGCTCTTCCGCGTGATATTGCGGCAGCCAAGGCAACCACGACTCGTAACAGATGGCGATCCCCAAGCGTCGCTCAATCCCTTTGCCGTCTGTAAACGTAAGCGTTCGATATTGATCGCCCGGGGTCAGCTCGTTTGACTTCAGCCCAGGCATAATCCACTTGCGTACGAAATCAAAATCCAACCAGCTTGGAGTGTATTCACGCAGCGGCATCAAAGCTTGTTTCTCGTAAACTTGCAGACAGCCACCATTAGCACCGCTCTGTCTGGAATTCCACAGGCAAGCACAGTTCATCCTTTGGAGTTGCGGCACCGTCAAGCCATATTTGACGACTTCAACCCGATCAACCAGCAAGCTACCTACCAACAGACTGGCGTCGGTCTTGTTAGAATATTGATTCACCATCGCGGCTACATCGCATTGTGCCATATTGTCATCTGACAATGAAGCTGAAACTGCCGATTCTTTCAAACTGTTTGCAGGCCTGGACACTGGATCAATTAAACTGCTTCGCAGGGTTGAAGCGACACCATTCTCGGGCCAAACAATTGGGTCGACTCGATTTCCCATCGCTAGGAAATCTTCAGTCAACCGAGCCAACTCTTGCCACGGCTGCCAATCTTCGATTGCTTGGTGACGCAAATTCGGCTGAACCAGAGCGGCCGAAAAACCGATCTGCTTTGTGCTCACTCTAGAGGCAATCAAGTTGCCCCCGCACCACAATAAACACCATACAGTACAACTTGCCCAAGCCCCTTGCCAACGACGCCAGCCATTAAGCTCCATACGCGGGATAAGTGAAAACAGAGCCAAGTAAAGAAATGCCGAAAGACCAAATGTTGAAATCCAATCAACCCATTGTGCGATAGGGGTATCTGCTAGGAATAGAGGCGGATTTGTCACAATCCAGACAGGAGTTGCAATTCGAGCACACGCAAATTCTGCAGCCACAGCCACCACCACCATCAACCCGATTCGAAGCCAGTGATTCAACCTGTTCGAGCAGCGCCAGCCCAGATACCAGCTCAACGGCTGAAGCGAGTAAACCAAACAGCAGGCCGGATGCGAAATATGGCCATGTGGTATCGAAGTCGTTGCGTAGTAGGTCATCATATACGCCATTGAAATGCCGCCAATTAGGATAAGCAGCGCCGTTACGTAAATTCTAAACCTGGACCCATCCACCAAGACCTTCTCCATTTCATCTACGCAGCAATCTGCGAGAAGCAAAGATGCAGATCGCCCCTAGGACCAAGCCGCCCAAAATCCATGGCCAGCGAACTGTTGAGCCAAAATTGGGCTCCGGAAATCCGTAGTGACTTAGATAGAAATGCTCCTTCGCCACAGCACCATAAGTCGACTCGATTCTCAAGAACTTAGTGTTCGATTTGTCGTCAAAATCCGGGAATGTCATGATGGTCTCGTCGCCAATCGCCAATTGATCTGGCGGGTATTCGGATACAGTGTTCACGCTTACTGGCGTATTCGATACCTTCCCGCGATTAAAACTAACTAACTGCCAATCTCGATCGGGTGAAAAGCTCAAAACGCCATCTTCAATCTTAAAATCCCTAATTCCTAGACCTGTCTTGGACTGCGGTGGAGTGTAAGTAAAATCTACAATCACAAGCTCACCCACATTTTTTCGATTTAGACTCTCAATCTTATTGATTTTAAACCCATCGTCCCGAATCAGTTTCCAAACTGGCCAGCCATAGAAGTGGTAAGCACTCATCATCGCGCCGCACGGGTCGATCCTTCGTCGCTTAATCTCCACATCATCCGCTTGGCTAACTCCGTGTCTCTGAACACCTAGAAGTGAGTACTTGCCATCCTTGGGCTTTTCCAGAATAAATGCATACTCAGAATTAGTTACGTTCAATAACTCAGTCCCAGGCTTAGATTTCGAGTCCTTATCTGGAGTCACCAGCGTCTGAGACCACGCCATATGTGTATCGCCGAACATTACAATCTCATGCAAATCTCGCACCTCGATAGTTGACTTACCGCTTGATTTGTCGAACGTTTCACTTTGGAACTTATACTTTGCTCGGACTGAAGTATTTTTAAACCTCTTTTCGACATTCTTTAAACCATCCCTCAATCGCGCCTCAAGAATTTGGCCTGTTTCTGAATTTCCAACTTTCGAAGTTCTAGCCACTGTGGGATCTTCGGTGGCAGCCGACAATGCATCCCTGCACCCGGCTTGGAATACTGTCATCGAAGCGATTGCTAAGAAACTAGCAATTAGCTTGACGAGCTGACGAGCTGACGAGCTGACGAGCTGACGAGCTGATGTAGTGGTGTGCTGGTGTGCTGGTGTGCTGATTTCAATTTGGACACCCTCCAACAAGTGCCATCTTTTTCTCAACTACCGAAGCGTCGAACCCGTTTAAATTTGAGTTGCAAGAAAATTCTTCAAGGTTTTGGGAAAATATTTCCCAAATCGAAACAAGGGAGGACAGTGCGTAACCACCTACTTGTGTGCTGTTCGGGCTCGAGCATGAGAAGATCTCTTAATCCTTCCACTACCCCGAGCAGCTCATCACCTCGCAGCGTGGCACGACCGACTAGAAGTCCGTCGTACAAAAAGCGACCGGGGGACTTTGTCGCCCCGCCATTGATTGTGTCAATCCTTCGAGTCTGGCCACAGGCATCGAAGCGCTGGCTGCTCAAGTCCTGAGGGCTGTCAGAATGATTGCCGTGGCTCACCGAGCCACGGTTGGATGGCCATCCTGGGGTGAACTCCCACCAGAAGCGTGTAGAGACACAGCCGAAAATCACTTTTGTCGGCTGTGTCTATTGTGCCTCACATCTATTCGCCGAGATGCGAGTCTTTTAGCCGAGATGCGCGAGCATCCGGGTTGAAGCGCAGGAAGAGTTGCCATGTTTGCCTCAGTTCCCACCCAAGAGCTTGCGATCAGCGGCTACTAGTTTTCGGATCGGTTCTACGAACTGGCAGAGGTGGCGGCGTTCGGCGGAGCTTTAGTTATCGACGCGGGACCTGGTGGCGATTGCTTGGCTGCTCGCCAATCGACCAAATGCAGTTCGACTTTCTTGAAGCCTTGAAACTCGTTGATGACTGGTCGGAAGGCCAGATCGAAGTTTCCCCGGTGGGAGTTGATCGGTTCCATCCAATCGGCCTGAGAGAATGCAACCGCTCGGAGGATAGTTCCGTGTTGACGGAATCTCGCATTGAGGTGTTTTTCGCCGTTTCCGAATCGCTTGGCGGGCTCATGCAATTCGACATCGCTTGCTACAAGGATCGGCCGCGGGTTCGCCGCTCCGAATGGTGCGAGGCTTTCGATCAACTCAAGCGTTTGGAGAGACAGTTGCCCGAAGGTGGCTTCGGCATCGACATGCAATCGCGAAACTGGATCCGATTCACCGAGTTCGTTTCGAACGAAGTCGCAAAAGGCAGCCCGGAATTCGGGGATCCGTTTCTCTTCGATACGCAATCCCGCCGCTGCTGCGTGACCTCCGCATCCGATCAGGAAATCGCGGCAGGAGTGAAAAGCTTGGTGCAAGTCGACGACTCCCGCCGATCGGCCGCTACCGGTCGCATGTTTTTGGCCGGTCGGATCGCTGGAGATGATCACGACGGGGCGTTGGAATTTATCTGCTAGTCGGCTGGCCACGATCCCGATGACACCTAGGTGCCAGCCGGGCGAATGAAGCACAAGGGCGGGTTCGCAGGCGAGGTCGAATTGTTCGCGAGCTTGTTTGGATGCCGCCAGGGTAATGCTTCGCTCGAGCGACTCGCGGTCGGAGTTCAAACGCTCCAGGTATTCGGCGAGCATCTCGGCTCTTTGCGGGTCGCGAGTCGTTAGCATTTCGACACCCAGTTGGGCTTGGCCTAAACGTCCAGCTGCATTCAGTCTAGGGATGACGGTAAACGCAAGATCTTCGGCGGACAAACTCGACTTCTTGTCGAGTCCGGTCCGTTTCAAAACGGCTTTTAGACCGATGGGTGCGAGCTTTTGAATGAGCGGGAGAGCGTTTCGAACGAGGATGCGATTCTCATCCAGGAGCGGAACGACGTCGGCGACAGTACCGATTGCGGCGAGTCCCATCGCTGAGAGAAGAAACTCGCGATGCGTATCGTGCACTCGTTGCGAGCCCGATGCCAATTGGCACAATCGCCAAGCCACCTTGAATGCGACGCCTGCTCCGCACAGGCCATGGAAAGGGTAGTTGGAGTTGGGCAGATTGGGGTGGACGATCGAGATTGCGTTGGGGAGTTGTTCACCGCAAAGGTGGTGATCGGTGATGATTAAATCCACGCCCAAGGCCTTGCAACGTTCGGCCTCAGCAATGGCTGAGATTCCGCAATCGACACTGATGATCAATCGTCGTCCGCGTTGGGCCAAGCGCTCGATCGACTCGGCGCTCAGGCCGTAACTGTCCTCAAGCCGATTGGGTACGAAGTAGGTCACATCCGCGCCGAGCAATTCCAAGCATGAGATCATGATCGCGGTAGCCGTCATCCCGTCGGCATCATAGTCCCCATAGATGGCGATCGGTTCACGGTCTCGGACTGCCGTCAGGATTCTTTCACATGCAGTTTCTGTACCTGGGAGGAGAGCTGGATCTCGGAGGTCAACGAAGCGGGCTTCGAGGAACGATCGTGCACGGGCAGGATCATTAATGCCGCGACCGCACAACAACTGTGAAATCACAGGGTCTATCCCTGCTTGTTCGGCTAAACGAAGAAATCCGCCCGGGTCATGCCCCCGAAAAATCCAGTTTTTCGGCAAAGTGTCCCCTCCCTGGTCGACGTTGCGGAGTGGTTTATTTCCGCTTCTCGACGTGCAGTGTCACCTTGCGGAGACGTGGACAAAATTTCTTGAGCTGCAATTTTTCCGCTCCCGGTTTCCGCAGGAGAATGTAGTTGATGTCGCCGGTTTCCTGGCAAACCAGAAAGGTCGTTTCTTTCTTTTTTTTACTCTTAGCCATGATTGCAAACTGTCCGTGACATGTCTTTTATCCGCCCCGCGCGGATGCGTATTATGCAGAGCGAATGCGAGTCTGGCTAGCTCATTTACGACTCCTCCCCACTTTTGGCCGGTTTTCGGAACCAGGGCGCCTAGGATTGCATCCAAAATGGGCCTGTAGGTCTTTAGCGGGTAAACCGAAAGGTCTAGGACCAGAACGATTAGGGAACAGATAGGGTGCTATTGCACGGCGCAATCGTCACAAGCGGACTGTGTTGTAGCGAGAACGCCGGAAACGGATGGCGGGGATCGCACGGTATCCGAAGGGTTCAACTAATCTTGGAAAATGCAGGGGATCATCACGGGAGACCTTGGTGATTTCTGGGCACGGACGGGGTGATTCGGTACTTTTTGTCGACAGTTTTTGGGGTACATCACATGAGGAAACGGCAACGTGGACTTCTCCTGAAGAGGGATGCGCGATGGCTAGCAGAGCAAATTCGAGAAGGATTTGTACAGCAACCCGATAGCCGTCAGTCCCGAGCGATTCGCTTTGAACCGCTCGAGCGACGCGAATTGATGGCTGCCGATTTCTTCGAGACCACCGAAGCAGCATCGATGTCGAGCGGGCTGGGACAAGTTGCGGCCTCGGGCTTCGTCTCATCGCCGGCTGGACTTGGTTCGCTTTCTGGGTCTGGATTGCGAGCTGAAGGAGAGGCGGCCCCAGACTCGGTCGCCTTCGCCAAGGCATTGACGGCCGCAGGCGCAAAACTCTACGCCGCGGACTGGTGCCCGTTTTGCACGCAGCAAAAGGCGTTATTTCGAGAGGGGGCTAGCTATTTGCCGTTTATCGAAGTAACCAATCCCGATCGAACCCCCAACTCGATAGGCACTCAAGAGAACATTACAAGTTACCCTACATGGAAGTTTGCCAACGGCACGGTCACTACGGGAGTAAAAACCCTGCAAGAATTATCGACACTTTCAGGTGTCGCGATCCCTAGTAGCTCCGATCCGACCTTTCTCGAAATACCAAACCAGACGGTTTTGTTCCGATCGCCGCTGCACATCCCTGTCGACACTTATGACCCCAACGGCGGCCCACTGACCGTGACGGTCGAAAGCAGCAATCCATCGGTGATGACCGCGGAGATGGTAACGAATCCCAAGTCCTTAAGAATGGTTGTCGATGGCTATGGCGAGATGGTGTTCCGGCTCTTTGCCGATGAAGCACCACGACCCGTTGGGCGTATCGAGCAACTGGTCAACTCCGGCTTCTACAACAAGTCGGCAACCAACAAGATCATCTTCCATCGAGTGATCGATAACTTTGTTATCCAGGGAGGCGATCCGACCGGAACCGGTAGCGGCGGGTCCACTCTCGGCAATTTCAACGACCAATTCAACGTCAACCTCCAGCACAACCGCACGGGTGTTCTGTCGTACGCGAAGTCGAGTGATGACACCAATGATTCGCAGTTCTTCATCACCGAAGGCCCCCAACGGCATTTGGATTTCAACCACTCGATCTGGGGACAGCTGATCGAAGGGGAGGCGGTTCGCCAAGGAATTTCGCGAACGAACGTCAACCAATCTCGCCCAACTCAGGAAGTGGTCATTAACTCGATGGAGATCTTCAGCGACATCCAAAACGGTTTGATTCGTTTGAAGGCCCAGGCGAGTAGTGGAAGTGCGACCATCACCGTTCGGGTCACCAATTCTGAGGGGCGTACCTTCACTCGGACCTTCGTGGCTACCGCGGCCGCCGACACAAGTAACGGCGGTCCGTTCCTGAACGACATCACGGTTCCTGCCATCGCTCCTGGCCAGACGGTCACGATTCCTTTGACAGCACAGGACAAGGAAGGCGATGCAGTTTTCTTTGACGCTAGGCGTGTAGGGACCGTGCCCTATCAGTTCAATATCAACAATACGACTGGTCAGCTCCAGGTGACTGCACCTTCTGATTTTTCAGGTTCGTTTGATCTATCGGTAGGTGTTCGAGCAACCAGCTCCGGTTCGACCGATCTGTTCGATGAGCAACGATTGACTTTTCAAGTCAATGCGCCCGTTACTGCTCCCGCAGCTCCCACAGCATTGGATTTGGTCGCGGCCAGCGATAGCGGGAGTAGCAACAGCGACAACATTACGAACGCAGGCACCATGCAGTTCGCGGTCTCTGGTACCACAACGGGAGCCACTGTGGAGTTGAAGATCGGTGATCAAGTAGTC
>JBILVV010000144.1:0-10741 GCA_044370255.1 Pirellula sp.
GCTCGGCTTGATCGTGATCACAGGTCCGCTACTGATTCTCGGATACGGATGGAAAATCTCTCCGACGCTCCGATGGTTATGGCTGATCGGTCCATTGTCCGTCCTATCATTGTTGATAGTGGTAGTACCTGCGGCCGTGGGAGCCCTCTACCCGGATTCGCAATCAACGTTCGCAAGCACACTACGTTATGGCGCGGATCTGTTCATCTACTTTCTTGTCTTGTTCGACTTGATCGCTATTGCGATTCTCGTCCTGGATCTAATTACACTTCCCAACCCATCACGAATTAAGGTCGAGCGACAAATGCTGCGCAGCGCGTCGCTGGGAGGCTATCACGAGTCCAAGATCTTCTTAGAGAATCGCAGCAACCGAAGTTTTTTCGGCGACGTGAAAGAGGATTTGCCCGAGAGCTTCACCTGCGAACCCGAATCGCATCGATTGGTCTTGGGCCCGAGCAAACGCATCGAACTGACCAGTCGCCTCCGTCCCGGTCAACGCGGAGTGTTTCAGTTCGAATTCGTCTACTTTCAGTTCTTTTCAAGGTTGGGATTTTGGCGCCGCATGGTGCAACGCTCATGTCCTGGCGAGTTGCTCGTTTATCCAAACATGAAGCAGCTTGAGGAGTATGCGCTGCTCGCTCGCACCAACCGCTTGAGCTTGATCGGGGTGAGGAGGACTCGCAATCTTGGACAAGACAGCAACTTCGAACGCCTTCGCGACTACAGCCAGGACGACAACTATAAACACATCGATTGGCGAGCCACCGCGCGTCGGCGAAAACTGACCGTCAAGCAGTTTCAGCAAGACAAAAGCCAGCGCATCGTCTTTCTTCTCGATTGCGGCCGGATGATGACCAACGAGTACCAGGGTCTCAGCCTGCTCGATTACGCCCTCAATTCGATCCTGATGCTCAGCTATGTCGCCCTGCATCAAGGGGACTCGGTGGGCATGATGTGTTTTTCCGACCGCGTGGAAAAATACGTCCCGCTCCGCGGAGGCATCGATCAAATGAATCGCATCCTGCATGGCTTGTTCGATCGATTCCCCAGTATGAAGCAATCGAATTTCGACAATGCCTTTCTCTCGTTTTCGAAACGATGCCGACGACGAACGATGGTCGTACTGATAACGAGCGTGATCGACGATGTGACGGCTTCGCAAGTCACCGGTTACCTATCGACTTTGGCGGGGCGCCATCTGCCATTATTGGTACTGCTCCGCGACCATCGCATTTTCGATGCGGCCGACAATCCGGCCATGGATAACGCCATGCTCTATCGGAGTGCTGCCGCTGCGCAGATTCTAGTATGGAGAAATGAAGTCTTGAAAAAGATCAAGGACGGCGGATCGTTGACGATCGACGCATTCCCTGAACAACTCACCGCTCCCTTGGTCAATCGCTATCTTGAGGTAAAGGCCAAGCATCTCCTCTGACCAAGATTCTATAAACTCTCCTTATTCGCGGTCGGGGCACTTCGCAACCCTAGGACAGCGAGTACGATTTATTGCAGTTATTTGTTGGTTGCCATGTTAGTGACCAGCAAGTCAGTGCCCTCCCACGATTGCTCTCGATGTCGTATTCACGAACTATTTTTATCTCAGCATCCCATGCGATCGAGGATTTCCCAAAAAGCTTGGGATCTGCGTTGGCACTGGATTACTTGACGGCCTGGACAAGCGTTTGGGACCCGAGATTGCTGGCGATCTCCAACGCCACGCCTGAGTGGCGCCGATGCGACACCAGTGGCCTGGACCTTGAGGACGCGTTGCTGGTTTGTCCCGAAGCAGCGATAGAGAAACTGGACCAGCCCCTCCAGGAAAGACTCAGGCTCGGACGCAATCAATGGGTTCCCTCGGCCCGCCGACCCAGGAACGAAGTGGTGCGGAGTCTATTGGATGCTCATTCGACCCATACTTGGGATTCTGTCGCCCCAGAGCGATCGATCTGCGAGCAATCGGACGATGCGTGTTGCATGCTTGAGGATTTCTATGCCTTCGCTTATGCGATTCTTCAGGTCCAGTGCATGGCTCGCAAGTTGCGATATTCGTTCAACATCGACTGGATGGCTCTCGGCGAGCAGATACTGTCAGCGGCACGTGCATCGGTCAAACAGGACGCAAGCGAGACCGATCGATGGTTGGCTGCTGCGTTCGATTCTTTGTCTCAAGAGCGGGACCGTTACTGTTCACAGCAGGGGCATTTGCTGGAGATGTTGCTTGTGGCACCGACAACTCTTGGGGATTCGCTGTTGCAGTCGTTAGAGACACAGCGTCCCATCACGATCTATGCAACAACCCAAGTCTTGAAGCTGTGGCAACAGAAGAACAGCGCAGCATGGACGAAACTTGCGGCGCGATTGGAGGACAAGACCGCCTGCATCGCAGGAGGCATGCGAGAGGAACTGCACCATCCTTGGCTACCAGAGGATGCATTCATCCGCGAGCTTTCGCAAGCTCGAGATGACTGCACGGAGTTAGGAATTTCTCCGCCTCGAATTTGGATGCGATTTTCGCCTGCCATATCGACCAATGTATCGACAGTTGCTCGGCAATTTGGATTTGATGGTGCGATCATCGCGCCGCTGGGTGGCGGTACCCTTCCGAAAAAAGAGCACGCCAAGATTCGTTGGCAGGGGACAGGAGAACGAGGTGGACTCGACTGCATTCTGGGCCATGTGCTGGATGTAGCAGACGGTGAAACTCTTCTCAATCTCGGTAGCGAGATGGCTCAACAATTGGATTATCACCAAGTACCAACGCTTGTCTTGGCTCATTGGCCCGGAATGACCAGCCCGGCGTTTCAGGATTTGCTTCGCGCTTCGGTGCGTACACCGGCATTAGGGAAATGGACCGATGCTGGCTCGTATTTTTCGACGACTTCTCAACCTTATTGGAGCGATACGTTCACTTCGCTCGACTTTCAGCATCCACTCCCCAAGCAATCTTCCGAACTTCACGCGATTCATCTCAAGATATCGCAGGGGCTGCGGCACGCTTATTGGTTGGAGCAATTGGAGTCTGTCGCCAGGCTATGGAATTGGACTCCGAGGATTTCGAATGGTTCAACCGACCCCGTTTCTCAGGATCTCGATTCGCTTCGCCTGCAATGCGAACAACTGAGGGACTCGGTCTATGCGGGGCAGACGGATCCATCGGTCCTCACGAGCGAAATCGAGAAAGTTGCAGCCTTTATCGCAGCGGAATTGCGAGCTCGCGTTCCCTGTGATGGAGAAGATCTTTTCTTCAATCCTACGAGTCACCCGCGAAAGACTTTTGCTGCGGGCTATCCTCGGCGTATCGATCCGAATTCCTCGACTCGCGTCCATGCATGCGATAACGATCCGACTTGCAGTCAATGTATTGTCGAGGTCCCGGCATTCGGTTTCGCCAAAGTAACCAGCCAAGCACCGCTCGAACGTGGATCGATTGCCGAATCGGCGAGTAACACAGCTGCCAACACACCAAAAACATCGCTTTTGGGACGCATCTTCGGTAGCCGTTCGTCGATTGCGCAGGAAGATGGATCTATGGCAAACGAGTTCATGGAGATTCAAATCGATCCGATCAAGGGGCATTTGCGTTCCCTCTACGTGGTCAACAAACGAGGCAATCGACTCAGCGGCCAACTGTCGTGGGTCGCGGAGCCAATTCAACTGCGAAATCAGTTTCAGGATACATCGTTCCACGCTCTGTCGGATATTCAGGTCAAAGTGATACACAGTTCGAAAGTGCGAGGGACGATTCAAGTAACGGGCAAACTCGGCCCAGGGTCATGTGACATACGCTACACGTTGTGGCAGGGTGCTCAATGGTTGGATATTGAGGTTCTCGGCGATAATTCGGATCCTCATGTTGGGTTTCCGGTATGGCGGATGGTTTGGCCCAGCGAAGCGGCGACACTTGCAGCGTGGAGCCAAGGAGCAAAAATGAAATTGCCAGCGCCGTTGCAATGCGGCGTTGAGCTGATCGAAATCGATGACGCCGAACATCGGACCCACTTTGCGACCTGCGGCTTGAGCATGCATCGGCGAGTTGGTAGCAGCGGGCTCGCCTCGATACTGCCCATCGATCGTTCTGGTGGTTTTTGCGCACGGTTTGCCTTGGGAATCGACTGGGCGAACCCGTGGGCCGCTGCGATCGATCGCATGGTGCCGGATCTCTATTCGGTTGCCAACACAACCATAGGTAGCAGATCGACCGGATCTGGTAAATCTCCCGACACTGGTGCGTGGCTTGCCCGAGTCAATATGCCTAACCTTCATTTTCGCTGGATCGATCCGAAACCGGAATTGGGGCTGAATGATTCTACGGATGTCGAACCTGCAAACCAAGAAAATATGTCTCCGCAACGAGACGGAGTTGTCGCGGATGGGTGCCTTTGGATGGTGGAAACCGCTGGAAAACCAGGGACGGGAAGGCTCGGTTGTATCCGTCCGATCGAACGAGCGTGGCGCGTCGACTTTCGCGGCCTGGAGTATGATAAACTGAAGGTCGAAGACGGCGAGGTACTCATACCCTTCCAAGGGTGGGACCGTCTTCGAATCGCTATCTGCTTCAAGAAGTAAATGCAGGCACGAAGTAGAGTCGGACCCGAAGTGGATTCCGACTGAGTACAAACAATCAGGAACTGGGAACCAAGGCATGAGCCGATCGGGCGACGCGAACGACCTGACCAACCAGAATATCGCGGGCTACTCGATTCTCCATCGGCTCGGCGTCGGGGGTATGTCCGAAGTCTACCTCGCGTTTCAGCAGTCTCTCCATCGTCACGTCGCACTCAAAGTTCTCCGGTCCGATTTCGTCGGATCCGACGAGCACGAACAACGGTTCCTCCAGGAGGCTCGTTCAGCCGCATCGCTGATCCATCCCAACATCGTCCAGGTATACGATGTCGGCAAGCTCGATTCCACTCATTACATCGCTCAGGAGTATGTACCTGGGAGCAACCTCAGTTCCTTCATTCAAAGACGAGGAGCGATCCCGCTCAAGGAGGCCGTCTCCATCCTTTGGCAAGCGACCGCAGCCCTTCAGAAAGCTGCTTCGATCGGCCTTGTACACCGGGATATCAAGCCCGACAATCTGTTGCTGACACCGGATGGAGAAGTCAAGGTCGCAGATTTCGGACTTGCACGAGCCAGAGGCCAGAATCAGAACCTGACCGCAGTCGGGATCGCTTTGGGGACTCCTCTTTACATGAGTCCGGAGCAAATTCAGGGGCTTTCGATCGATTCCCGCAGCGACTTATATTCGCTAGGAGCGACCGCATATCACATGCTTTCTGGTCGTCCTCCCTTTTCCGGCGATACTCCATTGGCGCTAGCCATGCAGCATATTCAGGCCGAACCGGTTCCGCTCAAGCAGCTTCGTCCCGATCTTCCAGACGACTTGGTTGAGATCGTCCACAAACTTCTTCGCAAGAGCCCCGAAGAGCGTTATGCCTCCGCAACGGAGCTGGCGCGAGATCTTCGGCAGTGTATCGATACGCATCTTGAGGGGCTGGGGGACAAGATGATCCCTTTCTCAGGATTGGTCATCGATCATCAATCCGTGTCATCCAGTGCGCCGACGCAGGAACTGCAGCGTTTGATGAGTAGGAGCCATTCTGCGCAACGCTCCGAATCCAAGAAGCAAACAGCTCCGTGGATCAAGGCTGCCGTCTTGATTGCACCGTTGTTAGCGGCAAGCGTTTCCAGCTTCGCTTTCCTCCGGACCGATTTGTTCGCCAACCAGCGATCCACGACCGCAGGAGTGGTTCGCGAATCATCTATTCAGCGTCAGTACGCCAAGGCACTTCTTGAAAACGATCTAAAGCATTGGAACGCGGTATCGGAGTACTTTCCCCCTACTGACCCAGTAAGCCGAAACTACCAACTGAAGACCGAGCTGCAGATAGCGCGCCTCCGACTCGAGGGTGAAGATTACGCTGCCTCCGAAATAACGCTTCGGCGAGTGCTCAATTCACCCCATGCGGACGATGTGTTGACGATGATCGCGCGGATCGAGCTGGGCTGGATCACCAACCGAGAACGCAAGGACAGCAACACCAATGAACATTACGATCGGGCGATGAGAGACTGGGCTTTGATGATACCGGACAAGCAGAAACTGATCCGAGATGCGCTCCCCGCCAAAGTGCGAACGGAGTGGGAGAACATCGATTATCTTCACAAGGAAAACCCACCGGCGGAGGCGGTTCCCTAATCGTGCTCGCTCGTCGTGTGATCTCAGCAATTTTACTGCTCGTTTTTCTAGTCGCGTCCGCTTGGTCCGATGTGGCCTATCCCGCGCTGGGTGTTCGTGGTCTTTGGATGTTGCCGGTGTTTCTTGTGATGACTCTCGGAACACTCTGGGAGATGGCTTCGCTCGTAGCGATACGGCTCCCTGTTTCTCCGCTCCGTGTACTGGCGTTCGGTATTGTGGCTGTCGCAATAGGTTTGGTTCCCTTGTGGAACCAAGTCTTTCCGTTCATGGGTTGGTCGAAAGACATCGATCTCAAATGGGAGGGCTGGATTGCGGCGGCTTTGCTCCTGACCACGCTTGCACTGGCGCTCGATGCCATTGTCCATTTCTCCTACGAAGAACGGACTCGCGGTCACGAGGCAGCAACCGCAGTGACACTTGCTTGGTTCGGTTCCATTGCCATGATCGTGTACGTCGTCGGCGGGATGCTGGTCTGGTGGCCGATCAGAATGTTGGGGGACAGTTCGCATGGCTTGACCAATCTCGTCGGCATCGTGGTCGTCACCAAGTCAGCAGACATCGGCGCTTATTTTTCTGGGAAGACACTGGGACGCACCAAGCTTTGCCCAGCGATTAGTCCGGGTAAAACGATTGAAGGGCTTATCGGTGGATTCGCCTTGAGTATCGCCAGCGCATATATTTGGTACAGATGGTGTTTTCCGATGCCCGGTCCTCAGGAAGGTGGTACACTTTGGGGACCTGCGGTATTGGCGATTCTTTTGACTGCCGGGGGACTTGTAGGAGATCTAACAGAATCTATGGTGAAGCGCACCGTAGGGAAAAAGGATAGTGGTTCGTTGCTACCCG
This sequence comes from Pirellula sp., assembly GCA_044370255.1. Classification (GTDB taxonomy): domain Bacteria; phylum Planctomycetota; class Planctomycetia; order Pirellulales; family Pirellulaceae; genus JBKCUI01. Next base: position 7,049 of record JBILVV010000144.1, read on the forward strand.
GCATGGGTGGAATTTGGGACGTTACTGACGCCCTGATTCCTGCAACTGTGTTGGGCTATGTTGGGCTACTGGCGAGACTTTATTGAGCCATGTCTGAATCGACGTTAACGCTCGGAGATCCTCAATTAGCTCTACAGTTGTTCGGGCCTCAAGACACGAATCTTCGGCGCGTGCGTAATCAACTCGGCGTTGCAATCACCCATCGCAACGGCCAAATCCGCATCGCAGGCCCGTCGGACTCTGTACGCATCGCAACGGAGATTCTCGAACAATTACGGGATAAGGTCATGCACCAGGGAACCGTCGGTCCAGATGAAGTAGCCGACATCATGCAAAGCCTAATCTCCTCAAGGACATCCTCCGGCGGCGAGCGGAACGAGATCTCCAAACACGATATCAGGGAAGTTGCGATTGGAAACGCGGGAAGACGGGTTAAGCCGAGAACTACAGGCCAAGCGCAGTACATCGAAGCGATCCGATCACATGATATGACTTTCTGCATCGGACCCGCTGGCTGCGGAAAAACATACCTTGCAGTAGCAACCGCGGTCGAGGCTTATCGCGCTCGTCAAGTCCGTAAGATTGTATTAGTCCGGCCTGCGGTAGAAGCTGGTGAGAGTCTCGGGTATTTGCCTGGCGATCTCAGCGAAAAACTCAATCCCTATCTTCGACCATTGCTCGATGCAATCAATGAAATGGTCGACTTTGATCAGGTGAAATTCCTAATGGAGCAGGATATCATCGAGGTCATTCCCTTGGCGTATATGCGAGGACGCACGCTTAACTCTGCATTCGTTATTCTCGATGAAGCACAGAACGCGACCGTCGCCCAGATGAAAATGTTCCTCACTCGCATGGGTGAAGGCTCGAAGGTGGTCGTGTCAGGCGATATATCTCAAGTAGACCTGCCAGCCGGGGTTACTAGCGGCCTGCGCGATGCCGCCCAACGATTGCATGGCATCGAGGGAATTGCAATGGTTCGACTGCATGAAAGCGATATTGTTCGACACCCGCTAGTCCAGAAAATCGTTGCGGCCTACGAAGGGAATCGCTCCTATCCGCCGAAGCGTACCCCGGATTCCGATCGGTAAAGAAATCGCATCGGCAACATCGAAACATGTCAACCAGTTCCAAATCCAAAACACGCAGCGAACGAGTAGCCAGCCTAAAGCTGGAAAAGCTCGGGTGGCAGATTTGGTTGGAGGAAATCACACGCCTAGACTCCTTGCTGCGTCTAGGTATTGCGATCATCGCAGCAATCATCATCACCATCTTTGTCCGGGGATGGGAGCCTCCCTTCACCTATCGCGAGGGCTTCGTACCGCAACGAGCGATCCTGGCTCGCGTCCCCTTCAAGTTCGAAGATGCCCTTAAGACCGATGCTCTACGGATTCAAGCTGCGCGCGAAGTGCTTTGCATTTATGAGAACCGCAAGGAACCTCTCGTTCAATTGCGAGGTGCAGTCAAAGATGCCCTCTTCGCGCTCCGCGACGTACCATCCACGTTGGAATTGACCAAAACGCAAAATCAGCTTCTCGACAGTTTCGGAGCAACCGTCCTCGATTCAGACAAAGCGCCACTTGATTACGAAACTGCTCTCAAGGCAATCCAGCAGACACTTGCCACAGAAGCAGATCTTTCTAAATACGACGCCGCTATTCGAGAGATCTTGGATCCTATTGAAGAGTTTGGGCTTTTGGTCTCACTTGAGCACGATAGCGACAAGGGGAACCAGCGATTCATTCGCATCTTCCAAATCGGAAATGAAGCGAGCATGATCGAGGTGGACGTGCCGCGAGTTCGGATCGCAGAGGTGGGGGCTGCATTAGGAAGTTCTCTAGAAAGGTCGTTTCGCAATCAGTTCGGAACCCCATCGGCCACGTTGCTTGCAAGAATGATCCACCATTATCTCTCAACGCGACTTCCAGTGACCCTCACTCTTCGCGAGGATTTGAGCAACACCGCTCGCGCTGAGGCAAGCAACAATGTGCGACCTGCGATGATCACTTACGATCCTGCCTCCGGTGCATTGGTGCCATTGGGCAAGCCCCTTGGAGAGAAAGAACTCGCTCTTCTCCGGACCGAGCACCGCGTCTTTACCTCGGAGATGCCATGGTATTTGCGAACACAGCGATTGATGGCATTCCTCGGAATGATCACAGCCTTGTATTTACTGTGCACCGCTTTCCTGCACCAGTCGAGCAATCGCCATTTGCTCTTTGAAACCATGGAATTCCTGCGACTGATCGCCTTGTGCATGGCATGCATCATCTCGGCTGTTCTTTTTGCACAGGACCCGTTTCGAGCCGAGTTGATTCCTGTCATTCTGTGTGCGATTATCGCGACCATTGCTTACGGACGTGCGGTTGCACTGATCCTGATGGCAGCCTTGTCTATGGTGATTACATTCGGAGCACGAGTGGATTTGTCCGAATTCATCCTTCTGGCGAGCGGTGCAGCAGCATCGATTCTTCTTTGTGGTCGCATTCGAAACCGTACTCGGCTGATCTATGTCGGCCTAGGTGTATCGATTGTCGTTTTCTCAACGTACATCGGTCTCGGGGTAATGACCGGACAAGAAGCTGGCGGCGTCAGTAGCGATGGAGCTGCGACCGGAGCGATCAACGTTTCCTCGTTGCTTCCGTTGCGTTTGGTCTCCGAAGCCCTTCGTCAGGCAGCCTTCGCCTTCCTTTGTGGACCTCTCATGGCAGGTCTTCTGCCTCTAGTCGAAAAGGCGTTCGATGTACAAACCGACCTGAGCTTGCTCGAACTGAGCGACATGAGCCACCCACTTTTAAGACAGCTTGCGCAGCGAGCGCCGGGGACCTACAACCACAGCATCTCCGTTGCAGCATTGGCTGAAACGGCAGCCGAAAGCATTGGAGCTCATGGACTACTGGTGCGAGTCGGCGCAATCTTCCACGATATCGGAAAGATGTTTAAGCCGAATTACTTTGTCGAAAACCAAGTCCCGGGTGCGAACCGGCACGACACTTTGCAACCGGGAATGAGCACCCTGATCATTATCGCCCACGTGAAGGATGGCGCGGACTTGGCACGTAGACATCGGTTACCCAAACGTGTGATCGACTTCATCGAGCAGCATCACGGAACAACGCTCGTCGAGTACTTTTACAAGCAAGCTCATAAGAAGAGCGAAGAGAGCGAAGAAAAAGATGAGGTATCGGAATCGAGTTTCCGATACCCAGGACCGAAACCGCAAACGCGCGAAGCAGCAGTGCTCATGATTGCTGATGCTGCCGAAAGCGCATCTCGGGCCTTGGTGGAACCAACTGCATCGAGATTGCAGAACCTCGTGGATCAAATCTCCATGAAGAAATTGCTAGATGGGCAATTCGATGAATGCGGTCTGACCCTTCTCGAACTCGACACGATCAAGCGATCCTTAGTCAAAAGCTTGACCGCCATCTATCACGGCCGGATCAAGTATCCGGATCAAACCGCGGCAAACGCTTCTTAATGCCACGCGGACTGAGCAGCTATTGGGTGCGTTAAACCTTAACCTTTTGCAGTCCGACGAGTTCTAGCAACTTCAGTGCGTTGGTCGTCGGAGTCACCCCTTCGCGCATTTTGTAGTCGAATCGCATGACTTCGCGACCTTCGACCGTTTCAAAGAACTCTCGGAAGTGAACCACCTGCGCAGTGCGTTCCACGAACGGAATCTTCGCTAGA
>JBILVV010000145.1:0-10739 GCA_044370255.1 Pirellula sp.
CGAGTTGAAAAACGTAGCCCATAGAATCCCAAGTAGATTCTGGCTACAATCTCGAAGTCATTTGGGGTGTGGTGTAATTGGTAGCACGACAGATTCTGACTCTGTTAGTTGGGGTTCGAGTCCCTACACCCCAATTGAGGTTTTTATAGGGTTTTGGTAGCTATTCACCTCTGTGCATCTGTTTGTTCATAGATGATCGATCCGGACTGCGGATCCTTACTGCGGCGTATATCTTTCCTACGCTCGATCTCCTGTTCCGATTTTATGACTGCTTTCGGGATGTTAATGCCGATAAACCATCTGAGGTCGGTCGCATATCTTGGATTGCTTGCATTAGTTTAGGCAGGGAAGTTGATGATCCACTTGACGTCGGCACCGGTTGGTTACCAAGAAAGCCTTCCGCAAAGAAACCTCGCGTCAAATCAACCACAGTCGGCTGAGCAACAAGTTCAGGGCGTTTTTTCGGCAGTATTGGCTCAGTTCGGTAAGCAAGGATATGAGTCTGCACAACCTTATGCGGAGTCGACACCGTTGGTCGAAGCGGTCGCGACGAGTTGGGAACGATGGTTCAATGAATTTTCATCGACGCGATATTCGTTCGTCGCCGAGAGCGGTAGCCCAAGTGTGCGTCCGAATAAAACTCAGGATGATCTTCGCGTCGACTTCCAGCAGATCCTGACCAACGCCTACCAACGGGGTGGATACGCTGATCCAAGTTCCTACGTGAAGACGCTTTCCAAGGAGGAACTCGCAGCGATTCAGCAAGTGCATCATCTGGCGGATCCGATTTCCACCGAATCGTTATCATCGGAAGCAGCTTTGAACTTGCTGCTGCCCCCCGATGCGCAAGTCGATGAGGATCGCGATGGGTTAACGGCTACCGGGGCTGCCTACTCTTTTCGATTCCCGGACAGCAACACTCCAACAAACGTCCGTTTGGCTTGGGAGGCGACGACGAAAGATATGCCCGAGCAGGAACGCTTGACGCGTGTCATGCAAATCGGAACGCAAATGATCATAGCAAATATGCATTTCGATGCGAACGGACAGTACCTGCGATCCAGTCACCCGGGGGACGTCGACTGGGTGAACCCGCAGGCGACTACTGGATTCTCTTATCGGGGGATGGCCAACGATTGGCTGGATTATCTGAATCGATTCTCTGCACAGATACCACCCGACCAACTCCAACGGGACCTTCGGTTCTGGTCCTCGTTTCAGTCAAATCTCGGATTGTTTGGCGAATAAAAATCTGATTCCAAGATTGAACCGTTCCTGAGCGAACGTATACTTGGGCGTGCTTTTTTGATGCGTTCGCCTTATTGACTTGCGTAAAACCCCATCAGAGGAATTTCATGGGAACGAACTTGGTTAGGTATTATCCCCTCTTCGGTTTGAGGAACTGGTTTCGATTGATCACGATTCTTGCAGCAACATCTGGTCTGTCGATCACAGTTCGGTATTCTGACGCGCAAGAGACCCAGGCGGCAGCAACACCCGGTTCGGTGATCGCGGAACTAGCGAAAGAAATCGAAAGCGTTCAGCCATTTGTCGCGGGTGCTTGGACAAAGAAGTGGATCAGCGAGGTTGCACAGTTAGATAAGGTTCAGCCCAAGAAGATCAAAATCAAAGAACGAGAGATTTTGGTGGACGAGTCGTTGTTCTACTCTGGTCGTTATGGTTCGCCGTTGACCTATGCTCGCGCTTTCGATTTAGCCGAGAAGCATGGATTCGCACCTGATACTGGGGCAAAAGTGTTCGACTTTGGTTATGGCAGCATCGGGCATCTTCGCATGCTCGCTCAGATGGGCTTGGATGTGACGGGAGTCGACGTCGATCCTTTGCTACCGAATATGTATGCCAACAGTTCGGGTCCCTACAAAAAAGGGCGAGTTCAATTGCTCGATGGAAAGTTTCCTGCAGAAGAAGCATTGGTGCAAAGCGCAGGATCTGGCTACGACCTGTTTCTCTCTAAGAACACGCTCAAACGAGGCTACATCCATCCAGCCCGCGAACCTGCTAGCCCTCGGCATGTGATCGACTTGGGAGTCACCGATGAGAAGTTTCTCGAGCAGGTGGCTAGTATGCTCAAACCGGGCGGTTTATTCGTCATTTACAACTTTTGCCCAGCCAGGGCACCGGACGACAAACCGTACATCCCCTGGGCCGACGGAGAATGCCCTTTTTCCAAGGAGCAATTGGCAACCGCAGGTTTCGAAGTGCTGGAGTACGACGTGGTCGACGACAAGTCTGCTCGTGAGCTGGGGCATTTGCTCGGTTGGGACGCGCCCGGGGGTATGAACTTGGAAACCGACTTGTTCGCCTGGTATACCATCGTGAAAAAGAAAACGCAGTGAATCCGCGGGCACAAAATCGCCCAAGGACCATCGCCGTACGATTCCAACAAGATCCATTCTCAGTGTAACCCTTATGAACCTAGATCGCTGAAAGATCCGCTCCGAGCAACCCTACTTTGATACCATTCCGTTTCAGCACATCAGTCGCTTTGGCGTTAACGATCAGGAGAACAATCAAGCCGATACAGGGTATGAGGCATAGAATCCCGAAGAGGATACCGAGCCCAGTACCGTACACATGAATAGCAAGCATGAAGGTAAAAACAGCGCCCACAAGACCTACAATGAGTATCCCGAGACCGAGCAGCGGACGAATCTCAGGTGGAAACGCGAACTGCAAGATAACTGCGATCAAGTAAATCAGGATACATATCACAATCCCCTTTTGTGCCTTCGCAACACTTCGAAGATCCTCGCGACTGCCACTTAATACGCCAACGGTTGTCTCATTCGTCGATGGTGCTTGGTAAGGGTTCTCAATCATTCGTGACCTCGATAGTTTCAAACGAGTGTTGAATAAGTTGACGTGACTCAGCGCGTGCCGGGCAACCATCGTTTAGGGGAATTGGCGAGGGAGCGGAGGGCAAGGGACCCTTTAGTGGCGGAAGTGGCGGTGGCCGGTGAAGATCATGGGGATGCGATGCTCGTCGCAGGCAGCGATCACTTCGTCGTCCTTGCGAGATCCGCCCGGCTGAATAATCGCGACCACTCCCGCCTTGGCGGCTCGATGGATCGAATCGGGAAACGGAAAGAATGCGTCCGAGGCGAGCACGCTCCCGTTGGTCCGATCTCCCGCCTTCGATATAGCGATCTCGACGCTGTCGACCCGGCTCATTTGGCCAGCCCCGACTCCAACCAAGGCCGCATCGCGAGCTAAGACAATCGCGTTGCTCTTCACATGTCGCACCATTTCCCATGCGAACGCGATGTCGTCCCACAAAGCATCTGCGATCGGGGCTTTCGTGACAGTCTTCCAATCGAGATTCGCCGGAGGCAGTGTATCGGCCTCTTGAACCAACACACCGCCACTGATGATTCGGAAATCCAACTGCATCGCTGGTGGCTGAACACTCCCAATAGCCATCAGTCGAACATTGTCCCGCCACTTGGGCTTGGTCGACAGAATCTGAAGAGCTTCCTTAGAAAATGATGGAGCAACAATCGCTTCGATGAACAGCCCCGGTTGGCACAAGACCTCGGCAGTGTCCGCTTCAACATGTTGGTTGAACCCGAGGATACCGCCAAAGGCACTCAAGGGATCGCCATTAAGAGCCTTGCGGCAGGCAAACGACAACCGATGTGCCGATGCCGCACCGCATGGATTGTTGTGTTTGATAACCACCGCAGACGGCTTCGCAAAACAACGAACGATCCCGTAAGCACTGTCGAGGTCCAACAGATTGTTGTAGGACAATTCCTTGCCGTGCAGTTTCTCCGCGCTGACCAATGAACCACCGGTGAAGGGCCTCGAATAGAGTGCAGCTCGCTGATGAGGATTCTCTCCATAACGCAGATCGTATGCCTTGGTCAGATCGAGACTCATCGATTCGGGCATCGGAGGATGAACTGTCTCTGCGACCGTCGTTTCCCTTTCAGCCCGTCCACCATTCTGCATGAGGTAACACGCGATTGCGGAATCATATGAAGCAGTGCTCGAAAAACACTCAGCCGCCAGTTGCAATCGCAAAGCATCGCTCGTTCCGCCGAGCGATTCGAGTTCATCCGCGATCCGTTCGTATTGGCTCGGCGAAGTAGCAACCGTCACAAACGCATGATTTTTGGCCGCTGCCCGAATCAAACTGGGACCACCGATGTCTATCTGCTCGATGGCTTCATGCAACTCGACATCCGGTTTCGCCACCGTTTCTTGAAATGGATACAGGTTCACCACAACCAAATCAAAGGTAGCGATGCTGTGATCTCGGAGCGAGTTCAGATCCTCCTCGAGATTGCGCCGGGCCAGGATCCCGCCGAAGATTTTGGGATGAAGTGTCTTGACCCGGCCGTCCATCATTTCGGGAAAGCCGGTGTAGTCGGCGACTTCGAGGGCCTGGATCCCGTGTTCGTTGAGGAATCGTCGCGTTCCGCCGGTGCTGTAGATCTCGACACCACGCTCCCGCAATCGCTTGGAAAACTCGGCCAAACCCGTTTTATCACTAACGCTGATCAACGCTCGGCGGATGGGGGCAGGGGTGCTCACGGAAGTCTTTATGTAAAGTCGTGCTTGGAGACTAGGGATCAAAAACGACGATTGACCCCAAGATCGTCGCCGAAGGACCGGAAAACCGCAAGCCACACTCTCAGGCAAGATCATTTCCAGGGCTTGCGATCTTGCTCAGGGCATCTTAAAACAATTCCCCTAAATGATCGTTCAAGGATGTTTTTTCCGTCATCCGAGCATGTCGCGGCTTCTGAAGCTTCCTTGCTTTGCGTGTTCCGCGTTCCGATGAATTCTTCCTCACACAAAAAATCTTTCCCTTCCGAGTCGATTCATGGCGAATATTGCGTTAGACGAAGGTATGGTCGCGGCAGATAACGTCGCGCGGGTTCTTGAACAAGCTCTCGATGCCGGAGACGGCTTGCTCCGCTTGACCCCCACATGGGTTCCGCGAAGCTTCCTACACCCAGGCCGCCGCATCAAACTCCATCCCGATGACCTGTACGCGTTCGGTGCCAATCGAGGGGGTATCGATGAACGCTGGTTCGCGAGCACGACCGAAGCTGCCAACGAAGGACGCGTTTGGCACGAAGGACTTAGCTTCTGCCTCTTCGAAGGAAAGAAATTCCTACTCAAGGACGCCATTGCGGAACAAGGAAACAAACTGGTCGGCTCTGCGATCTTCGGCAAGTACAACCGATGGCCGGTCTACTCGAAATTCTTCGACAACATGGGACCGATACCCCATCACATGCACCAATCTCAAGAAGATGCGGCGCTCGTGGGACAAGAAGGAAAGCCGGAGAGCTATTACTTCCCTCCCCAGTACAACAACGTCGATAACAATTTTTCGTACACCTTCATGGGACTCGAGCCAGGCACTTCTAAGGATCAACTGCGCAAGTGCCTTGAGAATTGGAATCGCGGAGACAACGGAATCCTCGATCTGTCCCGAGCATACCGGCTCAAGCGAGGAACCGGTTGGCTGATTCCCCCAGGAGTGCTCCACGCACCAGGCTCGCTATGCACGTATGAGCCTCAATGGGGAAGCGATGTCTTCGGCATGTTCCAATCGATCGTCGAAGGTCGATATGTGCCGTGGTCGTTGCTGGTCAAAGATATGCCCAAGGACAAACATCAAGATCTCGATTTTATCATCGGCCAGTTAGACTGGGAGAAGAATGTCGATACCCACTTCAAAGATGCCAACTACATCGAACCGATCGTCGACAAGGCCAAGAGTGGGCCTGGATACACCGATCGCTGGATCGTGTATGGCACGATCGACGGCAAGCAACTGTTCAGCGCCAAAGAGTTGACTGTCGATCCGGGCGCCCGATGCACGCTTCAGGACAACGCTGCAAGCGGCTGGACAACGGTCCAAGGCAAGGGGCGAATCGGCAAACTGAACCTGCAAACTCCCGCCATGATCCGCTTCGGCCAAAACACCGAGGACGAAGTTTTCATCAGCCACGATGCGGCAAGCTGCGGTGTGGTCGTCGAAAACACCGGCAGCGAACCACTGGTAGGCCTTCGCTACTTCGGCCCCGATGCCCATCCCAATCTGCCAGCAAACGGCGCTTGGCGAACCGCCTCGTAGGCGAAACAACTCCCACCTGTCATCCTCTCTTCATTAACAAATAACTGCACCGAAGTGACACAATGAAACAACATCCGAAACTTCACAATGCGATGTGGCCGGGATTGGTAGGTAAGGGAGACGGGCCTGGCCAAGAGCCTCCTATTTCGTTGACGCGGATGCTAGAGTTGACCGCAGCAGCGAATGTCAACGGCCAGAAATTCGAAGGGATCGACTACTTCCTGTTCCTCCCTCACACCGATCCCAACGCCAGCGATGGCGACCTGCGAAAGATCGCCGATCAAATCGCCAGCTTCGGCTTCTCCGTCGGTTCCCTGGTCGCTCCGGTCTGGCCGGGAACCGTGGGGGATTCTGCGATGGGGGATGACGCGGCCCGCGAAAAATTCCTGTCGGCGGTCAAGATGGCCTGCCGAATCGCCAACATCTTCGAGAATCATGGCGTTCGCAAATACGGGGTGATTCGTATCGACAGCGCAGAGTTCGGGGTCGACAAGTGGCGTGCCAACCCCAAAGCCAACACCGCTCGGATCGTCGAGACATTCAAGCTCGCCGCAAACATCGCCAAGGACCACGGTCAGCGACTCGCAGCCGAGGGGGAAATCTGTTGGGCCGGCATGCACAGTTGGCGCGATATGCTCGATGTCCTCGAAGGTGTCGGCATGCCCGAAGCGCTCGGGTTCCAAGCCGACTTAGCGCATACCTATCTCTATCTCCTCGGATACAACGCTCCTGAGTACGCCATGCTCGGATCGACCTATTCCGATGAGGAGTTTTACGCTGCATACAAACAGATGACCGACAAATTGCGACCTTGGACCATCGATTTCCACGTTGCACAAAACGATGGTCAAGTCCACGGCGCGGGTTCGCACGACAAAACCGGCAAGCACTGCCCTGCCGATGACCCGAACGGCAAGCTCGATATTGTTCAGTGTGCCGGATACTGGCTCCAAGACGCAACCGCTCGAGGTATCCAGCACATCTGTTGGGACGGTTGCATGTTCCCGAACGCAACCCTCGAGAATCCAGCGACATGGAACACGATCCTGTCGAGCATGATCGCCGTTCGCAACGCGCATGGTTGGTGAAATCAACAAGAATTCACGACGCGGAGCGTCGTACAGCCTTTCCTCGAATTCACGACGCGGAGCGTCGTGCCACTTTTCCTATCTGCCCAGCAGTAAGCACTGAGAAGATTTATCATGAAAGAACTTCGCATTGGAATGATCGGTTACGGGTTCATGGGCAAGGCTCATACGAACGCGTATCTGCAGGCCCCTCGCTTCTTCAAGAGCGACTACAAACCCGTACTCAAGGCGCTCTGCGCTCGAAACGCTGAAAAGGCGCAGTCGTTCGCCAGCAACTGGGGCTATGAGTCGGTTGAAACCGATTGGCGCAAATTGTTGCAACGGTCCGATATCGATGCGGTCGACATCTGCACTCCGAACAATATCCACAAGGAGATAGCGATCGAGGCGGCCAAGGCGGGCAAGATGATCTTGTGCGAAAAGCCCTTGGCGATGAACGCTGCCGAAGGTGAGGAGATGGTCGCTGCCGTGGAGAAGGCAGGCGTCGCCAACATGGTCTGGTACAACTACCGACGTGTACCTGCGGTGACTCTAGCCAAGCAAATCGTAGCTTCCGGCAAACTCGGAAAGATCTTCCACTACCGTGCGAATTTCCTGCAGGACTGGACGATCAACGCCGACGTGCCGCAGGGTGGGACCGCAACGTGGCGACTCGATGTCGATGCCGCCGGAAGCGGCGTGACCGGCGACTTGCTCGCTCACTGCATCGACACCGCCGTCTGGATCAATGGTTCGATTCGAGACGTTTCGGCCATGACCGAAACGTTCGTCAAGGAACGCGTTCACGCCGAAACGGGCAAGAAGCAACCTGTCGGCATCGACGATGCCTGCTCCTTCTTCTGCCACTTCACCAACGGATCGCTTGGGCTCTTTGAATCGACTCGCTACGCGCGAGGACACAAGGCCCTATACACCCTGGAAATAAACGGCGAGAACGCGAGTATCGCTTGGGACCTGCATGATCTGCACCGGCTCAAATTCTTCGACTACTCGGATGAATCGATCGTTCGCGGATGGCGAAGCATCCATGTTTCGGACGGCAACCAGCCCTACATGGGGAATTGGTGGGTACCCGGTCTGCAAATCGGCTACGAACACTCGTTCATTCATCAAGTGGCGGACTTCCTGCAGTCACTCAGCGGTGGCGAGCCAGCGCACCCGACGTTCCGAGATGCTCTCGAAACGCAAAGGGTATGCGACGCGGTCTTGGCCAGCGCCAAAGACCGACAGTGGAAGAATGTCTAATCAAGCGATCAAGACCAACAAGTAAGCCAAAGACTGCGGATCTCTAAACTCGTGAATCACAAGCCTGTCGCGATTTATCACGAACATCCGCACTGGTTTTTGCCTTTATTCGCAGAGCTTGAGCGAAGATCGATTCCCTACGTTCGATTGGATCCTCGTTCGAGCTCCTACGATCCCTCGGAGCCCGAGTCCCCTTATTCGCTCGTGTTCAACCGGATGAGCCCATCTGCCTATCTGCGGGATGGGTTGCAAGGGATGTTTTACACACTCTCATGGCTCGATCACTTGAACCGGTTACGCGTGCCAGTCGTAAACGGCCTGCACGCATTTGCCATGGAGACGAGCAAGGCGAGGCAATTGACGCTGCTCGAGAGCTTGCAACTCGGGTATCCCAAGGCTCGCGTCCTGAACCACGCATCGCAAGCCGTCAGCGCGGTCAACGGGTTACGATTCCCGGTCGTGTTCAAAGCCAATATCGGAGGAAGCGGTGCTGGGATCGTTCGTTTCGACAATCTCGAGAGTTTGCAACGAGCGGTCGCGGCGGGGAGTCTCGATTTTGGTGTCGATCATACCGCCCTGTTGCAAGAGTACGTTCCCGCTCGAGATGGACATATCGTCCGGGTGGAATTGCTCGGCGGAAAATTCCTCTACGCGATCAAAGTCTATATCACCGGTGACACGTTCAATCTGTGTCCGGCCGATATCTGCCAACGGACCGACGGCGTGGAACTGCAGCGATCCGCATGCCCTCTGGATGCGCCAAAGACCGGACTCAAAGTCGAGGGATATCAACCGCCCCGCGAAATTATCGAAGCCTGCGAACGGATCATGCAGACCGCACAAATCGACGTCGGTGGCATCGAGTACATGATCGATGATCGTGACGGCCGGATTGTGTACTACGATATCAACGCTCTCTCGAATTTCGTGGCCGATGCAACCAATGTGGTCGGCTTCGATCCCTTTGTTCGCTTGGTCGACTACCTCCAACAGCGGATTGGGTGAGCCGTATGCGGTTTGGTTACTGGATGCCGGTCTTTGGAGGTTGGCTACGCAATGTCGAAGATGAACGTATGGAGGCGAGTTGGTCCTACGTCAAGAAGCTCGCCCAACGAAGCGAACAAATTGGATTCGATTTGAGTTTGATCGCCGAGTTGAACCTCAATGACATCAAGGGAGAGGACGCTCCCTCGCTCGATGCATGGTCAACGGCAGCGGCTCTGACTGCAGTCACCGACCGCTTGGAGATGATGGTTGCCGTTCGTCCGACGTTCCACAATCCCGCACTGCTTGCGAAACAAGCAGCGAACATCGATCATATCGGAGGGGGCGGTCGATTGTCCCTGAATGTCGTATCGAGTTGGTGGAGAGACGAAGCCGAGAAGTACGGCGTCTCGTTTGAGCAACATGACCGTCGTTACGATCGAACCTCCGAGTGGCTCGATGTGGTCGATATGCTCTGGACTCGCGATGGTGGCGAATACCAAGGGGATTTCTATCAAGTAAAAAACTCGGTGATGCAACCCAAACCGATCTCGCGGCCTAGACCTGTGATCTACGCCGGCGGGGAGTCCGAGGCAGCAAAGGATTTGATCGCTCGCAAGTGCGATGCCTACGTTATGCATGGCGATCCCCCTAGCCGCGTGGCCGAAAAGATTGCCGACATGCGACGACGTCGGGAATCGCTCGGATTGCCGCCAATGATTTATGGAGTCGCAGGATACTCGGTGGTTCGCGATAGCGAAGCCGAAGCGGACGCAGAAGTAGCCCGCATCACGGATGTGAAGCAGTCCGCTTCTGGTTACAAGAACTATCAGCAGTGGCTATCCGGAACCCAACTCGAGCAGCAAGTGAGCCTCGAGGATTACTCGGTGAGCAATCGGGGGTTGCGATCCGGTTTAGTCGGTACGCCAAAACAAGTTGCCGATCAGGTAGGTGCTTTCTCCGAAGCGGGAGTCGATTTGCTACTCTTGCAATGCAGTCCTCAATTGGAAGAGATGGAACGATTTGGCGAAGATGTGATTCAGCGATGCTGAATTCCGGCTAGACGATTGTTCAGAAACTGGGTTAGTTCATGGAAAGCGCGTGGTCGCTCGGCCTCACAAACGCTGACTCGCTCGCCAATCTTCAACATGGTTTGCGACCTGAACCGCTCTTCGATCGACGCGAACTCGAGCCACTAGGTGGATTCGCTGCAGCCGATCCATTCGCAATTTATGAAAATGGTATTTGGTTCGTCTTTTTCGAGATGCTGATTCGTAAATCCAATGCGGTCATTGCCGTGGCTTCAA
>JBILVV010000088.1:0-13689 GCA_044370255.1 Pirellula sp.
GCAACATCAAAACTTACGTTTCGGGTTGAGATTGTTCCCAAAAGCCAAACTTCAAAACCCGCCCGTCGGCCGACCGCCAACCGTCCAATTACAATCAGACGGTCAAGTGGGTTTCCCCGGGGATACCCACTACCATCCCTTGTTCGCACCCCTGGGCAATCGCTCCATCGCGACCACCCTATTTCCAAACCGTCAAAGCCATGCGAATCGCCTATTTGGACTGCTTCAGTGGTATCGCGGGGGACATGTGCCTCGGATCCCTCGTCGACGCAGGTGCGGATCCAGATCGGATTCTCAGCGGGGTCGCTAGCCTGGATCTTCTCGCCTCAGTGGATTTCGTTTCGGTCACAAAGCAAGGGTTCCGTGGGCTGGCCGTGCGGGTCGAGCATCCGGAGCAACATTCCCATCGAACGCTGAGCGATGTCCACGCAGTGATCCAAAACAGCTCGATCGAGGAATCGGCTCAAAGGCTCGCCCTTCGCATCTTCGAACGCCTGGCCAGAGCCGAAGCGAAAGTTCACGGCACGACCATCGATCGAGTTACGTTCCATGAAGTAGGAGCGATCGACTCGATTGTCGATATTGTCGGTACTGCGATCGCATGGACCAGTTTGAAAATCGAACAGGCTTTTGCATCGCCGGTACCCACCGGGACCGGTTGGATCGAGATCGCTCATGGCCGAGTCGCTATTCCAGCCCCTGCGACCGCCGAGTTGCTTCGCGATGTGCCGATCGCTCCGTGTAGCATTCCGAAAGAAATGACGACTCCGACGGGGGCGGCGATTCTAAGGGAACTGGTTCACGAGTATGGCTCACTGCCATCGATGCAAGTTGCACGCATCGGTTATGGGGCTGGCGCGCGCGACCTCGAGGATCGCCCCAATCTGCTTCGGCTTTTGATCGGTGAGTCCGTCGCTCAAACGGCATCGCGAAAACGGAAGGCTCGCAAGAATGATGGTTCCACTGTCGTCGTACTCGAAACCAATCTCGATGACGTTACCGGCGAACAAATAGGCTTTGCCGTCGAGCGACTTTGGAATGCAGGTGCCCTCGATGTTTTCCTGATCCCGATCCAAATGAAGAAAAATCGTCCCGGCACGCTCCTTTCGGTGATCGCCAAGCCTGAAGATCGCGAAACTATGGAATCGGTTTTGTTCCAACACACGGGGACTCTCGGCGTTCGATGGCGTTATCAATCCCGAACGATTTTGACACGTGCGGCCATCGATGTCGAAACCCCATGGGGCTTGGTTCCCGGCAAGGTATATCAACTTCCTGACGGCCAGGTGCTCTTCTCACCCGAATACGATGCATGCCGCGAGATCGCCGCTGAAGAAGGACTTCGACTATCGGATGTTACCGAAGAAGTGCGAGCTTGCTACGAAACACAATCCGAGGAATCCGAAGAAACGGAACCCTCGGACGAATTGTCGGATTACCAGCAATCGAAATACGAACAAGTCGATGCACCGAAGTTGTTCGAAGGCTTGATGGATGAGCCTTCGAGCATCCCAGACGAAGTCAACGACCGGGATGATCAGGACGATCGGGAGGGCGGGGACCATGGCGATGAGACCAACTGGTATCGCTGGGATAGTTCGCCCTGGAGCGATCGCTGAAGATCACATAGCCGTTCGATAGAGGGCTAAATAATCAGTCACCGAAGCGGGACGAGGGTTGAAGGTCCCCGTCCACTGCTTGCCGGCCATCTCCGACATCGCATGAAGTTGTTCTTCGATTCGTGAGGAATCTTGGCTGCCATCCCAGGATTCCAGATCGCTCAGTCGCGTTGCTAGACCGGCCATGCGAAGCCAATCGGTAAAGCGATCGGCGACGATCTCTGCTCCTGACCGTCGAACATCGTGCGACACATTAGGCAGGAGATGCGCCAACTCTTCGTAACGATGCTCGACCAAGGGATGGTTGAATCGGACGACGTGAGGCATCATCAATCCGACGGCTTGACCATGAGGGACTCCGAGAAATGCCGTGAGCGGGTTTGCCAGCGCGTGCGCGGCTCCGAGCATCGACGCTTCGATAGCCATCCCTGCGAACGCCGCTCCGAGTTGCATTTGGGTACGTCCGACGATATCGGAAGGTTCTTCGATGACGCAAGGAAATCCCCGGGACAACAGCGACCAGGCTTCGCGCGAGAAACATTCCGAGACTGCGTTTCGTTTGGTAGTGACGTAGGTTTCCAGGGCATGAGTCAGGGCATCGATGCCGGTCAGTGCGGTGATTTTCGGAGGTTGGGTCAGGGTCAGAAGCGGGTCGAGAATCGCGATCGCCGCCGCGGCATAGGGATCCCCGCAGGCCATTTTCACGTGGGTATCAGGGTCGCTGATGAGAGCAAATGACTGCATCTCGCTCCCGGTGCCGGAGGTGGTGGGGATTGCGATGAAGGGGAGCATCGGCTTGCCTGCCTTGCCAACTCCCCAGTAGTCTGCCATCTTTCCGCCGCAGGAATAAAGGAAATTAATTCCTTTGGCGCAGTCCATGCTCGAGCCTCCCCCGAGACCGACGATGAGGTCGGGTTCGAACTGGCGGGCAATTGCCAGGCCGCTGTCGACGTGGATGGTCGTTGGGTTCTCGCTCAGGCCATGAAATCCCCGAGTTTCAATCCCCACAGCTGACAGAGAGCGAACCCCCATGTCGTAGAGACCAGCATCGACGACCCCGGAATCACTGACAATGAGTGCCTTGCCAACTCCAGTTTCCTTCGCCAGAGCTCCCAAGCGTTCAATTGCTCCTTCGCCAGCGACGATGCGGGTTCGTAAACGGTAGTCAATCAATCGATACCTCTCGCTTCACGGCCGAACTTTTCTCTTAACCAGTACATTTTACCAGTTTTGGCAAATTCATGGATTCGGATGTGGCTTGGAGTTGAGATTGTCGTGAACTTCATGGAAATCAACCTCCGATACTCAAGGGTGCAGGCCGTTCATGGATGAACCCTCTCTATTGCCGCATCAGCCGTCACGGAGGATCGGTTCTCGATCGGACATGAACGTTCCGCAACACGAATGGCCGTATTTGTTGAAGGCCGCAAACCAAACGTTAAGCGTTGCCGATTTAGTTCAGGATAGGAGTTCCAGAACCATGAAATTTAGCCGACTCGCGCTCAGTGCAATGATTGCTAGCGCTTGTATCTCGGGAACGGCCTTCGGTCAAACCAACCGAACAGCTCCCCGTTATGCTCCCGCCACTTATTACAGCTACTATGACGAAGGGAAAGCTGCTGCACCAGCTACTTCCCCAAGCGACGGTGCTGCGGCTCCCGTTGCACCAGCGACTGCGACCGCTGGCTGCGATAAAGGCGCCTGCGATCTCGGTAACGGTTGCGATGGCAACGGTTGCGACAGCCTCTGCGGAGGTGGTGGAGGTCTTCTTGGCGGTGGGCTCCTCGGTGGCGGTCTATTCGACCACAATCGATGCCTCGACAACCCATGGAAGCTGTTCCCATGCCCAGTTGGCGGCTTCACCATCGGTGGCTGGTCGCAAGTTGGCTATCATGCCTACGCGAACAACTTGATTCCAACGGATGGCAGTCGCCTTGGCTTCAATACTTATCCTCGCAATTTGCAGTTGCAGCAACAGTGGTTGTACGCTGAACGGAAGGCGGACGGATCCAACGGTATAGATATCGGCGGCCGTATCGACTACCTCTACGGTACCGATGCTCCAGATACACAGGCATTCGGAAAACCTGGCCATTGGGACACGAACTGGGACAACGGAGCCCATTACGGCCATGCTCTCCCACAATTGTATGGCGAAGTAGCCGTCGGTGACTTCAGCGTGAAGCTTGGTAAGTTTTTCACGATCATCGGTAACGAAGTGGTTGCTGCAACCGGTAACTTCTTCTACAGCCGCCAGTTCACGTTCTACAACGCTGAGCCATTCACCCACACGGGTGCATTGACCACCTACAAGTTGGACGACAGCACCGAGATTTACAACGGTTGGGTCACCGGCTGGGATAGTGGTTTCGAGAACACCGGGGATGCGTACCTCGGTGGTTTCAAGAGAACCCTGTCTGATGATTGGTCGTTTGTCTACACCACATGCCAAGGACGGTTCGGTGAGTCTGCCTCCGCCATCCCACGAGAGCGTGGGCAGATACACAGCGGTATCCTCACGGGCAAGTTGACGGACAAGCTGACGTATATTTCGCAGACCGATGTTCTCTACACCAAGTATGAGAATCAGATCACCGCCCGCAATACGTTCGGCAACATCAATTATCTGATTTATCAAATCAATGATCGATGGGCTTTCGGTCAGCGGTTTGAGTGGTTCAACATTGGTGGCGACAACAACGTAGGTCAGGCTTTTGTTCAGAACCAAGACGTCTACAACTACACCATGGGCTTCAACTACCGAGCCACATCCAACCTCCTGTTCCGTCCGGAATGCCGTTGGGTTTGGGACAAGGAAGATGTTGGATTCAACGAGCCAAGGCATGCATCAAGCCAAGCCGCTCTCGGTGGCGACATGATCTTCACGTTCTAGTGCAGTAGACGCAAGCAGGCTGGAAAACCTTCAGTCGTATGCAAATAAAAAGATGCCTCGCGAATCCGTGGGGCATCTTTCTTTCATTTTTGTTCCGAACGGGAACAGCGAGAACGACCTCGGGTTGCATGCCAATCTTCCCCGTTCGGAACTTTAGTTGGGCAAAGAATCTGTCGATGGCCTAATTGTCCACACGGTGGCCTTCGCCCAAGCGACGCAGTACCGAAAGATTGATCATCGGGTGTCCATGACGCCCTGCTGTGTGTAGAATAAGACGCTTATCGAGGGCTCATAGCTCAGTTGGATAGAGCAACGGATTTCTAATCCGTAGGTCGTAGGTTCGAATCCTACTGGGCCTGTTTGGGTGGACGCCAAAAGGTTCCTTTGCTAGAAATTTTTTTGACGTGGCTCCAAAAGCTGATTACGCCTGTAGCCGAACTAACGCGTAGAGCAATAAGAGAGATGGAATGCATATCGCCAGTGCCATCCACGCATTCCGCTGCGAACGAGGGTTCAATGGTTGGTTGCCAACCAAAACCTTGAATACCAGTAAGTATAATACATACAGTTGCAAGGGTAGGAACAAGAAGCCAAGCAGCGATGCTCGAAAGGCTCGGTCAGCGCTCTCCTCTCGTTCATTGAGTCGGACCAATAGATCGTTTCCATCGGCGACATTCTCGGATTCGCCCGGTGTCATCTGATGCCAGGCATCTCCGATGAGATCCTCTCCATCGAACGTTGAGCTATTGAGTATCTGGTTCGCTCGCTCCACCTCAGTGGCGGGGACCATCAGATTGACACCCCCCAAAGCGTTTGAGAAAAGCCCAGCGCAGTTCGCGTCGGCTAGAAAACAAGGAATCTCAGCTTCCGTCAAAGCGAGTTTCGCAACGTGAGCTTCCGCGGATGTCATGTGCTTGCTGATACAAACCAATTCGTTCATCGCAGATGTTCCTAAAGTTACCGCTATTTGGATCCGTGCGACATCCTGCAGGCAAATCAAGGCGATCAACCTGCAACCATTATACGATATCTGTATTCTTCATCAAAACTTTGACGCTTCTGCCCCGGTCCCCCTACCGAAAGCCGAGCGAATTCGCGGTAAACTAAAGGTTTGTCTCACGTTGACTCCTTTCCACCAGTCCAATCACTATGAACCGACATGTCGCTTACGGGATAGCGTTGAACCTGAGTTTAGCCATCACTGTCTCCGCTCCATTACCGAACGTCACCGCCTTTTTTCAATCCCCTGGCGTGTCGGCTCCATCAATATCGACTACAGAAGTCAATAGTATTCCCGAAGCGAACAGTTCTCCGAAATGGTGGAAAGGAAATCTGCACACCCACTCGCTTTGGAGCGATGGAAATGATTTCCCGGAGATGATCTCCGATTGGTATGGACAGCGAGGCTACCACTTTCTTGCAATCTCCGATCATAACGTCTTGCAGGAGGGTTCTCGTTGGATGTCTCTCAAATCGATTCAAGCCCGCGGTGCCAAGGATGGCTTGGAAAAGTATCGTCAACGCTTCGGTGCTAATTGGGTCGAAACGAGGGGGGACACCAACGACTCGCTCGAGGTGCGTTTGAAGCCTCTCGACGAGTATCGATACCTTCTTGAAGAACGTGGCCGTTTTATCTTGATCCCGTCCGAGGAAATCACCGACAGGGCCGAAGGCAAACCGGTACATATGAATGCGACGAACCTGGCTGAGGTCATCAAGCCATTGGGTGGAAAAACGGTTCGCGAAGCTATGGAAAACAATCTACGGGCTGTACTCGAACAAGAGAGAGCTCGGGGCCGCGAGATCCTCATGCACCTCAATCATCCCAACTTCGGCTACGGGATCACCTTTGAGGACTTGGCGGCTGTCATGGCCGAGCGGTTCTTCGAGGTTTACAACGGCCATCCCGGTGTCAATCATCGGGGGGACGACAAGAACCCAGGGATTGAGCGTATGTGGGACTTGGCAAATCATCTTCGCGTCAACAAACTTGGCGGCAGCATCTTGTTCGGTATCGGGACCGACGACAGCCATGAATATTTTGGCAAGCCAGGTAGTCGACCTGGCCGAGGATGGGTTATGGTCCGTTCCCAATACTTGACTCCAGAGCATCTGATTCGAGCGATGAAAGCAGGGGACTTCTACGCATCCAGCGGCGTCTCACTGCGCGATGTTCAGTGGGATGCGGATCGTCGGAAACTATCGCTTTCCATCCAAGAAGAACCGGGCGTAATCTACACCACCCAGTATCTGGTCACCACCGCCGATGCCGAGTTGGATCAGATCGGCCGGGTCGCATACACCACGCAGGATCTTGAGTCCTCCTACCGCTTGGTCGATGGAGAAACGATTGTGCGAGCGGTAGTTACCAGCAGCCTTGCTCCTGTCGATCCCATCTTCGACGATCAGAAGCAGCAGGCGTGGACGCAACCCTTCACGACGGTGAATCCGTAGCTATTTATCTGCGGGAAAAGTTTTCAAAACCGCGGAAAGTATCACTTCCACTTCGGAATCGCGCGGCCAGGAGTCCACGGCGCGCCGACATCGTCGAGTTTCTTCAACAGCGCCGGAATGTCTGTCCCGAGCAACTGATTTAGCTCGACCAATGCCGCATCGAACTCTTCTCCGGCAATCTCATACTGTCGACGATGGGTTCCGGTTGGACCGGTCGTGCTCCCCATCGCCCCCATCATGGAATTTGCCAACCGGCTCTGCAATCCCGGCATCGCGTCTTCATTCCGACGCGTTCGCGTTGGATCGCCACTGAACTTCTCCTGAACATTGAGCAATCGTAACTGCAATGCGCGGATCTCTTTCCACAAAGCAGGGTCGACTTCAGCCGCCGATTTGGTCAGTGCTTCGATCGCAGCCAAATGCTCGGACGCTTCGCTCGCTTGCTGTGTTGCAGCGCTCACCGCGTTGGCGAGCTTGAGCACTTGCTTCGAGAATTCGAGGATGGCTTGGCGATTGATCTCGGTCGTGTCACCAAACGTGAGTGGCTCAATCTCGAACTCGACTTTTGGAAGCACTTCGGTCACGTTCCCTTCGACCATCTGTGAAATCTCGGCCGTGTATTTGCCTGGTACAGCGATTGGTCCAGCACCAGCGGATCGACGCCGTCCTCCTCCTGTGCCACCCGCATGTCGGAAGTCCCATGTCGTGCGCACCATCCCTTTGTCGGTTGACGTTGGGATCTTTCGAACAACATTGCCAGCCGCATCGCGGATCGTCAACCATCGAGATGGACCCACTTCACGATCCTCGGCCTTGAGGTCTTCCCAGCTTGGATACGGTGCATCTTTACCGGCGCTGCTGCGCTCGCGATCTTTCTTTTCCCGCTCCGATTTCTTCGACTTCAGTTCCTCCTTGAGGTAGAACGTGAAGGTGACTCCATAATCGGGGTTGGGTGCGGTGTAGAAGTTGGCTCCTTGGAAGCCGCGGTCCGAGACCCCCATCGGAGTGACCGTTTGGAACATCAGCCCCTTCTTGATCGGGAACATGTGATTGGTCTCGAGCAGTTCAGGCTTCAGATCGCGAAGCGGGGAGAAATCGTCCAGGATGTAGAAGCCCCGTCCAAAGGTTGCTAAGACCAGATCGTTTTCACGACGTTGAATCTCCATATCGCGAATGGAAATCGGGGGCAAACCCGATTTGATCGCGACCCATTTCTCACCCCCATCGACCGTGAAGAAAACGCCGAACTCGGTCCCGCAGAAGAGAAGTTTTGGATTCACATGGTCTTGCTTGAGCGTGTAAACGCTTCCTCGCACCGGCAGATTGCCGGTGATCTCGGACCAGGTGCGACCGCGATCGGTCGACTTCAAGATGTAGGGCTTGAAGTCCCCTCGTTTATGATTTTGCACGGCGACGTAAACGGTATTGTCATCGTGGAGGTCGGCTTCGATATCGTTGATGTATCCGAACTCGGGGACATCGAGAGTTCCGAATTGATCGACCTTGCGCCACGCTCCGCCGCCATCCTCGCTGATTTGAACCAATCCTTCATCGGTCCCGACATAAAGGAGTCCTGCCACTCGCGGCGACTCATCGAGAGAAACGATGTTGCCGTAGAGCGAGGTCGATGAGTTCTTTGCAACGGCATCGACACTCCAAACGCGGCCCATCACTTTGAGTTGATTGCGATCGATTTGGCGCGACAGATCGGGACTGATAGCGGTCCAGTTGTCTCCGCGATCCTCGCTTCGAAAGAGGATCTGCGAGGCGTAGTAAATTCGTTTGGGATTATGAGGGGAGATCAACAGAGGCGAGTCCCAATTCCATCGCAAGGGTGGTCCTTCTTTGGATTCTTGAGGCTTGATGTCGACTCGCTCACCGGTTTTGCGGTTGTACCGCACCAGGCCGCCGTATTGCCATTGAGAATAGATCGTATCGGGATCTTGAGGATCGACCGCTGGTTCGAATCCATCGCCGAAAACCGTCACAAACCAATCGCTGTTGCGGATGCCATGATCGTTGTTGGTCCGCGATGGTCCACCTTGGGTGGCGTTGTCTTGCGTTCCACCATAAACGTAATAGAACGGTTTTTCGTTGGATACTGCGACTCGGTAGAACTGAGTGATCGGCAAATTCGCTTTGTAGTCATACGTCTTGCAGCGATCCCATGTTTCGTAGATCCCGCCGTCGCATCCGACAATCAGGTGATTGGGATCCGCTGGGTCGATGACGATGGCATGATTGTCGACGTGCTTGTCATCTTCGCCGGCCGGGACGAAGGTCTTGCCTCCATCTTCACTGACCATGAGATTGGTATCGAGTGCATAGATTCGATCAATGTTGTGCGGGCAGCAGACGATTTCGTTGTAGTATTGCGGGCCGCTAGAGACATAGTTGCCCACGCGCTCCCATGTCTCGCCTCGATTCTTGCTCCGATAGAATCCTCCCTTGCCTTCGCCTGCTTCGACGACGGCGTAGACCACTTCGGAGTTCACGGGGGAGATATCGAGTCCGATGCGTCCGAGGTCACCGCCGGGCAATCCGCGATTGGCTTTGCGCCAAGTGTTTCCTCCATCGGTGGACTTGTAGATCGCTGACTCAGGACCGCCGTCGATCAAGACCCATTCATGGCGGCGTCGTTGATAGGAGGTGGCATACATCACATCCGGATTCTCGTGATCGATGTGTATTTCATTGACACCGGTCATCGGGCTGATGTCGAGCACTTTCGACCAGGACCTTCCACCGTCGGTGGTTCTGTAAAGTCCGCGATCGCCACCATCTTTCCACAGAGGACCTTGAGCAGCGACGAAGACAGTGTTGGGTTCAGTGGGATGGACGGCGATCATTCCGATGTGTTCGCTGTTTTCCAAACCGACCTTAGAAAATGACTGCCCACCATCAGTTGACTTGTAAACGCCATCGCCATAAGCAACGCTGCGCTGTGAATTGTTTTCACCGGTGCCGACCCAAATTGTATGTCGATCGTGAGGACTCACCGTCACGCATCCTATCGAAAACGATGTGTAGCCATCGAAGATCGGAGAGAAGGTGACTCCCGCGTTGGTCGTCTTCCAAACGCCCCCCGAAGAGGCCGCGATGTACCAGGTAGATCGATTCACTGGATCAACCGCGATGTCCCCGATACGACCTGACATGAACGCGGGGCCGATGCCGCGGAATCTCAGGGGAGAAATCAACCCGGAGTTGATCCCTGGCATCTCATCTTTTCGCTCGTCGGAATCCTGTGCGTAGACGTTCGGGGCAATCATCCCAGCGGCAATCGCGATTGCCAGAGTTGCGTTTTTCCAAGTCGCATTGCGATTCAACATTTCTATCCCTTGCTTCTGGAGAGAATAAACTTGATCCGGAAAAGTCTGAGTTTTGAAAATCTGGTTACTAAGTTAATTGACCGTGTGGCTTTTGGTATGTGCAGCCAGAATCCGAGGCAGTTTTCCGCTGAAACAGTTCAAAACGCTTGGCCTTGATACATTTTGTTTCGAATTCGCGCTTGTGATTCCTCGGCCTCTGAGGCACGATGGCATGAATGGTCAACTTTACTACACCAGGCATCAGATTTAGCCATTTTTTCCGGGTATTCGTGGGGTCCGCCATCGTTCTGGCCGCTACCGCTGGGATTGGATGGGGCCTGATCGCCTATAAAACGCGGCAAGGTGCAGAGGCAAAGAGCAAACCAGCCCCTCCAGAGGTGGTCGAGTCGGTTCGCATCGAACATGTCGACGAATCCGAATATCGGCAATCCACCACCTCGATCGGAACGGTTGTTGCGCCTCAGTGGATGACCGTTCGCACCGAGGCCAGCGGCCGGATCATCGCCTTGCATGTGAACTCCGGCCAGACGGTGAAACAGGGTGATCTGCTCCTCGAATTGGACAGCAGCGTCGAGATCGCAGCCAAGAAATCGGCCCAAGCCAAACTCAACATGGCGACTCGATCGCTCAAACGATTGACCGGCTTGAGTGAAACGGGTGCTGCATCCAGCACCGAACTGGAGCAAAGCCAGTTCGATAAAGAGAGTGCCGAAGCGGAAATCGAACGGCTCGATGCAGTGATCGCGAAGCGCAGTCTCAGGGCACCCTATGATGCGAGGGTTGGTTTGATCAATGTCTCTGTAGGGCAGTACTTACCGGAAGGAATCGAACTGACAACATTGACTGGAACCGGTAATCGCTTCTATGTCGACTTTGCCATACCTCAGGGAATATCGAGCTACATTCAACCTGGCCAGAGAGTAACAATCCAGGTCCAAGGCAAACCGGCAGCAGCAACTGTAATTGCTGTCGATGCGCGATCGGATCGATTCACTCGCAACTTGATGGTACGCGCCGAGTGCACTGCATCGGAGGATCCTCCTTCGCCCAACGATTCCATGAACGTGTTCATTGAGTACGGCCCGAAGAACAAAGCGATGGTAATTCCGGCCTCAGCTGTACTGCGATCCCCTGAGGGCTCCTACGTATACGTAGTGGTCGCCGATGACAAGGGAGTGGATCGAGCGGTGCCTCGGCCAGTGAAGACTATGCAGAATCTCGACAACTTGGTAGTGGTTCAAGAGGGAGTTGTATTGGGTGATCGAGTCATCTCGCAGGGGGCCTTCAAGTTACGTCCGGGGCTGGCAGTACGAGATGTTCGTCTCAACTCCGAGAAGAGCGGGAGCTGAATTGAGTTGAAATCGATCACTGATCTCTTTTTGCGATATCCGATCATTGCGATGGTCCTCAACCTGGCCATTGTGCTAGTCGGGCTTCGCACTATTTTTCTGCTGCCGATCCAGCAGTTCCCTCGCTTCGAAAGTACCTCGATCACCATCCGCACGTTTTATATCGGAGCGAGTGCTGAGACGATCCGTGGATTCCTTACCGTTCCGATCGAACGTGCGGTATCGTCGATTGCAGGAGTTGATTACGTTGAATCGTCGAGCACCGCAAGTTCGAGCGAAGTCAAAATCCGATTGAAATTCAACCACGACAGTACCCAGGCGCTCACGGAGGTAAATGCGAGACTGCAACAAATCCGGCGCGAACTCCCCTCGGATGCCGAGCCCCCCTCGGTCTACATTGAGCGGGCGGATCGACCGAACGCGTCGATGTATTTAAGCTTCACTTCGGACGAGTGGGATATCTCCCAGATCACCGATTGGCTCAGCCGAAACATTCAACCTCAGTTGTCCACGGTCGATGGCATCCAGCGCATCGGCATCGAGGCGGGGCGATTGCCCGCGATGCGCATTTGGATTGTTCCGCAGAAACTATCGGAACTGAATCTTACCGCTGGCGAGGTGTTTTCCGCGCTTCAACGCAATAATTTTTTGGCCGCAATTGGCAGGGTGAAGAATCAGGACAATCAAGTCGATTTGGTCACCAATACTGACCTCAAATCGGTTGAAGAGTTCGAGGAACTCGTTGTCGTCCAACGTCCGTCCGGAACGATTCGGCTCAAAGATATCGCCCGCGTGGAACTGGGTGCCGAAGAAGCAGGCGCGGTCGCCATGTATAAAGGACATGATGCAGTTTACATCTCGGTATGGCCCCTCCCCGGCGTCAATGAAATCGAGGTCTCCAGGAAACTTCGCGAAGCGTTGGACGCACTGCGCGGTACGCTTCCCAAGCACTTGAATGCAGATGTCGCTTTCGATGCGACTCAGTTCATGCAGGAGGCGCTCACCGAGATCAGTAAGACACTGTTTGAAACCATCCTAATCGTCGGTGTCGTGGTATTCCTTTTCGTCGGTTCGATCAGGACAGCTTTGGTTCCTCTGATCGCCATGCCGGTCTCGCTGATCGGTGCCGCGATGCTGATGTACGTCATGGGCTTCAGCCTGAATCTATTGACGATTCTTGCGATTGTGCTATCGGTCGGACTGGTTGTCGACGATGCGATCGTTGTCGTTGAGAATATTCAACGGCATATTCAGGAGGGTAAGAGTCGCTTGCGCGCCGCCGTCCTCGGGTCGCGCGAGCTAGTAGGACCGATCATCGCTATGACCATCACGCTGGCGGTTGTCTACACTCCGATCGGATTTCAAACGGGGCTCACAGGCATGCTCTTCAAGGAGTTCGCCTTCTCGCTGGCGGCTGCCGTGATCGTATCCGGTTTTGCAGCCGTCACACTCTCGCCGATCATGAGCGCGTACTTGATCTCCGCAGGAGGTCGCGAAGGGTGGCTAACCCGGAAAACCAATCGTTTTTTCGATTGGCTGAAGGAAGTCTACGGTACCGCTGTCCAGTTCGCGATACAGATCCGATGGGCACTCATCGCGATGACGGTCATGATCACCCTGTTCGCTGGGCCACTGTATCAGCAAAGCGGTCGCGAATTGGCACCGGTGGAAGATCAAAGCAACATCACTATGGGGATTCAGGCGGCACCCGATGCATCTTTGGAATCCACCTCCGAAGCGATCTCGCAACTGTCGCGCAAACTCCAAGGTATTCCTGAAGTCAATTATGTATGGGCCGTTGCGTTCTCCAGCGGCGGTTTCGGAGGCATTCGCACCGTCGAATTTGACCATCGCGATAGGAATACCGAGCAGATGCTCAACGATGTATACAAGCAGGTCGCTGATGCGACCAGCATCAAGGCATATCCTGGCCTGCCCAGTTCACTGCCCGGCGCGGGGAGTGCGGATGTCGAGTTGATCGTCAAAACCGATCGATCGATCGAAGAACTCGGAGCGCAAGCCGGACAAATTGTCGGCAAAGG
>JBILVV010000043.1:0-19214 GCA_044370255.1 Pirellula sp.
CACCGATCTCAAAATCGATTTGCCCCAAGCGATCGTCGAGGTGGATCGCATGCGAGTTGCGGATTTAGGGATGGACCTCGCAGCGGTCGGCCGCGAACTCGGTGTCCTGCTCGGTGGAGCCTATGTCAATCGATTCAATTACTTCAACCGCAACTACCAAGTCATACCGCAACTCGAAGAGCAATCCCGACGCGACGCGATGTCGCTCCTGGATTTGAAAGTTCGTTCACCGGTTTTCACGGGAGTTGGCGGAACGAGTAACGAGTCCCAGATGATCCCTGTTTCGTCATTCGTTTCGATCAACCCTAAAGTGGCACCTCGCTCGCTGCAAAGATTCCAACAGCAGAACAGCTTGCGATTGACTGCAAGTGTGGGCGCAGGGATGACTAAGGCCGATGGCATGGTAGCACTGGAGGAAATCGCTCGCGAGGTTCTCGGCGAAGATGCGAAAATCGATTACGGCGGAGAGTCGCGACAGATTCGGAGCGAGGGAGCTGCGTTCGTGGTGACCATGAGCTTCGCAATGATCCTGATTTACCTGACCCTGACCGCACAGTTTCAGAGCTTTCGGGACCCGCTGATCGTCTTGCTAGGCAGTGTTCCGCTCGCGATCTCCAGCGCCCTGGCCTGGACCTTTACCGGATGGACAACCATCAACATCTACTCGCAAGTCGGATTGATCACTCTGGTAGGCTTGGTTGCCAAGAACGGGATCTTGATCGTTGAGTTCGCTAATCATCTGCAGGCCGAGGGGATGACGAAGTTGGGAGCGATCGTCGAGGCCGCCAAGACCCGTCTGCGCCCTATTCTGATGACCTCAGCCGCCACGGTTCTCGGGCATTTCCCGCTGGTGATGGTGGTCGGTCCGGGTGCGGAAGCCCGCAACAGCATCGGTATTATCTTGGTAGCGGGAATGGCCATCGGAACGGCATTTACTCTGTTCGTTGTCCCAGCCCTTTACTACGTCATCGCCGCCGATCACCATCAGGGTGGCACATCGACTGGGCAGACTGACTTCGCATGAGCCCAGCAAATTCGGCATCACCGTCTTAGGGGGAACTAAATCAACGGTTTCCTCATCCAAAATCACCTACAAAGTCCTGGATCAGCAGGGTAAAATCGGAATCGCAGGAATTTGGATAAGACGCTGGTACCGTTGTCACTGTTCGCTTAGGTAAAGTCCATGGCACGTCGTAGACTCCAATGCGAAGCACTTGAGGGGAGATACCTGTGCGCCTCGGACTGGCAGAATTCGACCCTGCCTTTGGATGTGAACCAGTCCGGAATTGTCGAGCCGATCGACGCATTGATTCTGATCAATGATATCAATCAGGCGGGAATGCGTCCGTTGGGTACAAAGCCCACCGACTATCGCGGCCCCATGTTGGACACCAACGGCGATGGTAGCCTGAGTGTGATGGATGTTCTTCTCGTTATCAACTCATTCAACTTGCCACAGGTGGGGCAGACCGCTCCCAAAGTGAGATTGCCAAACCAAGAAGGTGAGATGGTTGATTTGGAACAATTCCGAGGCAACAGCGGTGTGGTCCTCTATTTTTACCCCAAGGACAACACGCCGGGCTGCACTGTCGAAGCGCTCGACTTCAGCCAACGCAAGGCTCAAATCGAGCAACTCGGAGCTAAGGTGTTTGGTGTCAGCCTAGATCCTGTCGATTCGAAGAAGGAGTTCGCCGACCAGCACAAGCTGAATTTCGATATTCTCGCCGACGTGGATCGCAAAGTAACTACTGCCTATGGAGCGCTGACGGAGACCTCGTCAGGTATGCCGATAGCCAAGCGAACGACACTGATTATCGGTTCTGATGGTTTGATCAAGAAGATTTTCACTGATGTCAATGTAAATATTCACGGCGCTCAGGTAGTCGCCTCCCTCGAGGATGGCATCTTGCGAACGTAATCAGAGTGACGGAGCCTTTGATCTATTCGCCAGGTACCCAGGTCGTTGTCCAGAAGGAGATTCTGTACCCGAATCGCTGCACCGCGCACCCTATGGGCTCCGTCGCGGTCATTATCCGTTCGCCTCTCGATCGCACACATCCTTACCGTGTCAAGTTCAGCGATGGTTTCGAGGCTCAAATCCATCACGATCAGTTGGTCCGGCTGGCGGAATTCCAGCGTGGTCAGATTCGGCCAAACGCATCGACGCTCAGCACATCGGGCCTTTTCGATCGCGTGATCTATCGTTGCGTGATCGGTTCGCGAGCTTACGGTTTGGATGATGAACAGTCTGATACGGATCGCCGCGGATTCTATCTGCCGTCGGCCCAGATGCATTGGTCACTCTTCGGTGTGCCGGAACAACTCGAAAATGACGAGACCCAGGAAGCGTACTGGGAACTGCAGAAGTTCATCGTTCTAGCGCTCAAAGCGAACCCCAACGTCCTCGAATGCCTCTACTCACCTATCGTAGAATTGGCGACGCCGCTGGCTCAGGAGTTGCTCTCTATTCGAGAGGTGTTTCTCTCAAAACTCGTGTTCCAAACCTACTCGGGCTACGTAGCGTCGCAGTTCAAGAAAATGCAGACCGATATCCGCAATCAAGGGCGGGTCAAATGGAAACACGTGATGCATTTGATTCGCTTGTTGATTTCCGGAATTGATGTTTTGCGAGAAGGGGAATTGATCGTCAGGGTCCGTGATCAGCGCGATCAGTTGCTCGCCATCAAGCGAGGGGAGTGGACATTCGCTCAGGTGGACGCCTACCGCAAACAACTGCAAATCGAGTTCGAACGCTCTTTTCAAGAAACTTCCTTGCCGGACCGTCCGGACTACGAACGAGCCAACGCATTTTTGATCGAAGCGCGGCGACGCGCACTACAGGATGGCTTACCGTGATCGATTACGAAAAGATGATGACCCATGTGCGGAACTAGAAGAGTTGCATGCCTCATCCAAACTTCCCGAATCGCCGACGGGACACTCCGCACTCAATGACCTTCTCGTCCGCTTGCGACTGAAGGGCAAGTAGAAAGCAATAATATGAGCGAGCACCGAACAATCATTGAACCCTTCAAGATCAAGACGGTCGAACCGCTTGCGATGCTGTGTCGCGCAGACCGCGAGGGGCATTTGGAGCGGGCAGGGTACAATCTTTTTGCGCTTCCTTCCGAAGTGGTCACGTTCGATTTTCTGACCGACTCAGGAACCACGGCGATGAGCGCTGCCCAGTGGGCTGCTATGTTGGTCGCGGATGAATCCTACGCGGGCTCGCGAAGCTTTGCACGACTCGAAACTGTCGTCCGGCAACTGACCGGATGCACGCATGTGATTCCCACCCATCAAGGCCGCGCTGCCGAAAGACTGTTGTGCCAAGCTCTCGTTAACCCAGGGATGAAAATCCCTTCGAACAATCATTTCGATACCACGAGAGCCAACATCGAGTTTGTCGGGGCACAGGCGGTCGATCTCGTAATCCCCGAAGGACGAGACCCTCGTTCCAGGCATCCCTTCAAAGGAAATATCGACTTGCCACGATTGGATGCGTTTCTCTCCGAAAACCGTGGAAAGATTCCCTTTGGAATGATCACAATCACCAACAATACGGGGGGTGGCCAACCTGTATCTCTGGAAAACATCCGGGCAGTGTCTGAGATCTACAAGCGTCACGGAATTATCTTCATCATCGATTGCTGCCGGTTTGCGGAAAATGCCTATTTCATCAAGCTCCGGGAACCAAGTCAGAGCGATCGAAGCGTGCGCGATATCGCTCAAGAGATTTTCTCTCTGGCCGATGGCTGTTACATGAGTGCAAAAAAAGATGCTTTGGTCAACATCGGCGGCTTCATCGCCTTGAAAAGTACCGAATGGGTCGAAAAATTGCGAGCTCTTTTGATTTTGACCGAAGGTTTTCCCACCTATGGAGGATTGGCTGCACGCGACTTGGAGGCGATGGCGGTTGGTTTGGAGGAAGTGCTCGATGAAAGATATCTCGAATATCGATTGGCAGTAACCCGCTACATGGCTGAAGGCTTCAATAAACTCGGCATCCCAACCGTGCAGCCGCCTGGCGGACATGCCGTCTACATCGATGCGAAGGAATTTCTTCCCCACATCCCACCTCATCAATTCCCCGGTCAATCGCTCGTATGCGAATTGTACTTGGCGGAGGGTATCCGTGCATGTGAGATCGGATCGGTCATGTTTGGCTCGTTCGCAAGTAACGGAGAATTCCGTCCGTCCGCAATGGAGTTGGTTCGATTGGCCTTTCCGCGGCGAGTCTACACGCAAAGCCATTTCGATTACATCCTCGAAGGAATGCAAGAAGTCGTCGCAAACAAGGCGAAACTCCAAGGGCTGAAACTGGTATATGATCCTCCCTTCCTTCGGCACTTCACTGCCAAGTTCCAGCCACTGTGATTAATATCCGCACGATTAGGAACGAGAGAACGTATGTTGCGAGCAGCGAGCCTTTGCTTGTTTGTTTTTGTTTATGCACCATTGAGCATTAGCGGGGCAAATCCGCCACAACAAATCGCCGAAGCGATTGCCGAGCTACCCCATCTGAAAGCGAGTGCACCCGATCGGGATTGGTTGGTCGATTCCTCGGGTTTCAAGGCTGGAAGTTATCGTACCGACGATCCTCGAGAGTTTACGCTCGACAACGGGCTTTTGCGTCGAATCTTTCGTGTTTCCCCCAATGGTGCGACGGTTGCGTTTGACAACCTGGTCTCGCAGCAATCCATGCTGCGATCGATACGCCCGGAAGCTCGATTGACCGTGAATGGTCATGCATACGATTGCGGTGGTTTGGTCGGTCAGCCGAACCATGCATTCTTAACTTCTGAGTGGCTTGCCAATATGACCGCGCAAGCGGATGCGCTTCGATTAAACCATATCGAGTTCGGGGAGACCAAAGCGCGGTTCGGTTGGCTTGAGCGACGACATCATGCTCCGTCGGTTCAATGGCCCCCTAAGGGTGTCTCGGTCCGGATGGATTATTCTCTCGATGACCAGACTGGTTCACCGCAGCCACTGACGGGGATTCGCGTCAGCGTCCATTACGAGCTTTACGACGGGATCCCACTCATGTGCAAATGGATCACGATACGCAATGAGTCCGCGACCGACGTCACGATCGACCGCTTGGTCTGCGAGGAATTGGCTGCGGTGGAGCAGGTCAATTGGGTCGAGGATCGGGAGGGAATCGCTATTCCACATCCGGACTATCTCCATGTGGAAACCGATTTTGCTTTCGGTGGATTCAATCATGAGCATGCAAATCGACATGTCGTACACTGGCGCACCGATCCTTTGTATGCAACACAAGTCAACTATGAGCGCAAGACTCCATGCTTGCTGGTGTGCGAGCCCACCTATGGTCCGGCACAACGATTGAAAGTGGGCGAGACCTTCGAGTCGTATCGGGTTTTCGAATTGGCATATGACGGCGGGGACCGCGAACGACGCAGTCTGGCTTTGAGGCGGATGTACCGAACCATCGCCCCCTGGGTCACGGAGAATCCGTTGACCCATCATTTGCTGAGCAATAAAACCGACGACGTCCGGCGCGCGATCGACGATGCGGCAAGCGTTGGGTTTGAAGCGATCATTCTCTCATTCGGGAGTGGCTTCAACATGGAAAGCCAAGATCCAGCGTATTTGCAGCAGTGGCGAGAGGTGGCCGATTATGCAGAATCCAAGGGGATCGAACTAGGGAGCTACTCGTTGTTTTCTTCGCGCAACGTAGGCTCTCAGAACATGATCGTATCGCCCCAAGGGCAGAAGCCAACGCACGGTCAATGCCCCGCTGTGACTTCGGAATGGGGATTGCGTTGGTTGACGAAGATCAGAGATTTCTACGAACGCACAGGTTTTGATCAATTCGAAAACGATGGTCCCTACCCCGGGGATGTCGACGTGACCCCTCGTCCTCCTTTGCAATACGGAGAACAGGATTCGCAGTGGGTTCAGGGCCGATTGATCGCTTCGCTTTATCAAGACTTGCGGGCCAAAGGGATCTATATCAACGCTCCGGATTACTACTACCTGAACGGATCCAACAAATGCGGCATGGGTTATCGCGAAGTGAATTGGTCGTTGCCCCGAGCCGATCAAGTGATCCATACCCGTCAGAATATCTATGATGGCGGATGGTCCAAGACACCCAGCATGGGATGGATGTTTGTGCCGCTATCCGAGTATCACGGAGGTGGCGCGGCGGCCACCATCGAGCCGCTGCGAGAACACATCGATCACTATCGACGCATGCTCGAATCTAATTTAGGCATGGGAGTCCAGGCGCATTATCGCGGACCACGTTTGTTTGATACCGAGGATACTCGCCGCATGGTCCAGGACCAGGTCGATTGGTTCAAGAAGTATCGCGATATCCTCGAGTCCGACTTCGTTCATGGCCGGCGCGCGGACGGACGAGACCTGGATTGGATACTCCACGTTAACCCGGGCCTGGAGTTCAAGGGGATGCTTTGCGTGTACAACCCAACCGAGAAACCTATCGATCGTCATTTGCGTGTTTCAGTCAAGTACACGGGACTACGCCAGACCGCTTGTTTCCGGCGTCGCGATGAAGAGGAAATACGACTCCCGATCAACGACGACGGCTGCGTTCAACTGTCAGTGACCGTACCTGCCAATGCGATGGAGTGGTGGATCGTTCGTTGAATCGCGCGCTGCAAGCAACCTACATAACCACTAGCCCATCAATTCGGGGATCGGCTTGCCATGATCGACGATCGGGGTTGGGCGCCCGTTGAAATCTTTGATGAAGGTGGTCGCGGCGTCGATCCCCAAATGATGATAGATGGTCGCAAGAAAATCCCCTGCCGAACAAGCTCGTTCGATCGGATCTTCACCTCGCTTATCGGTTGCGCCGATGACTTGCCCAGGGCGAATGCCGCCGCCGGCCCAGATGTTGGAGAAGGCACGCGGCCAATGGTCGCGACCCGGCTGAATCGTTCCTGCGGGAGCACTTGCATTCCCCTCCCCCGTGCTCGGCGAATACTCGATACGCGGCGTCCGCCCGAATTCGCCCGTCACTACTACCAATACGCGCTTATCGAGCCCACGCTCATAGATATCCTCAATCAATGCCGTGACCGCTTGATCGTAAGCAGCCGCTCGGAAACGAAGCGCATCGAAGACGTGATGATTCACGGCGTGATCGTCCCAGTTGCCGACGCGGCCACACAATTGGCCACTGAGACTCGTCGTCAGAATCTCGACCCCTGCTTCCACCAAACGCCGAGCCATCAACAGTTGCTGGCCCCATGCGTTGCGACCATAGCGATCACGCGTGGCAGGGTCTTCTTTGCTCAAATCAAACGCTTCCTTGGTCGCTGGACTGGTCAACAGCGAAATGGCTTGCTGTTCGAATTGATCCAGAGCGCCCAGTTCTCCTTGACGATCGAACGCTCGCGTCATCGTATCGAGTTTCTGCCGAAGACTGCTTCGACGATCCAACCGCTGCACTTCACTGGAGTCGGATAGCCCAATATTCGGAACCGAAAAATTCGGTGCGTTGGGGTCCCCCGACACCGTGAACGGGGAATACATATCCCCTAGATAAGCAGGGCCGTTGTACTCCAGCGGTGGGTTGATCCCCACGTAGCGAGGCAGTGGATTGGTCCTCGACTCCTGCTGCGAACGAAGATAGTTGGTGACCGTCATCCAGTCGGGATACTTGGGCTTGGGCTTGTCTCTCGTATCAGGATCTCCGGAAAGCATCTGCATCGAGCCCGCAGGATGCCCAGGTGCCGTCTGGCGCATGGAGCGAAGGACCGTGAACTTATCGGCGATGGCAGCTTGGCGAGGTAGTAGTTCTGTAAACAGGAGTCCAGGCACCTTTGTAGGAATCGTTGTGAACGGTCCGCGGTACTCGCTGGTCGCATCGGGTTTCGGATCGTAGGTATCGATGTGAGAACATCCACCTGGCTTCCAAACCATGATGATAGCTGTCTTCTCGCGCGATGGTTTTTGACCTTCGCTGGCGAGTGCCGATTGCAATCGGAATAAACCTGGCAGGCTCAAGCTTGCGAACCCACCGAGTCCCATGCGCAGAAAGCCACGACGACCCGCGCGCCCAAAAGCGTTCGGCCCACAGCAACCTTGCTGACACGACTCGGCATAAAAAGGATCGCTCATGTTCAGTTTCCTCAAGGAAGGACTCGGATGGTGATCGGTTCAGAGATCACAATCTCGGCGGTGTCTCGGGGTGCGGCCTGGGCAGTGACGTTCTTCAAATGGTTCGATGCGGCGTTGAACGCGGCATCGGCAGTTTGTTTTTGCATGTTCAAGGAGGCGATCACTTGTTCGACCTCCGATTTTTTCTCAACCGGGCTGGATGCGAGTGCTTGGGTTTGTTGTGCCAACTCTTCCGAGATCCGTTTGACTTCGGCTTCGGCCTTGCGGACATCGTTCTCCGCGAGCCCCACACCCAAAGGATTGTATCGGTATTTGGGGACCGCAGTGCCATAAAAAGCGATCGTGTAGTCCCCGGGCGCGGGCTTGATCGAAGCGAGATTGACGATTCCTTCGGCCGTCGGGGATGTGAGGGAGACATCAAAAACAGGATTGGACTCGAATGCAGGTCCGAAGGTCTTCAATTGCAAGACGGATCCCGAGAACTCGCTCCGAGTCTTCATTTGCAATGGGATCGTGAGTTTTTCACCTGCTTTGACTTCGTAAACTTTTTTCTCGCTCGCGGCGATCGTCAAGGGTGCCAGTTCCGATGTAGTGACCGAAACAGGCAGGCCACTGACCAACCTGGGGCTCGGAATTTCGCTCCAGGCATCCGGGACCGGCCATGCCATCTGAGCGATGCGAACAGGATGAGTCACGACTTGATCTTGTACGGTTGCCGAGGCGATCAGCTTGGCCTGTGACAGCGACTGGTTTGCCGACTCGCTTGCGGTCAACAATACGATCCCTCTCGATTTTCCAGCCGCGATCTTGAGACCATGGGCGGTGACTCCATCGGGAAGTCCTTCCATGGACAACTGAATCTCGCCGTCGAATCCATCGCGACGCACGGCAACCACTTCGAGTGCAATTGTTGCTCCTGCCCGAAGGGCAAGCGGTTTCGATAGCGCGTTGCGGTCCCCGTTGCGGAGTTCCATGTGCAGTCCCCAAGCCACCACGGCGAAATCCGGAGCGGCCTTGCGCACAATCAATCGATAGATGTTCCTCGGATCGCGACGCGTACCTCCGAACAGATCCATTAGCAGAATACGGAATGTTCCTGACTCTTTGATTTCGATCTTGCCGAGAATATCAGTCGATCCTCCATCGAACGGAGGGCCATCGTATGCATATCCATTGCTTGAGACTTTCACCGGACTGGCGATATCGTTCAGTTCGGCGAGATCGACCCACTTTTGGCTTTCCCCTTCTCCTTGCGATTGCTGCACCACGATCGATGGATCGGTGGGGCGTCCCAATCGTTCCGATGCCACTTCGATCCACCAAACATCACCTTGAGTTGCTTGGAAGACATAGGAGTCGACATCGGCTGCGGGCAAGAATCGACCAGCGATATCGCATGGAAGAGTGATGCTCTGGCCATCGATATTCTCATCTTCCATCGTGCTTGCCGCACTGGGCAAAGAGGTCGGCGGCCAGGAGAACGCGCTGACCGATTGAGTCGATGGGAACACCGGCACGGTGGACTCGGGCGCGAGTTCCTGCAAGGTAAGTCGGTAGAAGAATCCAGCTCCTCCCTTGTAGGTCAACTCATGAATTTTGATGATGTGCTTGCCTGATTGACTCGCCGTGAAGTCGAGCGTGTTCCCGGTCCGTTCGACAACAAGATCGCGTCCCTGAGCATCGGCGACAATCACGACTGGATCGAGTTTGGAGTCGATGCCACGCGACGAGCAATGGACGATGTAGCGCTTACCCGCCTGAGCATCGAATACATAATGATCGACCGCGCGGGCGGACACTTCGGCATTGCACACGGAATTGACCGCCATCGGCATCGCGGTCGCCAAGGTAGTGTTCGCCGCCGTTCGCACACTCTCCGGCAGATTGCCGACGGAGAAGATACGAGCCGAGGAGATGCCAAGCCGACTGGTGATGCGTGCCTCGACCAAGCCGACGGGGCAATCGGGTGCGATGGTGATCACGTATTTATTCGGTTCGCGATTGCCGTTCGCATCACGTTTTGCGGTGGCTTGGATTCCCGGATGGTCGAACAACAACTCTCCCGCATTTTCGAGGTTCTCACCAGTGATCGTTGCTTCGAAGGTGGAACCCGCAGCGCCCCCCATCGGCATGATCGACAGCAATCGAGGCAGTGGCAAACAGACCGACTGGGCGCATGCGAGCGGAGCGATACACAACGCGAAAGAGATGATCACGGCAACCGCGATCGCGTATTGCATGATCATCCTTCGAGTCATCGCGTTTCGAGGGTCGATCTGTCCTAAATACATCATGGCATCGCTCGATCAATGATTGAACAGGAACTCTTTGGTGTTGATGAGTGCCCACAGCAAATCGTGCAGGTTCTCTCGCAACGCTCGGGCGGGATCGATCGGTTTGCCTTGGGCATCGAGCCGCGGTTCGTTCAAATAGGCGACCGCGGTGGCAAGTTCCTCGCTCGAGGGTGCTCTCGCAAAGGCGACTCGATACAGTTCTGCGATCCGATCTTCCATGGGCTTATCGGATTTTGCGAGCAACTCGGCTCGTCCGTTGCCGTTGCTGAGCTTGCTCTTGATATCCCCCGCGTTCATCAGATGCAGGCTTTGCGCGAGACTCGAAGTTTGAATCCGTTCGCATTCACATACGCTCTCGTTCTCCGGTCGGCCGAATACTCGAAGAAACGGGGATGCGTTGTTGTAGCTGTTATCGGGGAGCGCGATGGCGCGCGTGCCGCTCGGCAGATTCGGAAAATCGGTGCGGGTCATTGCGACATCGTCGATCGCATCGAGCAACACCTCAGCCTGCAGACGTCGCGGGTAGTACCTTGAGTAGTTCTGCTCGTCTCGAAGATTGTGCTCGTTCGGTATCGAACTTAATTGGTAGGCACGAGACCGAACCAAGGTGCGGACCAGTTCCTTCAAATCGTATCCGCTCTCGACGAATCGCTTTTCCAAAGCTGCGAGCAGTTCAGGATTGGTCGCGGGATTGGAATCGCGGATATCGTCCTCCGGTTCAATCAGTCCACGGCGAAAGAAGTGCTTCCAGTAGCGATTGACCAACGACTTAGCAAAGAATGGGTTTCCAGGGGATGCCATCCAGTCGACGAGTTTGAGGCGAGGGTCAACGTCGGGAGCGATGGTTAGAGTCGGTTCGCCCAAGGTCGCTGGTCGCAGGACGGTTCCGGTTTTGGCGTTGGTTGCTCCGGCCAATCCGCGTTTGTGAAAGATCATATCCTCACCGCGTGTCGCCGTTGGTTTGCGCCCGACTTGGCTAAAGAAGGCTGCAAGACTGTAGTAGTCGTCTTGGCTCCATCGTTCGAACGGATGATGATGGCACTGGGCACACTGCATGCGAACACCCAGGAACAATTGCGCAACATCTTCAAGTTGTTGTTTGGGATCCTTGACCCGTTTGTACCAGGCGACTGGCGGATTCGCGATCACGGTGCCCGTTGCCGCAAGGAGTTCGCGCACCATCTGGTCGTAGGGCTTGTTCGCTAGGAGGCCATCGCGGATCCATGAGTGGAAAGCGAAGTTGGAGGTGATGTCGCTTGCATCGTCGCGACGATTCTTGAGCATCGCGGTCCATTTATTGGCGAAGAAGTCTGCATACTCGGAGCTTTGCAGCAATCGATCGATCGCCTCGTCCCGTTTGGTTTCGGAGGAGTTTTGAAGGAAGGCGACCACCTCTTCGTCACGGGGCAGTCGCCCCGCGATATCGAGCGAGACGCGGCGCAGAAACGCGCTGTCATCGCATACCGGCGATGGTGGAATGCCGAGTTCTTTGAGGTTGCTGAAAACGAAGTCGTCGATGAAGTTCTTGGACGGTGGCACGGAGT
This sequence comes from Pirellula sp., assembly GCA_044370255.1. Taxonomy (GTDB): domain Bacteria; phylum Planctomycetota; class Planctomycetia; order Pirellulales; family Pirellulaceae; genus JBKCUI01. The sequence goes on from JBILVV010000043.1 coordinate 11,960, forward strand.
CCACTGCGACTCCTTGCGGTACGGATGCCATGAAGACCGTGGCTTGACCTTGGTACCGAACCATGATCGAGACCTTGCCCGGAATGTCATGGATCCGAACATGCCCCGAATCCGAAACTGTGGCCATGGCGGAGTCATTGGATTCGTAAAGCGCCATCGACGTAGCATCCACGCGAGAGCGATCCGAGTAGGTGGCGATGACCGATAGCTGCTGCTCTCCGTTCATCGACAGAATACTCCGGCCGGGTTGCACTTCGAGCGAAACCAATTTCGGCGCGGTCGCTTGATCGTCGATTGCTCCCTGTCGAATCCAATGGAGCAAAGTTTTATACCGGTCGGAGTCCACGGAGAATCTCGCCCCTCCACCATGGGGAACCGTCCCGGTTGCTTTCAATAGGAGAAGACTCTGTTCGGGCGATGCGAGCGAAATGCGTCTGCCGCGACCTTCGAGTACCAGGTGCGCGAAATCTTCCCGCGGCTCGAAACCCAGAAGGGATAACTGGAATCCATTTTGTCCGTTGCCTGCTTTTGCATGGCAGGTTCCGGCATTGCATCCCGACTTGGTGAGGATGGGGACGACGTCGTTGACGAGACTGACAGGTCGATGGTTGGCGAGCGAAGCGGCATCCGATGGTTCGGCGGGCTGTTCAGCTCGGAGGCGAAGAGCGAGCCCGCTGACGCTGATGCACATGAGCAACAGTATCGTCATAAGATGACGGAACGACCGCGATTGGGGCTCTGCATGCATCGCGAGAATCAAGGAGGGATGAAGGTGGGGGCGGTGTTTGGAGCATCCACGCCAACTCTATTGTAGCTAACCGCATGCACGAGCGTCTACGCGGAATCCCGTTCCCCATCACCCGGTTGGCTGTTCGGTTTTTGTTAGCCGAATGGGCGCGAGCCCTCGGGTGGAAGTGTGGCAAACATCGCCATGTCCATTGCGGTTCAACCCGGATGCTTGCGCATCTCGGCTATCATTGGTCCTCCCCCGGTTTCACCCGGTTGGCTGTTCGGTTTTTGTTAGCCGAATGGGCGCGAGCCCTCGGGTGGAAGTGTGGCAAACAAGGCCATGTCCAATTCGGTTCAACCCGGATGCTCGCGCATCTCGGCTATCATTGGTCCTCCCCCGGTTTCACCCGGTTGGCTGTTCGGTTTTTGTTAGCCGCATGGGCGCGAGCCCTCGGGTGGAAGTGTGGCAAACAAGGCCATGTCCAATTCGGTTCAACCCGGATGCTCGCGCACCTCGGCTGATATCCCCGATACCCTGCCGGCGGATAGGGCTCGGTCGCGAGCTAGGAATCAGGCGACTGTTTCCGAGCGTGTTTTTTTGGCTACACTATGGGGCTGAATCAAAGTTCGTCCTCTCGCTGCAGGAATGTTCCCAATGAAGCCTTTCGCGTGTCCCAGTTCCAGTCGGTCTTACGGTAGCTGGGCTGGCATTTGGTTCCCAATCCTCTCTGCTATGATCCTCGTGATGTCAGGGTGTACGAACAAAGAGAGTTCCAGCTCGGCACAGCCCAAGACCGGCTCTCCTAACGCGGGTGGGGGCGCCTCGGTCGGATCCTCCTCAAGCAAAGGGGGAACCAAACGAATCATCCTGCTCAATAACACGGAGTCCCCGTTCTGGGATGCGGCCCGAGCCGGGATCAAGAAAGCACAGGATGATCTCAAGCTGACCGATGTTGGTTTCACTGCCAGCATGGACACCAACGATGGGACCGAGAATGGGCAGATCGAGAAGCTCCGACAGTACGGCACTCAAAGCGATATCTTTGCCGTGATCATCTCTCCGATCTCGTCCACCAATCCTGCCATCGCAGATGAGTTGAAAAAATTGAAAGCCAAGGGAGTCACGATCGGTTGTTTCGATAGTGACCTCGATGCCAAATTCCAACAGCATCGCGAGTTCTATGTCGGCACCAACAACATCGCCGGTGGCAAGGTCCTCGGAACCGCCGCCAAGATGCTCAAACCCGAAGGCGCCCCCTACGTTCAGTTTGTCGGCGTTGATAGCCAACAGAACGCGATCGAGCGAATGGACGGTTTCACCTCGGCCGTCGGTGACTCGTTTGCTCAAAAGGACCGCAAGCTCGATGATACCGATCGCAACCGAGCCCGCGATAATGTTCGCGATGTGATCACCAAGTACCCGGATCTATCGCTGTTGGTCGGTATATGGTCCTACAACGCGCCGGCAATCGTCGACGTTGTCAAGGAAAAGAATGCACGCGACAAGTATACGATTGTCACGTTCGATGCCGAAGCGATCGCGATACAGCAGATGGGTGAAGGAATGATCGATGCGATGGTCGTGCAAAATCCCTTTGCGATGGGATACGAATCGGTTCGCTATGCATTTGCGAAAGCTCAGGGGGATCAAGACACGCTCAAGAGCATGTTTCCGAACATGGGCCAAGCGGGTGGCGATATCCTCGATACCGGCCTCAAGGTTGTGGTTCCTCCCGGCTCCCCGCTTAAGTCGGAAATGTTCGAATCGTTCGGAAAGAGTGTGGAGTTCCTAGATCTACCCGCGTTCCAAACCTGGCTCAAGCAATACGATCTGACCAGTTCATGAGCAACGATTCACCAAGCTTGCTTGGACGCTTGTGGTCAAGTGTTGAGTTCAAGCTTATTTTGTCGTGGCTTGCGGTCGTCATTGCGACGATGCTCCTGGACACGAATCACACTTATTGGAATGCTCCGGCGGAATCCTCGCAGATCGTCCTTCGACAGACGGTACTGCTCGGCTTTTTCGCTCTGGGAAGTGCGATCATCATCATCTCGGGAGGCATTGACCTTTCGAGCGGTTCGGTGATCGCGATGAGCGCGACCGTCTTTGGTTCACTGATGATTGTTCTGGATCCAGTGGGCTTCAAGGCAGGACATGTCTCCACCACCGCAGTCATCCTCAGCATTGCAGGAACACTGTTGGTTGGAGTCATGGTCGGTACGCTCCACGCATGGTTGATCACCAGCGTTGGGTTGCCTCCCTTCGTCGCTACATTGGCAACGCTGGTAGGATTGCGCAGTTTCAGCCGTGGATTGACCCCGACACTTACCGCTGGCAAGTCGCAGATCGATTTTCCGGACACGAATCTGCGCGACATTTTGAAGGACGTGACGTATATCACGATCGTCTTTGTCATCTTTGCGTTGATCTTGTGGTTTCTGATGAGCCGCACGGTGATTGGTCGGCATCTGCAAGCGATGGGAGGGAACGAGCAATCGGCGAAGCTGAGCGGGATTCGGACCGATCGTTTGAAATGGCTTGCGTATGTGATCGGGGCCGTATCCGCGTCGATCGTGGGGATCATCTCCTTTGCCGATCAGGGGTCTGCGAAACCGGACATCATGGCTCGTGGATATGAACTCAATGCGATCGCTGCATCGGTGATCGGTGGCTGTTCTCTGCAAGGGGGTATCGGGACGATTCCTGGAACGATCCTCGGATGTTTGTTCCTGCGGACAATCATCGACGCGGTTCAGAAGATTGTGGGGGCGGGTGCCGATGTCTTTGAAGGGATGATCGTCGGTATCGTCGTGGTCGTTGCAGTAACGTTTAGCCAACGGGGTGGCGGCAAGCTGGCCAGCAACCGCTATTTTTCGAATGAAATCGGTTGGAGCGTGATTCCTACACTGGGGCTCCTATCCGGTCTCTCGTATCTGCTCTTCTTCGGGAAACGGGAGTGGTACGCGGCCTATCAAGCGGTGATCGTAGGATTGGTCGTGATCGCTGCGTTGATGGTTCGAGCGTTTTTCGAGGCTCGCAGCAAGTCGGGCGTTCGCTCATGACCTCTCCCATCATCACCATCGATCGCATCGGCAAACGCTTTGGCGGTACGCGCGCCTTGCACGAGGTTTCGTTCGATGTCGTGCCAGGAGAACTCCACGCGATCTGCGGTGAGAACGGCGCTGGCAAAAGCACCTTGATGAAGATCCTCTCAGGGGTGATCACCGACTACGAAGGGGATCTCAAGATCGATGGCAATACGGTCCACTTCCAGGGAACCCGAGATGCCGAAGCAGTCGGGATCAGCATCATCCATCAGGAACTGAACCTGGTGGAGCAACTCTCGATTGCAGCCAATATTTTCTTAGGTCGAGAGATCCGCATGGCAGGGATCCTCCGCAATGATCGGGCGATGGAACTTAAGGCTTCGGAAATTCTTCGCTCCCTCGATTGCGATATCCCGCCCCATCGACTTGCAGGATCGCTGCGGGTCGGGGACCAACAACTCGTAGAGATTGCAAAAGCGCTTAGCCTCAACAGCCGCATCCTGGTGATGGACGAACCGACGAGCGCTTTGACGGAAACCGAGGTGGAACGCCTCTATCGCGTTATCGCGAAACTGCGAAGTCAAGGGACCACCATTCTCTACATCTCTCACAAGATGGATGAAGTGTTCCATCTCGCCGATCGCATCACCGTGCTCCGCGATGGTCAGTTTATCGCAACCCGAAACACGAAAGAAACCAACGCCGCCGAGATCACAAAACTCATGGTCGGGCGAGATATCGAATCTCTGGATTTGGGTGATCGCCCGCCCCGAGGAGCGAAAGTCCTCGAGGTCAGGAACCTTTCTCTCGCTTGGCCAGGCCATGCGCGGGGTTATCGGCTCAAGGACATCTCGTTGGAACTGTATCGAGGCGAAGTCCTCGGTATCGCAGGATTGATGGGGGCGGGGCGGACGGAACTGCTCGAGTGCCTATTCGGTGCTTCGGCGATTCCACCCACAGGTGAAATCCTTCTCGATGGCGTATCGATCATGCCTCGCCATCCATCGGAAGCGAAGCGGGCTGGCCTCGCGCTGGTGACCGAGGATCGCAAGCGACTGGGGATCTTTAGCACGATGAACGTCGGGCGAAATATCTCGATGTGCTCATTGCGTGAAGCAGTCTCGGGACCGTTGTTAAGCAGTTCTCGAGAGCGTGGCTTGAGCGATTCGATGGTTAGCAAACTGCGCATCAAAACCGCTGGACTCACACCCCCGATAGGTAGTCTCAGTGGTGGCAATCAGCAAAAATGCATCGTCGGACGCTGGTTGCTGACCCATCCCAAAGTGCTGCTGCTCGACGACCCCACGCGAGGGGTCGACGTGGGAGCAAAAGCAGAACTCTATCGTGTGATTCGAAGCCTGTGCAGCGAAGGCTTGGGTGTGATCGTCACCAGTAGCGAGCTACCCGAGTTGCTGACACTCAGCGACCGCATCATGGTGCTCAGCGAAGGCCGCAAAACTGCGGAATTCGACATACGGGAGGCCACTCAAGAGAAAATCATGGAAGCCGCAACCCGAAGCTGGCAAACATCCAAGTGAATGGGTCCACGCTCTTGGAACGAGCCATGAATGTCCTTGGATAGACCTTAAAGCATAGCTAGTAATTGCTTGACCTTGGTCTCAATCAAGTCGCGGACTCCCCGAAACTCGTCCGGAGTCATATCCCTCGGATCGGGAATCTGCCAATCGACCCGTTGCTTGGCATGAACCAACGGACATTCATCTCCACAGCCCATCGTCACGGCGACCTCGACCTCTTGACCGTTGAAACCATCGAGCCCCTTGGACTGATGCACGGATAGGTCGTAGCCCAGTTCGCTCATCGCTTGGATCGCTTTAGGGTTCACCCGGCCGGATGGACGCGAGCCAGCGCTGAACGCTTCAACCTTACCAGCACCATGCATTCGGGCGAACGCCTCAGCCATTTGGCTACGATTCGAATTCTCTACGCATACGAATAATACTTTTTTCACGAAACCTTTTCCTTTGTCAGATGTATCGGATTGTTATTCGATAAAGCCATCAACCTGTGAATCACGACGGCGAGGATCGATCCCAGGCATGGCGCAATGAGATAGATCCATAAGCTCTCGAGTCTGAGCGAGACAATCGCGGGGGCCAGCGAACGGGCAGGATTCATCGATGCTCCACTGATCGGTCCAGCGAACATGGCCTCAAGTGCGATCACAGCACCCACCGCAACTCCAGCGAGCATCCCTTTCTCCTTCGACCCCGAGGATACGCTCAAGATCACGACCATGAGGATCAGGGTGAGGACCACTTCTAAGATAAAGGATTGAATTGGGCTACCTGATGGCACGGTTGCTCCAAGAGTGACATGTTCGAGAAACATCCCTTTGAGCAAAAGACTTGCTGCAAGAGCCCCGGTGATTTGGCTAGCGATGTAGGGTGCAACCGATTTGCCCTCGAACCGGTTCGCGACAAAGAAACCCAGGGTCACTGCTGGATTCAAATGACAACCTGAGATATCCCCCAACGTGTAGATCATCGCCAAGACAATCAGTCCAAACGTGAGAGCGATCCCGACGTGGGTAATCGTACCCACGCTTACATCATTGATTACGATCGCCCCAGTTCCGGCAAAGACCAGAGCAAAGGTACCGAAGAATTCAGCGATCCACTTGCGTTGCTCATTGCTCATTCGGCACCTCGATGAAAACGGTCGCACCGGTTTCGCTGGTTCACCTCTTCCATGAGGCACAGGCCCTGTTCCAGAAGTGATTTGACGCACAGGTCGACCAGTCGGTAGTGGATGTTGATTCCTTCGCGGCGTGTCGCGACGATTCCGAGATCGGCGAGTCGTTGCAGTTGGTTCGAAACCGCCTGGGGTTTCATACCGATCGAAGTGGCCAAGTCCGTGACTCGTATTTCATCTGCTCGAACCAACGCGTGCAGAAGTCGCAGTCTTGTGTCGTTTGCCAGAACTTTGAAGACCGACGCCAGACCGCCCGCCTGGATTGGGGATAGAAGGGGACGATCCTTTAACTCCACAGTCGGGCAACACAGTTCCTTCCCGTTCGCTGGACCGCAACCCGCGATTTTCTCGTCCATAACTCGATTCCAAAGTCCCGAACTTTATTCCCAGCCTAAAAGCCGATCAATTTTTATTACACTATATCGTGTAATTAGGGTCTTCAACCCCCTCAAGGTATTTACTTGCCACCCAGGATGGAGGCTAAGAGGTGGCAGGGTGGCACGCCCAGAGGCTCTGCGATGGGCGTGGGGATTCTCCAGCTGCCTCGATTCTCAAGAGCACTTAATAAACGTGCCACCCACCTATTGTTTTCAGCTTTCAAAAGATGCCGAAAAGATGCCGCATTCAAATACGCAAGAGACCAGTTCCAGCGGGACGGTGATCAACGTCTGGAAGCGACGAAGAAAAGGCAAGCATCGATCCATGAGATGAATTGCCCATGATGCGATCTACGAGATCTCGCGTCGTAGTCGCTACTGTAGCC
>JBILVV010000148.1:0-10663 GCA_044370255.1 Pirellula sp.
CAGCGGTGATTGCAACTCAAGAATTGCCCAATGGGATTGACGTTGTTTGGGGGAGATCGCCCAACCCGTCTTGGGATCGGCATCGACTGCACCTGTGATTGGCCAACCGTTTTGCTCGAAGCTCGCCTTGGGGTTGGCGAGTGTTACTTTCTCCCACGTCCACGAACTTTCATCCTTGGAACCTACTTCGCCAGGACGGCCGCGTTCGAGAATCAATTCGTTGATCACGAAGTTCGGATCCGAAGGGTTGAGTCCTAGCAGGCCGTTGGGATGCTCCGGGTTCGGAGGAGACATGAGTGCTTCCAATCGCAGGAAGTGTATGGAGTCACTCGGAGGTGTGAACTCAACGATGTAGGTGTCCCGATCCGGACGATCGGGTACAGCATGCACGGAGCGATCGGAATCGATAGTCAAGGGTGCCTTGCTCTCGGCCGTCGCCTGAATGGGAACCGCATGTTGCCATTTCGCTTCTACGACGGCGGCATATTGATCGCGCAGGCGGTTGATGGAGTCAGTGGCTCCTTGGCGTTGAGATTCCAGCCGTACCAATTCCGATTGCTGAGCGAAGGTTGGGAGAGACAATCGAGGTTCGTCGTCGTATCGGTCAGCATCTTCGGTCTGATTGAAGATGGCATAGAACCTGTAGTAATCGTCGATGGTGATCGGGTCGTATTTGTGCGAGTGGCATTTCGCGCACCCCATCGTCAACCCCATCCATACTTGGATTGTGGTATCGATTCGATCTTTGACAGCGGCGATGCGGAACTCTTCGTCGTCTGTACCTCCCTCGTCGTTACTGAGGGTGGCCCGATGAAATGCGGTCGCAATTCGCTGATCGAGCGACGGGCTTTCCAAAAGATCTCCCGCGAGTTGTTCGATAGTGAATTGATCGAAGGGCATATCGCGATTGAGAGCATCGATCACCCAATCACGATAGGGCCACATATCGCGTTTGAGATCCTTTTCGTAGCCTTTCGTGTCGGCGTATCGGGCCAGATCCAACCACAACCGCGCCCAATGTTCGCCGAATTCCGGTCGCTCTAGCAGTTCGTTGACCAGGGCTTCGATCGCTCGGTTTGGATCGGCTTGGGAGTCTTGAACAAACTGCTGTACCCGAGCGGCACTCGGAGGAATTCCGATCACATCCAAATGAATGCGGCGAACGAGGGTATAGGGATCCGCCGGTGAAGCAGGTTGCAATTGATGAGAACGGAGCCCTTGCAAGACCCAAGCGTCGATCGTTGATCGAGCCCATGGGTCCGTTGAAGTCTCGGGAAGCGGTCTTCGCGACGGAGGTGCAAGAGACCAATGCGGTCCCCACATTGCCCCTTCATCGATCCAACGCTTCAAGAGTACCTTCTGGGACTGCGTCACCGTCTTTCGAGCGGATGGTGGAGGCATCATCTGCTCTGGATCATCGCTGACGATGCGGTCCCAGAGTGCGCTTTGGTGCGCACTGCCGGGCACAATCACCGAACGAGCGGTCTGCTCGTCATCGAGTCGTAGATCGGCTTGGCGATGGGTTGCGTCGGGACCGTGGCAATGAAAACAATGCTCGGAGAGAATCGGGCGAATATGGAGCCCGAAATCGATGCTCTTTGGGGCTGGTTCCTGTGCCGTGGATATCGTACCAAAGTTCATGGCGAACCACACAGACGACAACCACATTCCGCAACGAACCACTCGGCTTCGCACATTGCGGACGTGCCGAGGTTGAACGCTGCTTTCAGGTCGCGGGCTGTCATTCATTTCTTTATTCCTCAACGGCACGAACGATGTAACGAGCACCGCTTTGGAGATGGCGATGCAGGGCGCGCTGTGCACGCTTGGGATCATTGTTCAGTAATCCATCGATGATCTCCAAATGCTCCTTGGCTTCTACCACCACGAAGGCAAGATCCGGACTCGATTGTTCCCAGAGTCGATACCAGGCAGCATCGCGAATGGCACGAACCAAGACCATGATGCGATCGAGTTCATCGGCCAAGAATTGGTTCCGGGTTGCGTTGCGAATCAAGTCGTGCAGCAGCGTGTCCGATTTCTTGACCAGTTCGATTTCTCGCCGACTGATCGGGAGCGATAACTTCGATTGCCTTTCCATTTGTTCTCGGAGCGATTGCAACTTCGTTTTGGGGATGCGGCCGCACGCGGTCACGATCGCGAGGGTTTCGAGTCGTCGTCGTACTTGGCAGATATCGCGTACTTCGCGGGGGGAAAAGGGACGAACGACGGCACCGCAATTCGGCTTCACGACCAGGACCCCCATCCCGGCCAGGGTGCCAATCGCTTCTCGGATCGGGGTTTGGCTGACCTGGAATTCGCGGGCGAGCCGATCGGTGACCAATCGATCGCCGGGCAGGAATCTGCCACTGAAGATTTGCTTGAGGATCCCTTCGACGATTCGGACACGGCTGGGGCCTGCCTCGCCCTTTTCCGGCGGATCGCTATTTTCTCGCAGCGTCTTGGCTTTCATAACTTCACTTTCCTTGGGTTTTCACTCGATTGTATATAATCGGAGCCATTTTGTATGCAGGCCACTCGCCGACTTTGGCCCGGCATTTGCGTTGCTAAAGGGGACCGGCACAGTCAACTGCCAATACGAGCACGCGAAACGACAGGAGATTAGGTTCATGGCATTTCGAATGGACAAATTAACGATTAAGGCCCAGGAAGCGATTGTCGGAGCTCAGTCGATGGCGAGTTCTTCGGGCAATCCGGAGATCGAGGGGTTCCATCTTCTGTCGGCACTGTTGCAGGACCAAGGGGGAGTGGTTGTTCCCTTGCTCAAGAAGATCGGGGCTCCCGTAGACAAAATTCAATCGACGACCGAGAGCGAGATCAAACGCTTTCCTCGCTCGAGCGGGGGGCGGCAACCGGGTATCGGTCCCCAGTTGCAAAAGTCGCTCGAAGCGGCGGGCACCGCTGCCGAAGGGATGAAGGACGAGTTCATCAGCACCGAGCACTTGCTGATCGGATTGTGCCGCGGGGATAAGAACGTATCGGAGTTGCTGAAGTTGCTCGGAGTCACCGAGAAAGAGATTTTAGCTGGCCTGCAATCGGTTCGCGGAAGCGCGCGAGTCACCGACCAAAGCCCGGAAGGAAAATTCCAGGCGTTAGAAAAGTACGGCGTCGACCTCGTCGCGCTCGCGGCCAAGAACAAACTCGACCCGGTCATCGGTCGCGACAGCGAAATCCGTCGCGTGATTCAGGTTCTCTCGCGACGCACGAAGAACAACCCGGTATTGATCGGCGAGCCTGGAGTGGGCAAAACGGCGATTGCAGAAGGGTTGGCCCAACGGATCGTGCAAGGGGACGTACCTCAATCGCTGAAGAACCGCCGCGTGATTGCGCTCGATATGGGTGGTTTGGTTGCCGGAACCAAATTTCGGGGCGAATTCGAAGAGCGGCTCAAGGCGGTGATTCGCGAAGTGAAGGATGCCGAAGGAGAAGTGATCCTCTTTATCGATGAACTGCACACTGTGATCGGTGCTGGATCGGCCGAGGGATCGAGCGATGCTGCACAGTTACTGAAACCCGAATTAGCTCGTGGGCAATTGCGATGCATCGGTGCAACGACTCTCGATGAATACCGCAAACATATCGAGAAGGACGCAGCGCTTGAACGCCGATTCCAACCGGTCTATGTCGGTGAGCCGTCTGTCGAGGATACGATCACCATTCTTCGCGGTTTGAAGCCGCGCTATGAAGTCCATCACGGGGTCAAGATCCGCGATGCGGCATTGGTCGAAGCGGCCAAGCTGTCCCATCGTTACATCGCAGACCGTTTTCTTCCCGACAAGGCGATCGATTTGGTCGACGAAGCGGCCGCTCGGTTGGCTATGGAGCGGGACAGCGTTCCTGCCGAAATCGATTCGCTCCAACGGCGGTTGAGGCAACTGGAACTGGCCCAGCGACAACTCAAGGAAGAGACCGACGAAGAGATCGATGAAGCGCTCGAACAGATCGAGCAAGAGATGGCCGATGTGCAGCGCGAACTGGCGAGTTTGCGCGAGCAATGGGAATCTGAAAAGCTCGGGCTTTCCGATGTCAAGTCGGTGCGTCGTGCACTCGATCAGGCCGAAGCCGATTTCCGAAACTTGGAAACGTCGATCAAGGACAAACAGTCGACCGGCATCGGCGTGAACGAAGCCGATTATCAAAAACTGTTCGAATTGGACCAGAAGCGGCGCAAGCTTCGCGAACAAGTCGAGCAAGAAGACGAAGTCGAGGAGAAGCACGAGACCGAGCATCCCAAGCTTTTGCGGACCGAGGTTACCGCGGATGAAATCGCGGCGGTCGTCAGTTCATGGACCGGCGTGCCCGTTTCCCGCATGCTCGAATCCGAGAGAAACAAACTGCTGGTGATGGAGGATCGGTTGCATCAACGGGTTGTGGGTCAGGAAAAGGCGGTCGAAGCGATCAGCGATGCAGTACGTCGAAGCCGTAGCGGTTTGGGGGATCCCAACCGCCCGATCGGATCGTTTCTGTTCCTTGGACCAACGGGTGTTGGAAAGACCGAACTGTGCAAGGCGCTCGCCGAAGTAATGTTCGACGACGAGAACGCGATGGTTCGCATCGACATGAGCGAATTCATGGAACGGCACACCGTGTCGCGATTGGTCGGTGCCCCTCCAGGATATGTCGGCTATGAGGAGGGTGGGCAACTGACCGAAGCGGTGCGACGTCGTCCCTACAGCGTGGTGTTGCTCGACGAGATCGAAAAGGCGCACAACGATGTATTCAATATCTTGCTGCAGTTGCTCGACGATGGGCGTCTGACTGACGGCCAAAACCGAACTGTCGATTTCACCAACACGATTGTCGTCATGACCAGCAATGTCGGAAGCCAGATGATTCAGCGCATTGCTGACGAGGGTGGAGGCAGCGAAGAAATGCACCAAGCGATTCAGGATTCACTGAAGGCTAGGTTCCTGCCTGAGTTCCTCAACCGCATCGATGACATCATCGTTTTCGAACCGTTGCGTCGCGAACAGATCCAGAAGATCGTAGGCCTACAGTTGAAGCGATTGGAGAAACAGTTGGCGGAGAACCATTACCGGCTCAACGTATCCGAACGAGCGATCGCAGCGATCAGCATGGAAGGATACGATCCCGTCTATGGTGCACGGCCACTCAAGCGGGTGATACAGAAGCGACTTCAAAATCCGATCGCAAGCGAACTGCTTCGTCACGATGATACCCATGGAGGAAGTATTCACGTCGACTATGCCAACGACGAGTTTCAGATCCAAACGGTGCCGAGCTAGTGAATGTGCATTTGTCGTAAACGAGCGAGTCCGTCAAGGATAGCACGTTGCTTGCCATTGCTACCGATCAGCCCTGCATTTGGAAAGGGGTGATCCATGGCATCGGAAGATTGATTCCAGATGATGCCGTGGACAGTGCTTTTCGCCATCAGCATCTGAACCACTTCCATGCCGTTCGCTGGCAACCGCTCGGAGGAACGAGCCATCACAGTCTCGTCCGTCACTTTTGGAATTTCTATCCAGTCGTCCTGGAATGGATGTTTCCAAGTAGAGACGATTTGCGACTTGGAACTTGCTTCGGAGTCTCGCTGGGTTGTGGAGGGGGTCGTCACAACGGCCATGAGAGGCAACCCTAAAATGTTCCAATGATCGATCAAGTCGGATATGTCGATCAAGTCTCTTGGGAGCGAGCCGCTGGGCCAACAATTCAAGTTGAGCTCAAGAGCTAACCCTGACAAACCGAGATCGAGTCGCATCAATGCATCGGCGAAATGCAAAGGACTGATCCCATCGGCCCTTTGCGCCAGGAACTCGGCCCAAGGTGTGTCGATATTTACGATCACGGGTGTTTTGGGATCGAGGGTTCGTACGGTCTGGATCAGGCCAACCGCGAGTTGAAGGGTCTGTTGATCGGTAAGGCCCAAAGAATTCGGTGAATTCAAACCAGCTCCTGCCGACCACAGATGTACCTGGCCCCGATATCGAGAGACCATCTTGGAGGCGTGCTCGCAAGTCGCCCGCTTCAACGATTCAAAATCGCTGAATAAGTAGAACCATTTCGGAATAGCGTGCTGTTGTAGATTGAGCAAAGGCCCCGCGAAGACGCGCAACGAGTTTTCTTTGGCCCATTGCAACTGCGAGTCAATTCGCGATTGAACTTCCGTCGAGTCATTCGCTTCGATCTGCCCCATCTCCATCGGAACGTTCAGCGTATTCATAAGGGGAGATAGGACCTGCGCATCGTCCGCCCACTTTGCGGTAGGATTGATACGCGTCCCGAGCAAAGTGCTGAGCTTGGGCTCGAATTGGTGTCTGGCCTGGAGTGATTGCGAGATGAAGGCCCGAGACAATGGCTTGGAGGCCCCGATCGCCAAGTCGATGGCTTGCTGCGCGAGTTCACATGAGGCTTTGGGATCTTTGGATGACAGTATGGCTTGAATGAACGCAGAGATCGATTGATCGATCAGGGACATAAAGGCATCGGGCAGTTTCAATCCGACCCGCTGCCAGTCCAAGCCGCGACCGCGAACGCGATGCAGAGTTCCCCGAGCCAGTTCCAATTGCAACCAGTAGGGTTCCACCGAACATCTCAGGGAACCAGTGGTCAGAAGAATAGGCCCATACTCCTTGGTCGGCCATACAATCGATAATTTCCCCGAATCATTGACACTTCGATCAATGACCAAGCAATCGTCCTCGATCCGATTCCTTCCTGACCATGGAATACCCTCTAGCCCAGAGATGTAGGCAGTACTCCAGATTTGAGGGTCATACTCCATCGAATTCGGGATTCGAAATCGCATTTGACCCATTTCGTTACAACCCGTTTCTCTTGTCATGGCTGTCACCGCTTGGGAAAAGCCCTCACGGCGTGGATTGAAAGTGTAATGGAAACGCTGTTTGGCATCAATTTGGGATTGAATTACACGCAGGACGTCATCTGACTGATTGTCGGTAGAGAATTGTTGGAGAATGATGGAGTTATGGGGTGTTGCTGGAGTTCCCCCAATAAGAGGGCTATACTTGCCGATGAAGGTGGTTCGAGTGGCTGGGGTTGCGCCCCTTGCACGAATGGCGCACGGGTTAACAGCGTGATGAAAATGATGGAAACTGCCATTGAAATTGCTGATCTCACCGTTGCGTACCACCGCAAGCCGGTTCTGTGGGAAATCAACCTCACGATCCCCAAGGGCGCGTTGGTCGGCATCGTTGGTCCCAACGGAGCAGGAAAAAGCACCCTTTTGAAGGCGATGACCGGGCTGGTGCCTCAGGTTTCCGGGGAAATCCGAATTCTGGGAGGCGGAATCACTGACAACCGATCTCGAATTGCCTATGTTCCCCAACGTGAGAGTGTGGACTGGGACTTTCCCGCATCGGTTCTCGATGTAGTGATGATGGGACTGTATCGCGAAGCAGGATGGTTTTTTCCGATGCGTTCCGAACATAAGCGACGCGCAATCCGAGCCATGGAGCAGGTGGGAATTGCCGATTTGGCTATGCGTCAAATCAGCCAGTTGTCAGGTGGGCAACAGCAACGCACGTTTCTTGCCAGGGCACTTGTCCAAGACGCGGATGTTTTCCTACTCGACGAACCGTTCGCTGCGGTGGACGCAGCAACGGAACAATCGATCATGGAACTGCTCCGTCAACTACAGTCGCAAGGAAAGACCGTTTTGGTCGTGCATCATGATTTGCACACGGTGCCGCTGTACTTCAACTTTGTCGTTCTGATCAATGTCCGCGCTGTTGCTTGGGGAGCCACCTCAGAAATATTCACTCCCGACAATCTCAAGCGAACCTATGGTGGACGCCTGACGATTCTCGATGAGGTAACCGAAGCGATGCGGCGCAGCGTGGTCCGGTGAGCAGCGTGGTCCGGTGAATTGCCCCAGCGAGGATGCATTTCAAAAGCAAAAGGCCCGCGATTTCTCGCGGGCCTCTGAAACTTAATGAACTCATTCACCCATGGGAACTACTGGATAGAATCCGCGTCCCAGATGTCGCCGGCATCTCTGGTACCCATCGAACCCCAAGCGCCGTAAGGGCTGGGGGCGTTAGAACGAGCACCGTCAAGACCGAGAGGTGGATCACGACCTGCATCACCCGCGTCGACCGAGTTCGAGATGAACTTTGTCCCGTTGTCGAGGAAGCAAACGTGAGCACCGGCACTATGGTAGCTGCTTGCGGAGAAAATCCCCCAGTCCCAGTCGCCAGCGCCTGCATTACAAGATGCTCGGTTCGGTTGCAAAATGGTCGTGAAACCACTGAAGGATGGGTGCCCATCGCCCCAGCGAACCCCACGCCAGTGCCCACCCAGGCTGGTGCTGACGTACTTATCCCCTACTGCCGTATTTCGGCAGGCGAGAACGCCTGTACCGGCATTCATACCACCAATGTTAACCGCCATACCGCCCTGGACACGGAACTTACCGGCGCCCCAAGCCATGTTTTGGCTAGGAGTCGTACCGGTTTCGCCAAGCATGAGGGTGTAAGCAGATCCGTCCGTGCACTCGGCGAGCCGACGCTGATATCGACCCTGGAACATACCACGATTGGCTGCCGGGTGCCAGTTGATGTGATTGTTCTCGGTGGTATCACCATAGCACATGACATAGTTCGTGCGTGCGGCGCCGTCATCGAACCAGTTCGCGTCCGGGTTCATGCGGCCTGGATCCGACGGACAACGCAGGTTGGCAACCTGAGTTCTCCAAGGAAGGAACGCAGAATTCGGCCCCATGTCCCAGGGCCAGAGCCACGCATTGAAAGTCACCCCGTTGACGGGGTTGCGATATGGCTGCGTGAAGATCTGTGTGTATAGCCCCTGTTGTTCCATGTTGGGCAGAACCATCAACATCCCAGACCAACGGTTGATACCCATACGACCCACGTTCGGGTCAGGATCCATTCCTGTTCCACCAGGAGCAGGACCACCGTAACCGGGGGGAAGCCGCCTGAAGGCGGATTCGTAGTTCAGGTAGGCTAATCCGACCTGACGAATGTTGTTGCCGCAGGACATACGTCGTGCGGCTTCCCGAGCGGCTTGAACCGCTGGAAGCAAAAGCCCCACGAGAACTCCAATGATGGCAATAACCACCAGGAGTTCCACAAGTGTGAAGCCTTTGGAAAACCTACGCTTCATAGAAAATCCCTCAAAAAATAAAAAACAAGAAAAACCTTTATCGCTGCGAGGCGACATAACCCCTTAAAATTAGCCGGGTGCATAGGGCTCGGCAAGAGATAGACATCCCAGTCGGCAAATTTTTCCAAAAATTTCAATTATCTTCAACTCGCCATAAGAGTAACTTCTCTCTACCATTGCCCCCGGTTCGGCCATTGTAGTCCCACATACGTGGGAGATCCGACGATCGATTTACCGTTGTCGTTTCGGCGAAGATAACATTCGGGGAGATCACAACTAGACGTGCATTCCGGTCCGAGACTCTTCCGTGCGAAACTTCTTCCGTGCGAAACTTCTTCCGTGCGAAACTTCTCGACTCTCGGTCCTTGGCTCATGAATTGGCGGAGTAGAACTTACAGGTCTAGAAGCGGATTCCCCCCCCAAGGTTGATGAAGAAATTCGGGGAATCATCCCCGATTCCCCAGCCAAACCGCGACCCGATCTCAAGATCCCGATGGATCAAATAGTGAGCGCCGGGACTGATGAAATGCTGAACGGTCTCCCGTTCTCGTCCCTCACTAAATACTCCGAAGTACTCAATGTGCCCCTTCCATCGTTCGCCGACAGGAATCTTGAGCACGGTTGAGGGGGCCCAGACATTGAAGTTGTCTCCTTCAAAACCTCCGGTCGTGTACCGCATCGCTCCATCGAGCATCCATCGATTTGCGAATGTCCATCCGCCGACATAGACCAAACCCAAATTGGTTTTGGTCTGCTCCCCCGCTACCGGGGTATAGCCAACAACCAGGAATGAACTCTTGGGAAGCCATCCCGACTGGTTGGTTATCCCGTATTTGATCCCGTAACTGACATTCGTTTCTTCTTCCAACATCGGTTCGTCCGGCAAATCATCTGCGACATTTGCAGAGATGGGGTTCCCCGCTCCTCCGATCTCGTAGTTTGTTCCGAACCGCAACTCCATCCGCTCTGAAAGCCCGTGACGAACGAGCAGTTCGGGTAAACTGTGAGTGTCGTACACTCGTCGATTGTCGATATAGGAGTAAGCCGACTCGAGAATCCAACGCCTGTGACCGACGAGAGAGGTTGCGGGAGTAAAGGAGTCGCGATCGGTTTCGATTTCCTCTGTGGACCATGTCGAACCATCATCGAAACGGAGCGGTTCCCTTTCCTGAGCTACAGCGGTCCATTGAGCGCCAATGAACCCTGCCAAACTCGCGAAGAAGATCACAATAACTCGCATCCCGCGTTCTCCTCACACTCTTTGTTTCATCGGCTAAGAAAACCGATATGCAGACATTTCCATGCAGCCATTTCTCCGTATCGACTCTCTCCAGAGTGGTGCGTCAGAATCGCTCGCGGGATGACGATTGTATGGGCATTTGCATATATCGGCATTTGCATCCCATTCATCGACGCACTGCATGCTAGCAATCGATTGAGATGTTTGCTTGCGAAAACGGCTGAGTGCCTTGCTTCTTGTTGTGGGGGCTCAGTGCCCCTTTGTCAGTTGTTCCAGGGATGCCTGGAGGTCCTTCAG
>JBILVV010000195.1:0-8458 GCA_044370255.1 Pirellula sp.
CGTTCCTATCCATCGGTTCAAGCATCGTCGCGCCGGCCCCTACCAAAGCTGTCGGTTCGCGATCGGGTATGGCTGCCTTCGCAACTAAGTCCGTGGTTAGGAACTTATGGCGCAGTGCATTGAGCAGTCGGCTGTAGATCGCGCCGCTGTCGGAGAATCGGACTTCGATCTTTGTCGGATGGACGTTGACATCGATGACTTTCGGATCGATTTCCAATTGCAGAAAGCAAATCGGCATGCGGCCCACCATCAACAGACCGCGATAGGCTTCGCCAAGCGCGTGTTGCAGCGAACGATCTCGAATGTATCTGCCATTGAGAAACAAAAATTGAAGGCGGTTGTTGGTCCGCGATACACTTGGATCAGCGACGTAGCCGCGGATGCGGACATGCTCGTCCGCGTGCTCGACCGGGATCAACGCGTCACCCACTTCATCGCCATAGAAAGCGCGGATCCGCTCGACCCATCGCTCGGTCGGTGGCAAATCATGCAGCACTCGGTCGTTGCTGGTCAGTGTCATGTGAACCGATGGGAATGCCAATGCGATGCGTGCAAAGGCATCGACGACATGCGCCATTTCGGTTTGAGGAGCCTTCAGAAACTTGCGACGCACCGGTGTATTGAAGAACAAATGCCTTACCTCGATCGAGGTCCCGACACTCATGGCGCAGGGTTTGATCGGTTCGAGCGTTCCGCCTTCGCAGCGCAGCTCGAAGCCGCTATCGGAGGTGGAGATGCGACTGCACAAGGTCAAGTGACTCACCTCAGCGATCGACGCCAAGGCTTCACCGCGAAAACCTAGTGTGCGGACATCGAATAAATCATCACTGCTGGTCAGCTTGCTCGTCGCATGCGGAGCGAGTGCGAGCTCAAGTTGGTCGGCGTCGATGCCGCAGCCATTGTCGGTGATCCGGATCAGATCCGTACCACCTCCGTCAATAGCGATTTCAACATGCCTGGCCCCCGCATCGATGCTGTTCTCGAGCAGTTCCTTGACAACGCTCGCCGGGCGTTCGATCACCTCGCCAGCGGCAATCTTGTTCACCAATCCAACAGGGAGCTTGCGTATCTGCGGCATCCGTACTCTCTTCGGTCAACAGTTTTCAGGCGACGATCTTCATATCTATAGACAAACCGATAGATTACCGCGCCCATGGAAATCCGAGAAGCGTTCCACATCCCGCAAGCGGGAATCGTCGACTATACTAAGAAGCGGTGTTCGACGTGTCACGGCTCGGCCACGTTCGCATTGGAAGGGACCCTTATGAGACGATCCAGTATTTTGCAAGCAATTCCCCTAGCCTTTCTTTTTTTCTGCATGGAGGGGGCGATGGCCCAGGAACCCAATGCAAATAACGCTCCGCCGTCCGATCCGATCAAGGCCTTTGAGCCGCGCGAGTATGTGGGAACCAACGGTGTGCCGCTCAAATATCGGCTAATCAAACCTTTGGGGTATCAACCTGGCAAGAAATACCCTTTGGTGTTGTTCTTGCACGGTGCGGGAGAGCGAGGAGACGACAATGCCATCACCCTCAAGCATGCCGCGAAAGATTTTGCAGACCCCGCACGCCGGGCAAAATATCCTGCGTACATCGTGATCCCCCAATGCCCTAAAGAGAAGAAATGGTCCGAGGTCGATTGGTCCAAGGAGACAAGTGATTTACCCGAGTCCGCGAGCGACTCGATGCAAAGCATCAAAGAACTGCTCGACGAGATGATCGAAAATGCGGGAGTCGATAACGATCGGATTTACATCACTGGCCTATCGATGGGTGGCTATGGCACCTGGGATGCAATCGCTCGCTATCCCGGTTTCTTCGCCGCGGCCGTTCCAATCTGTGGCGGCGGCGACCCCAAGACGGTCGACCGTTTCCGCAAGTTACCGATTTGGTGTTTTCACGGTGGTAAAGATAGGGTCGTGAAACCCATTCGTTCCCAAGAAATGGTCGCAGCCCTACAAAAAGTTGGTTCGGATATCCGATACACCGAATACCCGGACGCCGAACACGACAGCTGGTCGATGACCTACTCGAATCCAGAGTTGTACGAGTGGTTGTTTTCCAAGCGTCGCGCGAGCGAATAGTGCATTGCTCATCGTGGCACGACGCTCCGCGTCGTGAAATGAATTCCCGCACCCTGAATGACGCTGCCAAGGGTCGCAAATGTTGGAATTGCAAAACGCCAACGACGGCGGAGCGTCGTTCCACGATCCTTGATGACCTACTACCTTTCCGCATCTCTTGAAGTCATAATAATTTGGACGGTCTTATCCAACCCATGGCTCCCCCACGCCCGCCGTCCCCCGCCTTTTTTAGACACCCGCCCCTACAGCCTTTTTGAACAAAATGTTGCACCGAAGTTGTCTGCCCCCTCGAATGCTCGTCGGCTTGTGGTTCCTGGTCGTTGCATTGACTTTCGGTTTGCCAGCCAGGAGCCAAGAGCAACCCAAGGAGGAATCCCAGCAACCAGCAGGACCAGCAGCGAAAATGATCGATTTCGCTCGGGATGTGGCTCCCATCTTTCAGAAACGCTGTGCCGAGTGCCATGAAGGTGATAAGGCTAAGAACGGGTTCCTCATCGGGGATCGCGACGCCGTCCTCGGCTTTGTGACTCCTGGCTCGGCGGCTGACAGTTCACTCTGGACGGATTATCTGGTTGCACCCGAATCCACTCTCACCAAACTAAGTTTGAGGATGCCACCCGACGCACCATTGCCAGCCGCAGAGTTGGCGATCCTCAAGATATGGATGGATGAAGGGGCTTCTTGGCCAGAGGGAGTAATTTTGAGCGATAAGCCATCCGAGGCTACCTCGACGGAACCATCGAACACGCCCCCTTGGTTTCGAGCGATCGGCTATTTGCATCCAGCGATCGTCCACTTTCCGATCGCGCTGTTGCTGATCGCAGCCATGAGCGTGTTGGCTTCCTATGTGATGGGAGATCGCTATGCACAGTTCGCGTTCAATTGTCTGGTATTAGGTTTCTTATTCTCGATCGCCACGGCAGTGCTCGGCTGGTCGTTTGCGGAAAGTCGAGGTTATGGAGACTGGACTAAGATGATGACTTCGAACGCATCGGAGGACGAAGCGAGTATCTTCCTTCATCGCTGGGTTGGATCTGCGGTTGCAATTGTCGGTCTGGTAGTCGTCATCGCAGGTTGGCGAAATCGTCAAAGCGACGGAACACGACCAGGGCATTTTTGGCGGATCGGAGTGCTTGTACTTGCTGTCCTGGTCGGCTGGGTCGGGCATGAGGGGGGCGAGCTTGTGTACGGTGATCTGATTGGAAAAGCGATGTCTCACTTCTCCAAGTGAGATTTCCAACGTTGGATTTGCTGAGCCACATGTTCGGGATGGCTCGAACCTGCCGAACGGTACGATCCGACCGCGCCCTGGATCGATAGGCTGCTTCGCAGGGATGCATCAAAATTCGGATCGACTTGGCGAAGATCGTCATCGGTCAAATCTATCAGAGGCACCCCTCGCTTCTTGGCAATTGCAACAAGTGCGCCGACTTGGTGATGCGCCGTCCGCTGCGGGATACCCTTTTGAATAAGAGCTTCCATCAATGCGGTCGCGTCGAGGTATCCTTGGTCCATGCGAGATGAGATCGATTCCGCTTGCAATTCGGAATCCCTTACGATCGGGGCGGCCATCTCCAAGCATGCTATCACCGTGTCAAACGCATCGAACAAAGGAGGCTTGTCTTCTTGCAGATCGCGATTGTAGGCCAGTGGCAGTCCCTTTAGCAGAACGAGAAGCGATTGCAGATTGCCCACCACGCGGGCCGATTTACCTCGCGTCAACTCCAACGTGTCGGGATTGACCTTTTGCGGCATGATCGAGCTGCCGGTGCAGTAACGCTGGGGCAATTTCAGGAACCCGAACTCGGTGGTCGACCACAGGATCCATTCTTCTGCCCAGCCGCTCAGATGGAGCGCGATCATCGAGAGCACAAATACCGACTCGACTGCGAAATCCCGATCGCTGCTGATATCGATACTGTTGCTGGCCACAGCGTCGAAGCCGAGCAGCTCCGCCGTGTAGTGGCGATCGATCGGCAGGCTGGTCCCTGCGACCGCGGCTCCGCCGAGGGGACTGATGTTGACTCGTCGTCGACAGTCGGCCACGCGTGCTCGGTCTCGTTCGAGTTTCTCGATGTAGGCGAGCCAATAGTGCGATGCCAAGACGGGCTGAGCTCGCTGCAGATGGGTATATGCAGGAATGATAACTCCCGCATCGCGATCGCAACGGCTGAGGAACGCTCGCTGCAAATCGAGAAGCAATTGGTCGACATGATCCAAGGCATCGCGCACCCAAAGCCGAAGATCGGTGGCGACTTGGTCATTGCGCGATCGGCCTGTATGCAATTTTCGACCCACATCGCCAAGGGCTTCGATGAGCGCATGCTCGATATGCATATGCACATCTTCGAGCTCGATGCGGAACGGGAACTCTCCGCGATCGAAACGAGCTTCGATGGTCTTCAATTCGCGCTCGATAGCTGCAAGTTCATCCGGGGCGAGCAAGCCTTGCCGGCACAACATCGTCGCATGCGCGATCGAGCCGCAGATATCATGCTTGTAGAGCCGATGATCGAACGAGATGCTTTCACTGAATCGGGCGAGCGCATCGTCCATGGAATCGGAAAATACGCCGCTGCGGGATGGGGAAGCCACGGGAACTACCTATCGAGGGATGGGATCGTAAAATCTTTGTGACATGGTTCTAAATCCTGGGCCCTATTTTGGCTAGTCCGGCATCGGACAACGGACGTGTCGGACATGGAAAACGTCGATCCTCGCGAAATCGAAAAATGAAACAAAGATCGCCGTGGTATACTACTGCATCTCGATTCAGCAGATGCGAAATACGCAGATACGAAACAAGTCGAATGCAGAACAATCGATGAGGAGCAAAATATGGGGTTTGATCGCTCGTCCATCCACATCTTTGCTTGGCTGTTGGCAGCGCTAGTAACTCCCGCCATGGCTCAGGACGAGATCTATTCCGGTCCCCAGAAGGGTGAGCCCCTATCGGGATTTCTTATGCGCCCGATCCTGGGGGTACAGAACGATACCGAGGGGAATCTTCCAACCGAACTCGATCCGTTGAAAAACGCTGAGGAGCGACCGGTGCTGCTCGTGTTCGTTCATGAAATCAATCGCCCGGTTATCGCGATGACGCGAGCCTTGACCCGCTACGCGAAGACGCGCGAAAAAGATCGATTGAATACCGCGGTCATTCTGTTAACCGAAGATATTTCTAATGGAGAGGCGATGCTCAAACGCGTGCAACATGCCCTCGCTCCTGGGATCGTCCATGGCGTATCGCTCGACGGCCGCGAAGGTCCCGGTGCGCTCGGGCTGAATCGGTCCGTGCAGATGACGATCTTGGTCGCCAAGTCGAAAACGGTTACTGCGAACTTTGCTTTGGTCCAACCAAGTCTTCAAGCGGATTTGCCGAAAATTGTCGCGGCGATTGTTGAGCAAGTAGGTGGAACGATCCCCGAAATGAGTGACCTGCTCGACAAACCGGACGACGAATCGATGCGACCTCGCGGTGATAAACCCAGCGTCGATCCTGACCGAATGCGATCTCTGATGCGTCCACTGATCCAAAAAGATGCAACGGACGAACAGGTCGATACCGCTGCGAAAGCGATCGAGCAAGCCTGCAAAGAGGAACCCGAAATACAAAAAGAAGTCCTCCGCATCGCAAAGACAATCGTGCAAAGTGGCAAGCTCGAGAATTATGGAACGGCCCGCGCACAATCGATCCTGCGTCGATGGGCTCAAGGGCCAGGAGAGACCGATGGGGAGTGACCTGTCATCGGCTCGGCAACGGTTTCGTGCGATACGTTTCGCAATCGCGTCGCTGGCTTGCGTCATCGTATCGCTGGCTTACTTGCCCGCCGCGATCGCCGACGGCGTCATTGACAATTCAGCGATTGACTTCGACAGCGATGTGGTTCCGATCCTCACCAAGCATGGTTGCAACGCGGGTGCCTGCCATGGAGCCGCGGCCGGTCGTGGTCAGTTCCAGCTTTCTCTTTTCGGTAGCAATCCCGATGCTGATTACGAAGCGATCGTCCATGCGTTTCAAGGACGACGCATCCATCTGCGGGAACCTGAGTCTAGTTTGCTGTTGGCCAAGCCGAGCGGCCGAATCGCTCATGAGGGAGGGGAGATATTCGATCCATCGAGTTCGACGGCACACCTACTCCACCAATGGATCGAACAAGGTGCACGCCGCGGCACAAAGCGACCCTTGACCTCCTTTCGAATCGAATCGCAACGCATTGATTCCGATAAGGACCGAATGCAGTTGCGAGCCTATGCTCGTTTAGATGAAGCCGATGAAACCGACGTCACCGATCGCGTTCGATTCAGCATCGATCCGAGCGACGCGCTCCCATGGGATCCCGATCAGGCAATCATGGATTTGGATCGCCCAGGTCGCTTCGTTGTTCTGGCCCGCTACATGCAGCGGGTGGTTCCGGTGATTTTGGAGCGTCCCTGGAACGAACCATCGGGCAGCCCGAACGACCAAACAGATGCAGGATGGATCGACGCGGAAATCGATCGCCAACTCCATGCGATGGGACTGCCATGCGCACCCCAGGTCGACGAGTCGACATGGATGCGCCGAACCAGTATCGATTTGACGGGGCGATTACCGACGCTGGAACAGCTCGAGCGATACCATGCGACCGATCCATCGATGCGGCGTCAGAAGTGGGTCGATCAACTGCTCGATAGTCCTGAGTATGTCGAGTATGGGACCAACCGCATGGCCCGGATGTTGGGATTGCGGGGGCTGCCCAATGAGCCGCAGGTCGTCGAGTCCTTTGCTCAGTGGATTCGTCGATCGGTTGCCGAAGATCGCCCCTTGCCGGAGATGGTTCACGAGTTGCTGACCAGCAGCGGTGATTCGCATGCGATCGGCCCAGCCAATTTTTCCCGCTTGGCAGGAGATCCTCGAAGCCATGCCGAAGTGGTCGCACGAACGTTCATGGGAGTTCGTCTGCAATGCGCTAATTGTCATGATCACCCGTTCGATCGTTGGACACAGGACGATTACCACGGCTTGGCCGCCGTGTTTGCGGGAATCGATCGCGGCCGCGTGGTTCGGTTGGGTTCGCGCGGAGAAGTAACCAATCTCAAGACCCTGCAGGCTGCCCGTCCGAGGATACCCGGCGTCCGCTTCCTGGAGGCCGCTGAGCTTCATGACTTGGGAGTCGATGCGTTCGCAGAGTGGCTCGTCGATCCGGACAATCCTGTTTTGGCACGCGTCGGAGTCAATCGAATTTGGTGCGAGATGATGGGGAGAGGGTTGGTTCATCCGATCGATGATTTTCGAGAAACGAATCCTGCGTCCCACCCTCAGTTGCTTGAACGACTGGCTGCGTACTATCGTTCCGAGGGCTATCGACTTCGACCGTTGTTGCGTCAGATCGCGCTAAGTCGCGTTTACTCGCGATCGGATGTCGAAACGGAACCTGGAGCGAGCCATGTCTTCTACCATTCCGGTATCGCGAGACCCATGGAGCCCGAGGTTCTTTTCGATGCCGTTCATGACGTGCTCGAAGTACCAAGTATCGACCCGACTCATGGAAACACATTTCGAGCAGTGCAGTGGATCGATGCGAATGCATCCAATGAATCGCTGGATATTTTAGGCCGCTGCTCCAGACCCGAGAGGTGCAACGCTTCGGCTGGATCATTCGGTCTCGAGAGACAGTTGCATTGGCTCCAAGGGGATTTGGTACAACAGCCGCTCCTGTCGGGATCGACGTTCTTCGATCGCTTGATCGAATCGGGTGCAGATGACCGAATGATCATCGAGAACGCATATCGAAGAGTCTACTGTCGTTTGCCGAGTCCGACCGAGATCGATCTCTGGCTGCCGCAGGTACCGACTTCGGCGATCGAGCGCAGGGAGTGGTATCAGGATTGGGTCTGGAGTTTGCTCAGCAGTTCCGAGTTCATGTACAGGTGACACGATGCGATCATTCCTACTGCGCAAAACATTAATGCGTCGCGATCTGATTCGCATCGGATCCCTGTTTCCCTTTGGCTGGGTCGCAGCGGACCGAGCTATGGCTTGGCAGACGAACAATATCGGATTGGGCACTGCGAAATCCTGCATCGTTCTGTGGCTCGATGGCGGTCCGAGCCATCTGGAAATGTGGGATCCCAAAGTCGATGTTCCTGCGGAAGTGCGTGGGCCGTTTGGCACAATCCCGACCCGGATTCCTGGGATCCATTTCTCGGAAGGCTTAGTGCGATGCTCTCGTTTGGCCGATCGCATCACGATCATTCGCTCGATGACCAGTCCGCTCGGGGAACATGGTTTAGCCAATCACTACCTTCTCACCGGCCATCATCCATCCCCGTCGATGGTCTACCCCAGCCTCGGCTCCCTCGTCGCGAATCAACGCCGCGCCAACTTCGGCG
>JBILVV010000526.1:0-2959 GCA_044370255.1 Pirellula sp.
TTGGGGTCGAAGCGTTCGATCCCTTTGCACCCATCCCTAAACTCTGGCGATTTCAGTTCCGCGAAGACTTGTTGCCAAGCCGGAACATCGGTGGGATCGGTTTTCGAACGATATTGTGCGAAGAGGCTTTCGTTGTCGATCGGAGCCCCCCGTTTTTTCAGCTCCGCAATCATCGATTTCAGGATCTTGCCGTCTCGGCTCTGCCGGGAGGCCCAAATGGAAAAAACCCCCGCGCATGGCAGCAGCAACACGGCTACCAGGGCCCAGAAAATCCACATGCACCCCCGCTTACCTGAACCATTCGAACTCGACGCCATCTGCGAAGGCTCCTTCACATGAGAGAACTCAGGGTGGACTGAATCGCACGCATCTCGTCGCGCAGACCTTGAAGGCCGCGTTTCAGGAGACCCGCGACCGCCATCTCGGACTTGTCCATCTTTTGCGAGATCTCTTTAAGAGACATACCCTCGAGATAACGCATGCGGATGGCATCGCGCTGCGTATCGGGTATTTGCTCGAGGCAATTCGCAAGAACAACGGCGGCTTCGTCCCGCATCAGACGTTGGCTCGGGGTCGATGTCTCCGCGGGAAGCATGTTCGCCAACTGAACTTCGCTCCCGTTGTCGCCCGCTGGAGCAGCCATGCTGACTTCCCGACGCGCAGAGCGTTTTTGAGTTGCCAAGTGCTCTTGATGTGCGGTGGAGATGTTGTTTTTCAGAATGTTCCGCAGCCACGCAAGGAAAGATTCCACGGTTTCGCCCCGAAAGGAGTGGAAGTCTCTCGATGCTTCCAAAAATGTAGCTTGTACTACATCCGAAAAGTCCAAACGGCCCTGGATGCGGTCATCGAGCATTCGCTGGGCGATGACATTCAAGTAGGGGCGAAATGTATTTAGCAATTCACCGCGGGCGTTTTCGTCCCCTTGCTTGGCTGCGATCAGTTTGTTCTGAGAGTCAAAGAGCATGCAGTACCACTAGGGTGAGATCGCGACAGAATCGCCGTTGGTCGCAGGAGATGCGGCTGGAAGGGGAGGCGGAGGTACTTGAGCGATCGATAATACGTAGTTGACGAGATGCCAAAGGTCGTCGGGTTGCAGGCCCGTATCTTGACTCGAGGCAGCAAGCGAAGCGGCGGGCATCGGGCTTCCTGCGATGCCGTAGCGAATGCGGCGATAGATATCCATCGGGTCGCGTCCGCCACGCAGGTGCCCTTCGACGATGCTTCGAGGCTTGAGATGCTGAGGCTTCATACCGCCGAGCGCCATCAGCGGAGCGATCTCGTCGATGTTGTCCGGGTTCAAACCGATTTTCGCGGTCCATTCCTTGGTCCAGTCATCGTAGTCGGGTAGCTTGCTTCCCGAGCCGTTACCTCCTTCGCCGTGGCACTGCGAGCAGGCGGCGATCGGTCCGACAAAGAGCTCTTTCCCCTTCTGAATCGAAGCTGCCAATTGCTCCGCGGTCTCCGGTGTTTCGGAACCCACCAGCGGGAACGCCGGTCGCTCGAACTCTTCGGTCGCATCGTTGGCATCGACCCAACGATCCGCGATGTTGGTCAACAGTTCTTCTTTATCGCCATCGTTTTCCATGGCCGCATCTTGCAACAGCGATCGCTCGAATTCACCACGGACGGAAAGGAACACAGCGTAGTCAACCAGCGCGTTGATTTCGGCATCGCTCAGTTTGTCGAAGATCGGCATCTGCGAGCCCGACAGGCCTTTTCGAAGAATGCGCACAAAGTCGGACTTAAGTGGTTTGGCCGACCGAGGGTTCGATTTGTACTTGAACCATCCCGGTCGAAAATCGCGAGGGTAGGGGTTTTGACTGGCTGCGACCAAGCCGCGTCCTTGGCCGGTCAGTCCATGGCACGACGCGCATTGTTGCGTCACGTACAACCCGGGCGAGCCTGGTTCTCCAGCGGCCAGTTTCAGGTTCGCTTCGGTGAACAGTTCATCATAGGGTGCTTCGCGGAGCGCTTCCGGGATCTTCGGTGCATCGGGCGTTCCAAACCACTCCTTCATCAGGTCCTTGCTCTCGACCAAGGCCGTTTGCATCTCCGTGTCCTGGCTGATCTTCATCACTTCCGCGAACAAGAAGTTGGGTTCGTGATGGTTCGCTTCGCGGATCGGTTCGCGACAACCGATCACGGTCAGTACGATGATAACCAAACTGCATACACTGCTTCCATTCCTGAAGGACATCTTCATGGTGGGCAAATCTTTCCTTCTAATGCGAGGGCTTTTTGCGAGTGTAGGCGTTTGCGAGAGGGTTAAAACTAAAAGGTTGATTGCTTGCCTATTGATTCCTGATCGATGAGCAAGCATCTCCGGTTAAGGTTTCATGGTTCGGATGGCGATGTCTTTCCAGGCGACTTGAAACGGTCCTTGGTCAACGCCGATCGAATGAACTTGCAGGCCGATGAAGCCCGTCTTGTGCGAAAGTGCATCGGTCATATCCTCGACGAGATTGCCGTTGATCCAGGTTTGAATGCGATTGCCTTGAGCACGGATGTGATATTGGTTCCATTCCCCCTGCTTGAAGTGGCGATGGGGGGGTTGCGTTGGGGAAATCCAGTTGCGGCCCGTTGCTTCTCCATAAACATAACCTGCAGTTCCACCCGTCGACTCGATTTCGACCTGCGGCCCATGGACGCGGCCGGAGTCTCGTTCAGGAATACTCTTGGATCGAATTTGAACGCCAGAGTTGAGCGGGTCATCGACTTTGACTTGGAACCTCAGCTCGAAATCGTCGTATTCCTTGGCAGTGCAAAGGAACGAGTTCGGACTGTGCTTCGACGTGGTACCGACAATGGTGGCATCCACTACGCGGTACACAGCCCAGCCGTTTTTCTGCTGCCATCCGGAAAGGTCCGACCCGTTAAACAAAGGCTGCCATCCTTCGCCCGATGGGACGGGCATTCCGTTGGGATTCTCATTGCGCACCACATCCTGGGCTTGCGATAT
>JBILVV010000527.1:0-2950 GCA_044370255.1 Pirellula sp.
GGAACCATTTGTCGGAACTGGATACCGTGTCGGCGATATCCTTGGTGGCATACGTCGAACCGGTTTTGTCGAGTTGAGTTTGGATCAGCTTGCCGTGAAGTGGATCGACAGCGAGCATCGATCGTGTGGGCAAAGACTCGAGCGCGGTCGACTCGGTGAACAGCATCGTATGCGTGAATCGCGGAATCGGGTCATGGGCCATCGGATTGAGATACCCGTAGCTATGAGGGTTGGACAAATCGCCGTGCTTCTGGAACCCCTTGCGGTAGTAGCCCCCTTGGTAGTAATGAAACCCGCGTGTGTCTCCTCCGTTGTGACCCGAGAAGACTTCACCACGATCATTGAATGCGACTCCGAACGCGTTCCCACCACCTTCGGCAAAGATCTCATACTCGCGCGTTACGGGATGATAGCGCCACAGGGCCTGCCCCATACTGGTGATCGGTGTCGCAGAGCTTCCGTAGGCTTTCATCGATGCGCTCACCGTGCTTCCTTGTGCAGCATACAGCCAACCATCGGGGCCGAAGCATAAGCTGTTGACGACTGAATGGGTGTCTTCCATCCCGAAACCCGCGAGGTGAATCTCAGGGTCGCCATCGGCTCGAAGATCATGATCGGCATCTCGATAGTACAGAAGGTACGGCGGGTTCAAGACCCAAGCTCCATCGGCATCGGGAGCAACAGCCGTGGCGATATTCAAACCATCGACAAAGACTCCATGCGTTTCGAAGTCACCATCTCCATCTCGATCTTCATGGATCGAGATTCGATCCTTGCCCGGCAAGCCACCTCGCCCTGGAGGCAATGGCGTCGAATCGTAGACAATGCGCCAATGTTTATCGCGGCTAAGGGGCTTGATACCTTCGGGGTTAGGGTACTGACGATACTCGACGACCCACAGTCGCCCGTGCGAGTCAAAGACCGATTGGAGAGGTTGCGTGATGGTCGGCTCCGCCAAAAGGCTCGACCAACGAAGACCTTCGGAAACTTTGAAGGTAGCGACTGCCTGTGCGGGCTCAACGGCAGGTTCCGTCGCAGTATCCTCCGGTGTCTGGGCGGAAGCGGAGCCTGCGAAGGAAGCGAACAACCACAAAGCCGATATTCGCAAAGCAAACAATAGGTGCGTTTCCGTTACATCTCTTATGCTCATGGATCGACTTCGCATCTACGGTATAGCCCTTTTCAAGGGAAGGTTCGGCTCGCGTTTCTCATCGAGCGGTTTGGCAGCAGTTTGTAAGATCCGAATCACTTGTTCCCGAGTCGTTGCCGCCAGTTGCCGAAGCGCATCGGCGGCATCGGTATCGCCCAGTTGCTCGAGAGAATCCGCATCACGTTCCAGG
Source organism: Pirellula sp. (assembly GCA_044370255.1). Lineage (GTDB taxonomy): Bacteria > Planctomycetota > Planctomycetia > Pirellulales > Pirellulaceae > JBKCUI01. The sequence goes on from JBILVV010000527.1 coordinate 1,341, forward strand.
ATACGGGCTTGTCGAAGGAGCCGTTCTGCAATGTGCCAACGACTGGCAGATCTGCGACCTGCTGGTGAGGGAGTATCCGATGGATTCGACGGCTTCGGGCCATTTGCAGGAACCAAAGCAGCACGTTCCCGAATGGCCTTCATGATCGGATCATCGGACGAAACATCTGGCGGAGTATTTGGAACGCGGACCGACTCTTTGGCCTCGTTGAGCGTGTCGACCGGCGGATCTTGTGCGGTTCCTTGCAATGAACCGATCGACACGATAGCGCTGCACACTACGAATAGTCGGCAGATTCGACTCATAACGTACAGCATTTGATCCTCAACATTGAATTGTTCGGTGCGCATGCTGTGGACGACGCACATTTCGTCAGCCTAGGTGGGAAAAAAGGGGAGGGGTTTATGTCGATCCCCTCAAACGCTTTACGCATTACCCATTGGCGACAATTTGGATCGAACCATGATGATCGCAATGGCCATCGTGCTGATGATGAAGGTGTCCATCGACGAGGTAATCGATGTGGTCGCCGTGAGGAACCGCCGGATGTCCACATCCCGGCCCGTGGACATGGTCCTTGCTATGGGCAGAGCAATCATGTCCGCCCGTGCAGGCGGCTGGATTGTCAGCCGTCACCTCCAACGCGTGTTCTTCAACAGCCCCCGCTTCAGTCTGATGGTGAAGATGACCGTCGTGCAGATAGTCCACGTGATCGCCATGCTGAATCGCTGTATGGCCGCATTTGGTTCCGTGAACGTGATCGTGATGTTCGTGATTCTTCGTCATGTTTCTACTCCTCGTTTCTCGTATTCAAGTCGTCTAGTAATCAAACGTGTGTACTGAACCAGTTCTCGCTGGTGGCAAGAACTATTTCTCACTCCCATGAGCGAGACCGTTCGCTATCAGTTGGGCGATGTGATCATCCGCGAGCGAGTAGAAAACATGCTTTCCATTCCGCCTTGCTACTACGATCCGCTCCGATCGAAGAAGCTTCAGTCGCTGCGAAATGGCAGGCAGGTTGTCCTGAAGTCGCTCCGTCAATTCCGAAACGCACATCTCTCGATGGGCCAACAAAGACAAAAGGCTCAACCGTCGCTCGTCTCCAAGAGCCCGAAAGATCGCGGCCGTGCGACTACAAGCATCTGCATTTGGGAGCGGAAGAGCCTGTTTCGCCCCCACGTGATCCTCCCCGTAACACTCTGCGTCTGAGTCGTGAGCCATCATTCTCTCGCAACCTTGCTCTCGCCTACCTACTTGGATCTCGATTCCAACCGTCGACATTCGTTTGTATCGACATCGATCAATCATTCAATCAGTTGATTGAGTGATTTACTGAGAGTCTACGTGCTGGGCGAAAGAAGTCAAGGGCTCAAGCAAGGACTTGTGATTTGAAACAGTCCATTCGGAACCCATCAGCCGCAGTTAGCTGTTTGGATTTAATGCTAGCCGAATGGGCGCATAGTAGAGCCGCTGTCCACAGCTGCTCCCGGCTGTTGGTTTTAATGTTAGCCGAAGTGCGCAAGCACTCGGGTCGGAACTGAGGCAAACGTGGCCATGTCGTACACGCTTCCACCCGGCTGCTCGCGCATCACGGCTAGCATTTTTCGGTT
>JBILVV010000149.1:0-10569 GCA_044370255.1 Pirellula sp.
GCATCTTAAATACGAATTTAAGCGACCCGATCGCCAGGTATCGAGGCCAACTGCTCCCATGTGCCCCCCCCCACCGACCAGTCAAACGTATCGACGATCACTGCGACTGCCGGGTTTTTGCATGCCCGAAAAAGAGCCAGGAAGCTGTCGACATCTTGGATAAACTTGTACTGCTTCCCTTGGCGATTCTCCTCGACTGTAGAGAAGCTTAAACCTAGCAGTACTTTGTTCTTTTCGAAGACCTCCGCGATGCGGTCAACTCGCTTGCAAACCACTTCAAAGAACTCGGGAAACGCCATGCGATTCGTCGCGGCAGGCAATGGCAAGTAGCCTGCCCGAGCTTGAAGTTTCCCCGCGATCTCAATCGTAGCAGGTAGCGATGCCAACGCTTTATCAAAGATCGCATCATCGGAATCCAAATCAATGGCGAGATTGAAACCGCTTACACACATCTTCGAACTTGTCAGGAATCGAGTTGCACGATCGAAGTCGCTCCTCTGCACTCGCTTTACCAAGTCTTCGGCATCGATGTCCAATCCTCGGAATCCGTACGTCATGGCCAATTCAATCAATTCGCTTTGACGTCCGGATACACCAAGAATGCTCGCGTTAAGGTTTTTATACATAAGTCGAAATTCCTTTGTTGAGTGCAAAGTAAATGCTGGTCTTGGCTAACCACGAGCCAGCTTAGAGCAACACCGAGTTCGAGACCTTTTTGGGCGCGACTTCGAGGCCACACAAGTGGTTCGAGTATCGCAAAATTGATCCAGCCTTCAAGGCGAAATAGAGGGGGGCGACTAGATCAGATCAACGGCGACCTCGTCCTCTGGGGTTACCACGAGGCGAGCTTTGAGATCGTTGATGGTTCAACATGTTTGCTTCCACAAACACACTAATCGCATCGTTCCATGATGGAATTTTTACGTGACGTACCGAGGGGCCGTCGTCAGGAGATTGATCATCGGCATCCTCATCTCGAGTTGCACGACCTGTTCGATTATCGGCATCTTGTCCTGCGTCTATGCTATCCGCTTCATCGCGTTGCTTTCTTCCACGACCACCGCGACGGCGCCTACGTCGAGGCCTATCTTCTTGTTCCCCTTCTGCTGAACCTACTTCCCGAGGAAACTCGTCGTTATCGTCTCTCGCGTCGCGCGAACGAGAATGAATTTCGCGATCTTCGAATGCATCGTCGAAGGGTTCGATCGGTTGCCCGACCTTGTCATCATCGCCAACAATTCCGGCTCCGAATCCCGTTGGTTTCTTCGCATGGCGGGACACGGTGCTCGGTGATGGAGCACGCGATTCGGGCTTCTCGCTAGGCTCGGGAGTTCGGGGATCAGGAGATCGTCTCGAGGCAGATCGAGAAGCAGGTGGACGGTCGGAACGAGATTCTTCACGTACCGGACGGCGGGGCTGCTGGTGATCCGTATCGGTCGCTACTTCGCTGGCCTGCGAATCGCGACCACGACGCGGCGGGCGTCGATGAGATCGCCGTTCGGGTTCGCGGGAAGAATCGATGCCTGCTTCCGGACCACTTTCGCTCCGAGCCGTAGTGTCGCGGGCGGGTGCATCGCGACGCGGCGTTTGACGATTCCTGAGTTCCCGACGGTCTGGCAAATCACGCTGCGGTGATTCTCGATTGGGGCTCTCCGAAGAGGCCGGCTTGGGCACAACTTCCTCTGATTCCCCGGTTACCGATTCCCACATGCTCGGTTTCCCTTTTCTTCCGGTGGGTTTCGTGGTTCCACTGTCCGACTTCGAACCAGCACCTGCTTTTGTGGGGGGTGCGGCTAGAGTTGTCGGTATTTCGGCAAGGGATTGTTCCGTAGTTTCCTCCGCGTCCTTCGTGGTGACGCCAAAGAAATTCGCGACGGCGTCCCAAGAGGTCTTCAGCCGCGACCGTTCAGCCTTGGGCTTCTCTGGAACCGTTTCCTGGGCATCCTCCTTGATACTCGCGGGTACAAGTGGATGCTCCATGGCGGCCGGTGGGGAGGATTCAGCTTTAGGTTTTTGGGGGGCGAGGGAGGGCGTGCCAAGCAAGTTGGCGAGGGAGTTCCAATGATCGGACATAAAACGTGCAACGGTCCTTCTGTATAGCGCGATTGTTGGGTTTCCGAGACTCCCCGGACCCACCCATAAGCATATCGCCATTCGCAGGTTCTCACAACAACTCTCTTGCCGGATGAACCACAGGGCCGGCGGACACATCGGCCAGTGAAAAAGCTTTGCTCCTCTTACCAGCTCTCGTCCGCCTACGTTTTTTCCAAGGAACCCAAAATGGCAGGCAACGCAGACTCGAGCATGTCCAAAACGTACTCGAACCCCTGTTCCGGCCCTTGATATGGATCCGGCACATCCCGAGGCCAGCTGGCATCCAAATACTCGCTTAGGAGTCGAACGTTGGAAGGATCGCCTCTAGAAATCAGATGGATTTCTCGGTAGTTGTCGCGATCCATCGCGATCACCAGATCATTCTCGCGAATCATGCGATCGGTAAGTTGTTTGGAGCGGGTCTGTAAAGCATACCCTCGCGCCTGAGCTGCGCGTTGCATGCACGGGTCTGCAGGTTTGCCCACTTGGAAGTTCGACGTTCCGGCCGAATCTACCGCGATGCGGTCTTCCCAGCCCCGGTTAGCGATGATTGACTCAGCGATCCCATGAGCGGCCGGAGATCGACAAATGTTTCCTAGACAGACAAACAGGATACGTTTCAATCGAGTCGCTCTCCAGGGCATCGAGTTGTTCGGAATATAGGCTTCATGACGGTTCTAACGAAGCGAAAAGCTGGCTAAAGTTTGCAAAATGCGAAGACGTGATGAAATCCCGTAAATTTACCGGCTTTTCAGCCAGTTTGCAGTAGATTCAAGTAGGAGAGTTGTGAAAATTATTTTGCTGGCGTAAGGAATACGCTGCCACCTCCGAATCGTCGTATGAGATCCAAAGATTTCCTTGGGCAAGCATCCACTTTGTCGAAGGTTCGGAGTGCGGGTTGTTGAGATACAGGATCTTTTGGTCCGTCCGGAGTTCGGCCATGGATTTTCGATTTAAAGTGAACGACTGGGTGGTATACACCCGCGAAAAACACAGTCTTTCTCCTGGGCCCCGGGCTAAAAACATTAGCCCGTCTACCCACGGCGACATGTACTCTTACGAAGTCGATAAGTACTGGGTAGTGAGCCAAGTGAACCAGGACAGCGTGATTTTGGAGACGCGTACAGGAAAGCAGCACCGGGTCGCCAGAAACGATCGCAGATTGCGACATCCTTCCTGGTGGGAACGGCTTTTCTATGCGGATCGCTTTCCCCGCCGAGCTAGTGCTCCCGGTAGAGCCATGGCCAACCGCACGGCGTAGCCCTTGACGGTTCCCGGTAGCCCTTGACGATTCCCGCACAAGGTCCGTATTCTTAGGACCTTACGAATCCAGGAAGCGGTGCCTCCATTGGGGGAATGTTTGTGGCGGGAATTGCGGCTTGGACGTAGCAAGGACAGCTGTCGCCGGCATAGCTTCAATTGGCAGAGCACCGCATTCGTAATGCGGGGGTTGTGGGTTCGACTCCCACTGCCGGCTTTGATCAGACTTCGCAAGTTTTTTAGGGAAATGACCGCATGGTGACACCCGGAATCGATATCCGCGAGATCGTTCTTTCCAATCAGTCGTTCGGTCCACAAGACATCGAACGCATCACTCGAGCCATCGAAGAAGATTTGACTCAAGTAGCTCTGTTGCGAGATGCCGTCAACGAGTTGCAGCAGTCCAGCAATCTTTCGCCTGCGACGATGACGCGTTTGGGGGTTAGCCAATATTTGCTCGGCAAGTTTCGAGAAGCCGAACAGACACTACGGCAAGGGGATGGCGGTGCTCTCGCTCAATACTACTTAGGGAAATCGTGCTTCCAGATGGAGCAGTACGAGAGGGCCCTCGAGTATTACGATTCCGCCGAGAAAGCAGGATACACCACCGAATGGTGCCAACTTTCTCGGGCAGAGGTCTACCGATATATCGGAAAGAAAGAGGATGCGTTGAAGCTCCTCGATAATATATTCGGCCCTGTCGAGCAACATCCCGAGTATCCCTATCAACGCGCGGCGACGCTCGCAGCGATCGGGGGAAATCTGCCCGAAGTCATCGCACTGTACCAGCGGGCCTTGCAGCATAACCCCAAGCACGCCGGAGCACTTTTCGGACTCGCCGTCGAATACGACCGCATGGGGAACGATCAGCAAGCATTCGAACTGTATCAGCGTGGCGCCGGGTTGATTCCTTCACACGTTGGAACGCTACTGAACCTCGGTTTGATGTACGAAGATCGCAATGATTTCAATAGAGCCCAGGCGTGCTATCGTCGCATTCTCGAAACAGACCCCAATCACGACATCGCGAAGCTGTACCTGAAGGATGCAGCAGCTGGTGGAAACATCCTGTACGACGAGGATTCTCAGAAGAAGAATGAGCGACTTGCCCAACTTCTCAATATACCTGTCACCGATTTCGAACTTTCCGTTCGCTCTCGCAACTGTCTTCAAAAGATGGGTATTCGCACCCTCGGCGATTTGACACGTGTATCCGAGCAAACGTTGCTCTCGAGCAAGAACTTCGGCGAAACGTCGCTTGTTGAAATCAAAGAAATGCTTACAGCCAGAGGTCTTTCCTTGGGCCAGTTCGCGCACGAGAAGCGAGAGGCGGAGCCACCGCTGGATTTGAGCGGCATGACTCCGGATCAGCAAATGTTGCTCGATCGGCCGATTTCCGAGCTCAATCTCTCGGTTCGAGCCCGCAAGTGCATGGTCAGATTGCAGCTCAATACGATCGGCGAATTGATACGGAAGACAGGGGACGATCTGCTCGAATGCAAAAACTTCGGCGTGACCAGCCTGACCGAAGTCCGAGAAAAGCTGACCGGGTTGGGGCTGAAGTTACGGGGCGATTGACCGAAGTACTCGATCCTTTGCTAACAGAGTTCACGCTGCAGAGCGTGTGCCGCAAAGAAATTCGAGCGCTGTTTGGCAATGTCCAATTGTCAGTGATGCCACTTCCCTCCGAGGGCAGTGGAAATCTCTCTGAAATTATGCTCCATCATTCCGATGTACGAGTCGGCTCCTGATCCTCGCGGCCCAAGTGCGTCGGAGTAAAGCTCCGCTCCGACCTTCAACTCGTAGCCGCGGGCCGCCGCCCCCTCAACCAATGCTTCAATGAGTTTGCCCGCTACGCTCGACTCGCGAAAAACAGCCTTCACGGATCTGGCCATAATCAAATCGAGTAACTCCGGAATCCGCCGCAAACCCGCCTCCGATGCAGTTGACATCCCTTGAATACCTTGGACCTCGATCCCGTAGCGTCGGCCAAAGTACTGAAACGCATCATGCGAGGTGATCAAAACACGCTGCCGAGAGGGGATGGAGCTAAGGGCTTCAAGCCCCCGACGATCCAGAGCGTCGAGCTTTTTTCGTATCGAATCGCCGCGACTTTGGAATTCCGTTACATGTTCCGGGAGTTCGATCGCTAATGCTTTCTCCACCGAATGCGTTGCGATCGACCACATGGAAACGTCCATCCAGATATGGGGGTCCGTCCCATCGGTGCCGGGCTCAATCATATACTTCTCAACTGGAATGGCGTCGGCCAAAGCGAGCACGTTGCGATTTGCCGTGGAAGCCTTCGCAAACAATTCGGCCATTCGCCCTTCGAGGAACAGTCCATTGTAAAAGACAAGATCCGATCCGAGGACTTGAACAATGTCATCTCGAATCGGCTTATAAAGATGAGGATCAACGCCCGCTCCGATCAGTTGAGTCAACTCGACATGATCTCCGCCTATGCCCAGCACCAGATCTGCGATCATTCCGGTCGTAGCAACCGTTTTGAGTTTACCGCTGCCTCTTTGGCCCGGCGTTTTGTTGGGTCCGCAACCCACGATTCCCAAGGTCACAGCGCCGCCCAAGCAAAGCATTTCAGACAGAAATCGCCTCCGTTTCGACGACGGATACGGATCACGAGGCGAATGTTTATCAAACGAGGTGCGCAAGATCTCGCAGTCCTATTGGCTCTTTGGATGCGAAAGGTTCTCCGTAGCGCACCCCGATCAGTTTACCCCAGTATGCGGCTTCTTCCCGAAGACGCTCCACGAACGATGGTTCGATAGACTCCCGCCCCGTGATGAACTGGCTTCGATATGCTTCAATAGCGCGAGCTTTGTTTTCCCACTCTTGGCTGATATCCATAATCCATGTTGGCTGCGGATGCAGTTTGAGATGGATGCAGTAGTAGTAAAAGACTCGCTCGGGATGAAACGGTGCGCCAGCGATATCCGACTTGGATAACTTGCTCCAAAAACGTGCTGCCTCGACCAGTTCAGTTGCTGCGATGTGGTCAGGATGAGCGTCCTGCCAGTAGGGTGCGAAGAGCCATCGTGGGCGGGTTAAGCGAATCAAACCCGCTAGAGAATGTCGGTTATCCAGCGTCGACTCCAGGAATCGATTTCTCAATCCAAGGTTATACCGCCAGGGACTCCCGAGTATCCCGTTCGCTTGCCTAGTCTCCTCGGCACGCAATTCGGGTGAACCATGCGGAGTTGGTTCACCATCAGTCAAGTCGACAATCCCGATGTTCCATCCGCGATTGATGAGTTTGCAGATAGTCCCTCCCATCCCGAGTTCGGCATCGTCAGGATGCGGTGCGACAACCAGAATATCCAGCGGTCGTTCGGGGATGATGATGTTGGGATAGGCTTCGATACTCACCGCGATTCCTTAATCAAGCGTTTTGTGATCCATGCCAGGATGCCTCGAGCGACCTCCAACTTCGGTCCATCGATTTGTTCAAGAAGTTGACCGTCCTTGAAGAGTATCTCCACGGAATTATCTTCCGCGTTCATTGCATCGGCGCGATTGGAAACGATCATATCGCAGCACTTTTTGGACATTTTGACGATCGAGCGAAAGCGTACATCATCGGTTTCGAGGGCAAAACCAACGACCCACTGCTCCGGACGCTTGGATGCTCCGAGTGTTGCGACGATATCGGGGGTTTCGATCAACTCAAGCTGGAGAGGTTGGCCGGTTTTCGACAGTTTAGATTCCTCGACTTTTCGAGGCATGTAGTCGCAGGGGGCTGCCGCGCCGATCAGTCCATCGGCCTTTTGAAAAACTTGCGCAGCTGCGTCCATCATCTCCAAAGTGGTCATCACTCGGATGATTTTCGCATCATCCGGATAATCGACTTCTACTGGCCCCGACACGATGGTGACTTGATGCCCCTGTTCGAGCGCTGCATTCGCAAGCGCGGTTCCCATGCGTCCGCTCGAAGCGTTTGTAAGGTACCGAACGGGGTCGAGATACTGCCGTGTCGGACCAGAAGTGATCAGAATATGAGCCATGGCAACCTTAGCTGAGCCATGCCCGACAAGCGAACAAGATGGCATCCGGTTCGGCCATGCGTCCAACTCCCGTGCGTCGACACGAAAGCCAACCGTCGGCCGGCCCGATCATATGACGACCGTCGCTCACCAGTTGCGCGACGTTGCGCTGAACTGCGGGGGCGTTCCACATCGGAGTACTCATCGCTGGCGCGAAGAGAATTGGACAATCGAGATTGAGGTAGAGAGTCGACAGCAGGTCGTCTGCCAACCCGAGAGCGCAACTAGCAAGAATCCTCGCCGTGGCGGGAGCGATGATACAAAGATCGCATCCGTTTGCTAACTCAATGTGCGGTCCCAAAGGGTATCTGGAATCGAAACCATCGATCACAGGCGGGTGACCGCACAGTGCAGTAAAGGTCGCTGCACCAACGAATCGCGTTGCGTTCTCGGACAGTACTACCGAGACGGAGTGACCATCCTGGGTAAGTCGACTTGCGATACTCGCAGACTTGAATGCCGCAATGCCGCCAGCGACTCCCAGGACGATTCTCTTGGGCCTCATCTCCGTTATGAATCTCCGACATCCAGATCCAGCAGTTCGCCTAGGTCGGGCGTCTCACCCACCATCTTCAATTCACCTTTGGTGGTCAGAAATATCTTGTCTTGTAGAATCTCGTGGATAACGATCTCCATCTTGTCGTCGGATTCGATGTTCACCAAGGGGCGTCCCCCACGGTTGAGTTGAACCAATCTCTTTTGGATAAGAGTCGACAACTTGAATCGACCACCCACCTTGTTCACGATTTCTTCTTCTTTCAACTCTTCAAGCATTCGAACCTCACCCTAAATCGTACTTTCGAAGCAGAGCACAGAGCTCTGCAACCGCTTGATCCACTTCTCGGTTAATCACCTCGTGCGTATAGCGATGCATCACCGCCAATTCCTCCGAAGCAACCTCTAACCGTCTCGCAATGTTTGCTTCGCTTTCCGTTCCTCGGTTGCGAAGCCTCCGCTCCAGTTCCGCCAAGGAACCGGGATGGATAAATATCGTGATCGCATCCGGATGGACTTTCAGTACAGTCGCTGCCCCGTGTACGTCAATCTCCAAGATTACCCATTTCCCGGACTTTAGACCAGACGAAACGGTGTCCAATAGGGTTCCGTACCAGTATCCGCGTCCGAAAACCTCTTTGAATTCTAAAAATTCCCCTCGTTCCCTTCTGGCTGCGAATTCCTCGGGGGATAGAAACCAGTACTCTTTACCGTGGATTTCACCGGGCCGAGGATGCCGAGTCGTAGCTGAAACGCTCAGGGTCAGGGGAAGGGGGCATTCCTTAAGCAACCGTTGCACAACGGTGGACTTTCCGGCCCCAGAAGGCCCAGAAATGATGATCAACTTGCCGGGAGAAATCGTCGTACTCATTCCACGTTTTGAACCAATTCACGCAACTGCTCGATGACGGTCTTGATGCTCACGACATCGTGTGCGATTGCAGCATCGTTAGCCTTCGAGCCGATCGTATTGGTTTCCCTGAGCAACTCCTGGATCAAAAAATCCAATCGCCTTCCTTGAGAATCGCCGCTCAGCATCGTTTGCTCGAACTGGTTCAAATGACTTGTTAGACGCACGATCTCTTCGCGAATATCGCATCTGTCAGAGTAGAGCAAAACTTCCCGGACGATATCGACTTGATCGACCGAGTGCCCTAGATCGGACAGCCCTGTTCGTACTCGCGACTCCAATCGGTTGCGGTATTCCTCGAGGACCTGCGGTGCGCGCTCTTCAATTCTTGCCTTCAGCCCACGAATCTGCTGGATGCCATGGCTCAGTTGTTGCGCCATGGCCTGCCCCTCCTGGGATCGCATGCAATTGAGATTCTGAAGGGAACTCCTGATCGCCTGAGCCACCCAATCTAGGAGTTCCTCGGAGTCTATTGCCGCCGTGGATTCGAGCACTCCTGGCAGTTGGAGCATGGCCCCAATTTCAACAGAACAAGGCATTCCTGCAGCTTGGATTGCGGTTTTGGCAGCATTTACGTAGTTCTTTAGCGTGGTTTGGCAAACCCGGGCGGCTGTGGCCTGATCCTCCCGCATCACTCGTACCGAGAGGGACACTGTTCCACGACGTACAAATTCGCGGACGATACTTTCGAGCTGAACTTCGATTGGGGAGACCAAATCCGAAACTTTTGGCGAGATCTTGAGAAACCGATTGTTTACAGTCCTCACCTCGACGTCGATCGTATACGGTTCATGCCTTACAGATGCATGCCCGTGGCCTGTCATGCTTTGCAACAAAGGAACGCTCCTGGGAGCTATTGCTGTTTTTCGGAAGGCGGAGGAGAAGTCAGCGGATCCGAGGCCTGTGGTTGGGTGGTGGCGTTTTCGGTGCTGGGGGCCTCTGGGTTGGTCGCAGGTGTTTGTGGAGGCAGGTTTTGAATCGCGGGAGATGGAACCGTAGGGAGTGTCGAAGAATCGCCTGGCAAATTAGCCGACGGTGCCAAGCCTGGTACGGGTTCCGTTTTTAGGTCCAACCCAGGGCTTTCCGTACGTTCGTTCGATAGACCGCTAATCGATGTGCTGCTCCCTGGATCAGCTACGATGTCGAGATCCTCTGGTAGGTACCAGCGGCATGCCAAGGCACAAACAAAAATCCAAATCAGGACCGCGACGGCGGTGATGCGGGTGAATAGGTCTCCAGCCTTTACGCCGAAGGCACTTTGACCTCCCAGCCCCCCCAACGCACCTGTCAGGCCCCCTCCTTTGCCTCGTTGCAGAAGGATAATCCCGATGATGAACGTGGACAGCAAGAACAACAGAGATCCGAAGATATATTGCGATAATGAGAAAACGCCCAATGGCAGAAACACTATTCGTAACCCTCTTTTGCGATCGGATGTACGCGATCAGATGGAAAAACCCGCTTCGATTCGATGGCCCACGCCTCCGAAGATTCGAAGATACACGATTCCAGCGTTCCTGTTGAGGCGTCCTCGAAGTGAATGAATCAAACTTCTCGTATTTTTGAGGTTTCATCGCACTGGTCGATGCTCCCATTCGGGGGGCTGATTGCTCCCAGCCGGGGGGCTGATTTTTGTCCCCGAAAGTCTCCGTTCCCCGTGTTGACGGCAGTTGGAACTTTGCTAACCTTCCGGCTTACGTAAATTACGCAAAGCCCCCAACCGGCATATCTTCGCAGAGCTCATGGTTC
>JBILVV010000528.1:0-2933 GCA_044370255.1 Pirellula sp.
ATTGATGGTATTGGTCCCTGTAATCGCGTTGCCATCTCGATCGACAACCACGATATGATAGCTGTGATTGCCTCGGCGCTTGGGTGGCAAGGCGGGAAGCTCCTGCCGCACCCGTTCCCAAACCTGCGATCCGTAGGTGGAGGTCAGAAACTGAGCGACCCTCTGGTCGCTATCCAGGATCTCTGTTTCAAAGAGCCAAGATTCACTCCAGAGATGCTTTGCAATACGGACCACGACCTCTAGTCGATCGGCCGACTCCGAAACGTGCGGCGGGCCGCTTAGGTCGTAGTATTCGAGGGTCTTCAGGGCCAGCAAAGACCACGCGCCTCCATAGGATCGACCCGACGAGCCATAGATGTCGTAGCCGCGATAGGTGATGTGTCGGGGCGCTAACCATTGCGATCGGTAGTTACGAAGATCGTCTTCTCGCATCCGTCCGCCTCGCTCTCGCACGGTCGCAACAAAACGTTTCCCCCACTCGCCAACATACATGACTGCTGCGCCCTGATCAGCTAACTTCTCGAGGAACAGTGCCAATTCCGGTTGAACCAGACGTTCACCTGTCTGGAGCGGTTTACCCTGTCGAAAGAAAGTCCTCTCGCCATAGGGAGTGGATTTCAAAACTTCTGCCCGATAGGAAATCGTTCCGGCATAGCTCTCATCGATCAGAAAACCATTTTTCGCCAGTTCGATCGCAGGCTGCAGAAGTCGCGACCAAGGGAGTTTTCCAAACCGCTGGTGGATCGATTCCAAACCACGGAGCGCGCCGGGTACCATGACCCCTTTCCCGTCGGGTTCCCCTTCAGCCCATATGCCATCGGGATCAGCGACGTGATTCATCTCGGCATCGAGAAAGATTTGCTCGCCGCTATTTTTGTGATAGACAAGTGCATTGAGCGGGCCAGCTAGGCTGGTCACACCGGGCGCAACGAGGTACTCGACCAAAGTCGCAGCCACGAACGCATCGAAGGCATTGCCACCTTCTTCCAGGATCTGTTTCCCAGCCATTCTCGCTTCAGCGTTGTACGATGCGACGACTGCTTTCGGCATATTAGCTTGTCTTGATGGAGCAACTTCATCTACGAACGCATACATGGTATTTGCCGCTATCCATAAACTTAAGAGCGAAATGCACGGGAAATAGTTCATGGTTTGGCTGCGCACCCTATGAATCTGTTGGAAATCGTAAAACAATTGGCCGCGATTACATACCGTTCTGGTAAATATTTGGTCGATGCAATTCCATGTATCCTTCTGGACGGGCCAGTGGGCGAAAGCCAAACTGTTCGTATAGTCCGTGCGCATCGCGCGTTACCAATACGAATTGGACAAAAACTTATGAACCATGACCAGATCCAACTTAGCGCTATCGCATGAAATCGAATATCCATCCTGATCCAAGCCTGAAGGCATACGAGTGTGCTTTCCTCTCTATTTCAAACTACTTCGCGTGCGAGTTGGTCCACAATGAACAGCTTGGCGTCTGTCACGGTTCTGGATCGATGAGGCTCAGCCTGATCCGATACCTGTAAATCATACCAGGCCGGAGCGTGAAGACACGCCCATCTTGAAACTCGGTTTGCAGTTCCCCCACGATGCACAACAGCAAGTGATCTTGGGGCTGAAGCGCCACGAAGATACGGATCGACGGAGCAATCCGCCACGGTCGGTACCGGACGCTCGGGAGGAGAGTCGGACTTGGATTTTTGGCCATGCGTCTGGTCGCAACCGAAGTTGCTCCAAACGACTACCCCCATCGCACCGACCAGGAACGTTCTCAGGTAGTTCGGAATTACTCGACTCATGGCTGATTTTCCCTCGGTTGGTTTTATCGGTATCTATCCATGTAAAGCGAACCGCCTCTGGCACCGCGATTCGCACATTTTATGATTTTTTTGCATCTGACATCTGTTTTCATACGAAACGTTGTTTTGAAGTGGTTGCTCGATCCCGCAGTGGTGTTCAAGTGCCAAAAGACGTTGTGAATCAACGACAGAAAAAAAGGGGAAATGATGAGAATTCGAACATTATGTGCGTTGGCACTCCTGTTCGTAGCCGAGTGGTCGGCTGCGTGCCAAGCCGGAGATATTGTAGAAACAGCGGCAGACGCCGGTGTTTTCAAAACGTTAGTCGCCGCGCTTCAGGCAGCCGACCTGGACGACACACTCAAGGGGGAAGGGCCATTTACGGTCTTTGCTCCCACGGATGAAGCTTTCGCGGCCTTGCCTGACGGTACGGTAGCATCGTTGCTGAAACCCGAGAACAAAGAACAGTTATCTCGGATTCTTGCGTATCACGTCGTTCCGGGTCGGGTGACGGGGACAGAGATTGCGAATATTGACGTTCCTCAATGGGCTCCCACCGCCAGCGGTCAACGCCTATCCGTCGGCTTTCAAGATCGGCAATTTCAAGTCGCGAACGCAAAGGTTGTACGACCGGATATCCAGTGCAGCAATGGAGTGATCCATGTCATCGACAAGGTACTCCTCCCGCCGAAACCTCGTACGGAAGAATCGATCAAGATGGCGGTCAAGGAAACCAAACCTGTCAATCTCCTCGAGGCGCTGCGCTCCGTTCCCGACGGACGATTCTCGACATTCGTGGCTGCGGTCGAGGCGAGCGGAAGCGATCAGGATTGGGCACAAGCTCAACCCGATGGAAACTGGACGTTGTTCGTGCCAACCAATGATGCATTCCAGCGTTTGAGCGAAGCGGAGAGAAAGGCCCTGCTCGATCCAAAGAATCGTGAAGTGCTTCGCACACTGCTCAACTGGCACGCGATTCCGAAACTACAGCCATGGAGTTTCGAATTCGAGAACGGTGATCAAGGTCCCGTGATGGTTTCCCAGGACCAGGATCGTTTCGTTCTGGATGTTATTTCCAACGGCATGGTCTTTGTCTACGAACTCAACCGCGGGGGGGACGACCGGACC
>JBILVV010000529.1:0-2928 GCA_044370255.1 Pirellula sp.
CTCACAAGATTTCACCAGTGTCCATCAGAGTTCATCCGCGGTTTGAGTCGTTCTCCTTGCATCCGGCTCGTACTGGTCGATTATGGGGATGAGAACACAACCAACCAAAGATCGATTAGAATGCGCTCCGAATGCTCGGACGTCTGGCAAACACTGGCGAAAGAAGAGCGATAAATACGCAGAGCAACAAAGGGGGCCCACGCGATGGTGACTCAGGCGGATGTCGAACGGGTACAGGAAGAGATCAAGCCGCAAATGATGGTCATGATCATCATCCATCTCGCATTGATGCTTGGAGCAGGAGCGTATGCGGTGTTCGTCCTGGTGACGACTCTTGGACGAGATAAAGCGGCCGAGATCCAGCCATTCAATACGATGTTGGCACTGATGGCGGTGGTTGCACTTTGTGCCGTCATGTCCTTCGTCATCCCATCGATCCTATTGGCGAGCCTCAAACGCAATGTGACTTGGAAGAATGATCCCGCAAATCCGGTTCCCGGGAACCCAAGTCAGCCACCCTCGACAGACGTAACCATTGCCGACACACCTGCCAAGGCGATCATGGGAGCGACGATGACATCTCGAATCTTCGGACTAGCACTGCTCGAGGGGCCGATGTTCCTGTGCTCGTTTTTGGCGAGCAAATACTCTCCGTGGTGGCTTGTAGGTTCCGCTGTACTTTTCATGTTGATGGCGATTCGATTTCCCCTTTCCAGGCCGCTCGCAGAATGGATTGCCGACAAAGAGGAGCAACTCACGGCCGGTCGACGCAGCGACTCGTCCGCTTAGGGCGTTCTACTTTTTATGCTCGAGTTGTCGGTGCCACGTTCTGGTCAGTATAAGAACCAATGAATCAGAGGGCGTACTTGATCGCAACCCGAACGCGAGGCCCATCGCAACGCCGTCACCGCGTGGCTTGTCTACGCGGGGCGATGATCAGATATCGGGTGGCACGCTCGGAGGCTTTGCGACGGGAGTGGGATTCGATGAGGACAAGCCCCATCGAAACGAAGAATCTCCCGAAGAACCATCGATAGACAGTTGCACCGCTCCAAATGTTAGCCGAGATGCGCGAGCATCCGGGTTGAATCGCACACAACCTTGCAATGATTCCGACAGTTCCCACATTCCAGGGGACTATCGCCTAACGAGCATCGATGTTTCGCAAAGACACTACGGATGGTTTCCGCATCGAGCACATCGGAGAAGGGAAGGTCCGGATGTCCAAGAAACGCCCGGATGGAATCCTGAAAACTGAAGCAGACACGACGCGAAGGAAAATGTAGAGAAGACACAGAAAAAGCCCTCCTTGGCACTGCCAGATCACAGGCGAGGAGGGCTTTCAAAAGTCATAGCCGAGGCAGGGTTATCATCACCAGACCAACCACCAAGTCGGCACGATTTTAATCGAATTCGTCGCTTCGCCGCTAGACGAGTTGCGCAACGAGCCAATCACGACAGTGCCATTTGTGGGTGGCACGTACTGATACTTCGTAGAAAGGGCACTTCAGCAAAGTAAGGTGGTGGCACAACGAGACGTGGGCTAGAAGGGTCACGGCTCCTCAGCACCCCCTTCGAAGACTCAGGGACGTGCCGGCCATGCGGCCTAAGTTGGGTGCCACACCCAGGGGCTGCCACACCCAGGGGCTGCCACACCCAGGGGCTGTAGGTGGTACCTATTGAACTTCGCTGTCGACTTCCAGTCCGTTGGGTACGGGCTGAAGTGGCTCGGGTTGTCGTTCGCGAGCTATACTAACAGCCGATCCGAAAACGTCGGATAGACTTTACACAGGAACGCGATACATCCGCGTTTTTTGGTTGGTTTCACACAACTACGTTAGGTACAAGGTTACTTCATGTGGATCGCTCGCATCCTCACTTTTAATGTGTGGTTTTTTACCCAATCGATTTTGTTGGTAGCATCGGACGAGGATTCTCGGCTTGATCCTGGTCTGGAAGTGACGGGGGTGGAGGTGGTTTCGCATCAGTTTTCGCCGAACCTTCGATGGCGACGAGCACCCGATCCGGAGTTGTCGGCTCGTGTCGCGCTGTTCCTCCGCAATCCGACGGAGCAATCGCAGTCCATCTCGAAAATAGAATGGAATGGAAAGACGTCGGAGGCGTTGCTGCGAGATGGTGACTGGTCCTGGCGTGATCCCGAGTCCAGCGATAGTTTTGAAATGCCTGCGGGTTCACTTCGCGTTGTTCGCTGGAATGGACGCCGCGGTTCGTGGGGAGTGGGTAATCCAGTCGCGATGCAATGGCAGGATGCTGGCAGTCAATCGCACTCGTCATCCGTGATTCTTTCATCGCCGGACATCCGTATTGAATCGACGATTTTTTTGAATGGTCTGTCCGCCGATGGAACCGCGTCCGTTTATCCGACCAAGATGATCGCCACGGTGCGAAATGAAACGGAGAAACCGGTTCGACTGGTTTCATGCCGTCTGTGGTTGCCTAAGTCCAATGATTCCTATCAGACGCTTTACCCTCAAGCGATTCGAACCGACTGGAAGGCCTACCCGAGTTCTGCGATCGTACAGTCCAAGGACATGGGAGGCATCGAGATTGGTTACGATCGCCTGCCATTGACTTACACCGCAATTGAAATCGAGTGTGAGCAGATCGAGACCAAAACGAAGCAATCGTTATGGAGTTACGTGAAGATACGGCCAGCTGCATTCGATATCAGCGGTGGTTGGATAGCGGGCAATGCACGCGGAGGACAGGCGCTGGCCCAGGAGGAGTATTGGAAGACTCTGGCACTGATGGCTGTCAACACTGGGCAGATCGAAGAAGTCGGCGGCTATACCGATCAACCTGAAATCTACGCACGTTATCCGATCAAGCGATTCAATCGGCTCGGCGATCGCAGCCGTTACGATACCGAGGCGATGTTGCCAACGATCCATGCAGTGGAGTTTCTCG
>JBILVV010000150.1:0-10491 GCA_044370255.1 Pirellula sp.
TCATCGTCTTCACCAAATGCACCGAGCCATACCCCAGTCCGTTGCGCGCCACCGGAACGAGACAAGAGGGTGAATTCGATCGTACGCTTCTCTTCTCCCCTCGCGATCTTCAATTCAAGCTTGTCGTTCCCTTTCTTGGTGCGGAGTTCGTCGAGTATCTGGTCGAAGTCGGTAACCGGCTTGTCGCCCATGGCTTCGATGACATCGCCAACCAGAAGACCACCCTTGGCGGCCGGGCTCTTGGGATAGACCTGAGTGACAACCGCCTTCCTATCGCGGTTTTCGCCGACGGCTCCCCAGAGAACGTTGAGAGGTGCCGGGCCCTTTCCGATATTCTCGCAATCAACTACTGCGAACACGATGTTCGGATCCTTGCGATACCAATCGATGCCGATACGTCCCATCTGACTCGTAGGCAACCCCTTGGTCAGTTTGCGCCAGGTTTTGCCACCATCGGTGGTCTTGTACAAACCGCTACTAGGCCCCCATTTGCGGATCGGGTCATAGCCACCGTATCCTTCAGGGAGTGGGACTTCGCTCCCAGGCCAGCTGTCAAATCCGTCTCGCAGTCGTTCCCATGCCGTAGCGATCAATGTTTCAGGATCGTTTGGGTGCATCTGCATTTCGATGATACCGGTCCGTTCATCGATGTAGAAAGCCCGTTCCCAAGTTTTTCCACCATCGGTTGTCTTATAAACGCCTCGCTCTTCGTTGTTGCCGTACAGTCGGCCCAAGGCTCCCACGTAAACAATATCGGGATTGGTTGGGTGAATGACGATTTCGCCAATTTGAAAGGTCTTCTTGAGCCCCATATTCATCCAAGTCTTGCCACCATCGACCGACTTGTAAACTCCATCGCCGTAACTGACCGAGTTGCGTGGATTGTTTTCCCCGGTGCCGACCCAAAGGATATCGGGATTGCTCTTGGAGACTGCGACCGCGCCGATCGATACCGTGGCCTCGCGATCGAATTGATGGGTGAATGAGACACCAGCATTGGTGGTCTTGATCAATCCTCCCGATGCGGTTGCAGCCCAAAAGGTATTGGGATCCGCTTCATTGACTGCGAGATCGACGATACGTCCCCCCATGTTTGCAGGCCCAATCCCTCGCCATCGGATCCCCTTGGTCCAAGAGGCTGGAATTTCGCCGGACCATCCAGCGGGCTTCGCTTCGCCGCTGTTGGTCCCACTTTTCTCTGGTGAAGTCGGCGGCATCGGCTGTGCAGTCGCGGGCTTCATGCCTTGCAGAGCTTTGGCGATTTCCTGCAACTGCTTCTCAATTTTGTCGAGCCGTTGATCGGAGGTCAGAGCCGCAGGCGTAGCAGGCTTATCAGCCGGCGCTGGATTTGCTGGTGCTGCTGCGGCCGCAGGATCTTGGGCCGCTGGCATCGAAGGCTTATCCGACTTCGGCGCATCTACTTGTTCCGAAGATTTGGATTCGCTCGGAGCGGCCGGCTTCGCATCGGACTTCGGTTCAGTTTCTTGTTTCGATCGACTCGCTCGATAGGCTGCGTATTCCTCGATGCTGATTTGGCCATTACCATCGGTGTCAACGCTCGCAAACGATACGGATGAGTCGTTGAATTCGTCTGGGGTCAGGAAGCTATTCTTGTCTTTGTCGAATCGCTGAATCCTGCGTCGACTCCATTCAACCAAGCCGGGATCCAGAGCGGGTTGGGCCGATTTTTCTGCGGCCGGTTTTTCTGCAGGAGGTTGGGCGGGGGCGGGTTCTTGGTAAGCTTGGCACAACGCAGCAAATCCTGCCGCAAACGCCGCGACGATGATTCCAGAGGACAACTGACAGTGGAAACGAACATCGCCCAAGGTGCGTAGCTGGTAAATCATATGTCGTTCTCGACCCTTCAAGATGAAAGTTCTTCGATAGCGGGACAGCCGCCGCCGCGCTGGGATCCATAGGTACAGAATGCATTGTTGTTGCACCTGCGAACCCTTTCAAGCGTTCCTGGCGATGTTCCGTTGTATCCTCCGTTGTTTTCTAGCGTGGCATTTCAAGCGTCCGGTTGCCAAGGCCTGCGACTTCAAGCAAACTGAATCCGACACTCGCTCGGTGAAACGTGACCCCCAAAACTCGCAATACGCATGCAAACCTTGCAAAAATTCAGAGTTATCGCAATCTTTCCCTGTCGGAACGTTGACCAACGTGCGGCATTCACCCTGGTGGAATTGCTTGTAGTGATCGCCATCATCGGAATCTTGGTGGGACTTTTGCTTCCGGCTGTTTCGGCCGCTCGCGAGGCGGCTCGGCGTGCCCAGTGCCAAAGCAATCAACGTCAGGTAGGACTGGCGGTATTGAACTTTGAGTCCGCGCATCGAGTCTTCCCGGCCTCGGGTTGGACTCAGAGAGGACCGGGCAACCCGCACGGAACGTACATGAGCTGGCGGACAGTGATACTGCCCCATTTGGAGCAATCGAACGTCCGAACTTTGTACGATATCCAGCAACACTGGTGGCAGGGTACCAATCTCGCGGTCGCAAGCATTCCGATCTCGATCTTTCTGTGCCCGAGTACACCGACCCAGGAACCGATTTTGCAAGCGATCGCGAAACCACCCCGGCCCGCACTAACGTTCTCTTTACCGCTCGCGCGAACCGATTACGAAGCGATACAAGGGGTCCAGCCCAACTCGATCGATCCAATACGCTATGATGCGAACAATCGGTTCTCGGTCATGCATCGCAATTCCTCAAATCGTCATAGTTCCATTATCGATGGCACTTCGCAAACCATCATGGTCGTTGAAGCTGCGGGGCGCCCGAGCGTTTATCGGATCGGCTCGCTGCGATCAGCGTTTAGCAACGACCAAGGGATTGGTTGGATCGACAGCGAAGGGGCTTTCAGCTTGGATGGGTCGAGTTCGGATGGCAGCCGCGAAGGTTGTCGACCTACTAACGGTTGCACCGTTGCGATCAATGCTCGAAACGATAACGAACCCTATTCCTTTCACGCGGGCGGCATGCATGCCCTTTTCGCAGATGGCCATGTCACCTTCATGAATCAATCTATTTCGCTTAATGTTATGGCAGCCTTGTGCACGCGTGCTGCGGCCGACGACACCTCCAACTGGGAAGGAGATTGAATGTGACTGTGCGATTGAATTGGGCTTCGCATCTGACGCGAGGCTTGGCACTGATCGTCGTTTTTCCCTGCAATGGCTTGTGGGCTGTTGCCTCTGATCCCGTTCGCTCACCCTTTACCATTTCCATGGATGATTCCAACCCGTTCTTTGCCCCGAGTTCCTTACCATTCCACGCTCCCGATTTCGCAGCGGTCAAGGTCGAGCACTTCATGCCGGCCTTCGAAGAGGGAATGCGGCAACATTTAGCGCAAATGGATGAAATCGCCAATCAAGCCGCTCCCCCAACATTGGACAACACCCTCATAGCCATGGAGCGATCCGGCGAAATCCTCGATCGCGTGGCTCCGGTCTTCTTTCATCTTTCTGGAGCATATACCAACGATGCGATTCAAAAACTCGAGGAAGAGATCGCCCCCAAGCTCGCATCCCACTCTGACAATATCTACTTGAATCCGAAGCTCTTTCAACGCGTCGAAACATTATGGAAGGGACGGGAACAGGGAAACTGGTCCGAAGAGCAGAAGCGATTGGTCGAAAAGTACTACGAGAATTTTGTCAGGGCGGGAGCTCGACTCACGGCCGATCAACAAGCCCGCATTCGCGCCATCAACGAAGAGCTCTCGACCCTCACTACGCAATTTCAGAACAACTTGCTCGCCGTCGCCAAGGAACGTTCGCTCTTGATCGAAGATGTGTCCAAACTCGAAGGTCTGAGCGCATCGGATCTTTCGTCTGCCAAACAAGGGGCTGCCGCTCGCGGACATGAAGGCAAGTACCTTCTCTCGATGCAGAACACGACGCGGCAACCGGTCCTGACGAGCCTCAAGAATCGTGAAACTCGCAAAGCGGTTTGGCTGGCATCGGCCAATCGAGCTATGGGCGAAGCAGGGGGCATCGACAATCGTCCGATCGTTCTCAAGCTCGCAAAACTGCGGGCCGAGCGGGCCAAGTTACTCGGCTACGCCAATCATGCTGCCTATACACTTGAAAACCAAATGGCGGAGAATCCTCAAGCCGCTTTCAAGATGCTGCAGGACTTGGTTCCCGGCGTCATGGCCAAGGCTCGCATCGAGTCGGAAAAAATTCTCGAGGCGATGCGTGCCGATGGAATCGATGGTCCGGTGGAACCCTGGGATTGGGAATACTACGCCGAACGCGTTCGAGCCCGCGACTACAGCGTCGATGAAACCGCCGTCAAACCGTACTTCGAAATGGAAAGCGTGCTGCAGAACGGCGTATTCTATGCGTATGGGAAGCTGTACGGCATCTCGTTCCGCGAGCGAAAGGATCTGCCGGTGTGGGATCCAACGGTGCGAGTGTTCGATGTGATCGATATCGGTGGCAAGACAATCGGCTTGTTCTATGCGGATTACTACCATCGCGAAAACAAGCGGGGCGGAGCATGGATGGATGCATTCGTATCGCAATCGCGACTGCGCGGTCATCAACCCGTGGTTGTCAACTGCATGAATATCCCCCAACCCGCACCTGGAACCCCTACACTGCTCACCCTCGACGAAGTGACGACGATGTTCCATGAACTCGGTCACGGCGTGCATGGGCTATTCTCCTCCGTCGAGTATCCGCTGCTATCGGGTACCAATGTTCCTCGCGATTACGTTGAGTTCCCGTCAACAGTCCATGAAGACTGGGCGATCGACCCGGAGATCCTGGCCCATTACGCTCGACACTACCTGACGGGGGAAACGATTCCCAAGGATCTTCTCGCAAAAGCGATCGCTGCCAGCAAATTCAACAAGGGATATGAGACTCTGGAATACATGGCGGCGGCCCTGGTCGATTTGGGTTGGCACTCGTTGACCGAAGAACAGATCCCATCGGATGTGGAATCGTTCGAGAAGGAACTGCTCAACAGGTTTGGAGTCGACTTTGCCCCTGTGCCTCCGAGATATCGCTCTTCCTACTTTGCGCATGTGTGGTCCGGCGGGTACTCGGCAGGCTATTACGCATACCTTTGGAGCGAAGTCCTTGCCGCAGACGCATTCGCGGCATGGAAAGAACGGGGGGGATTGAAGCAATCCAACGGTCAGGATTTCCGACAGGCGATCCTGTCACGCGGGGATTCCCGCGATGTGATGCAGCAGTATATCGACTTCCGAGGTCAAAAGCCGACGGTTGATGCACTATTGATCCGCCGCGGCTTGAAATAATGGTCCCCGATCGCGATCCCTTCATTCTCGTTTTGAATGCAGGTTCCTCGACGCTCAAGCACGCAGGCTATCACGGCATGCACTGCATGAGCCAAGGAACCATCGAGTGCGGCGAAGCAGATTACCCGTCCGCGATCGGCCGATTACTGAAGGATGCTTCGTGGAACGCGATCGCATTTCGCGTAGTCCATGGGGGCAACGAACTGAATGCTCCGGCTATTGTTACCGACTCTGTGATCGAGACGCTCGATCGCACGATTCACTTAGCGCCACTGCACCAACCTCCGGTCTTGTCCGCTATACGAACAGTGGGCTCGCTTCTGCCGGGCACACCTCGCATCGCCTGTTTCGACTCTGCGTTTCATGCAACTCTCCCCGAGGTAGAACAGCGATTCGCGATCCCCGACCAGTACTTTCATGCTGGCATCCGGCGTTATGGTTTTCATGGTCTCTCATACGAATCAATCGCGTCCCAATTGCCAGAGATTTCGGAGCGAGCGGCTCGAGGTAAAACAATGGTCTGTCACCTCGGCAATGGTGCGAGTTTATGCGGATTGGATCGTTGCATCAGCCGCTATACTTCGATGGGATTGACCCCGATCGACGGCTTGATCATGGGCACTCGTTGTGGGCGGATCGATGTCGGTGTTGCCATCCACTGGCTGCGCGAAGGCATGAACGCACAACAGATCGAAAGGATCCTCACCAAGGAGTCGGGACTGGCGGCTTTATCGAAGGGAACCAGCGATATGCGTACACTCGTCGAACGGGCCGATACGGATCCTCGCTGCGCTCTTGCGATCGACATGTTTTGCCGATCGATCGCGAAAGAAGTGACTGCAGCTGCGACCGCGATCGGAGGACTCGATTGTTTGGTATTCACTGCCGGGATCGGTGAGAACAGTGCGATCGTGCGGCGAAAGGTCGTTGCTGAACTGAAATGGCTTGGAGGAGCGATCGACGATCAAGCAAATCATGTTGGAGAGACACGATTGAATACATCGTCAAGTTCATTTGAAATCCTCCGAATCGCAACCGATGAACAACAGGTCATCGCCGGGCATGCGATTCGATTGCTGAAGAGGTCGGAGGCCGCGAACCGATGACGGATGGGCGCACTACGGTAACTCGACTGACCTCGTCGGCGCCCGCTGCGATCGCAGTCATCGAAATTCAAGGTCCGAAGGCGATTGAACTGGTGCAACATTATTGGTCTCCCATACAGGGTAAACCTGAGTTGCAAGTCAATCGAATTCGCTACGGCATGTTTCGTTCGGAGAGGAACGATCGAGCTGCAATTGGAGAGTCGATCGTCGTTGTACAACGGGGACCGGAAGTATGTGAATTGCATTGCCATGGAGGTCAAGCCGCTGCGTTGACTATCTTGCGCACTTTAGTCAACGCAGGTGCCCAAGAGAGGCAACGAAGCGAATGGATCGCACACCATGCATCAACTCAAATAGCCGCTGAAGCAACCGAGGATCTGCTTCGAGCATCCACGATTCGCACGGCGAGTATCTTGATGGATCAAGTTCGCGGCGCACTCGATGAAGCATTGGACCAAATCGAAAACCATGCAAAAGAAGGACGACTCGCCGAAGCTCGCAGGATTGCGGATGGCATCTGGCGATGGTCGGATGTCGGATTGCATTTGATTCATCCGTGGCGCGTGGTGTTGTGCGGCCCACCCAATGTCGGAAAGAGCAGTTTACTGAATCGGCTCTTGGGGTACTCGCGAGCAGTGGTGCATGCCGAGGCGGGGACGACTCGGGATCTCCTGGCAGAATCCACCAGCATCGAAGGTTGGCCCGTTACATTAATTGACAGTGCTGGAGTTCGGGAATCCGAGCACGAAGTCGAAAGCCTCGGGATCGAGCGAGCACGACGCGCCATCGATACTGCGGATCGCCTCTTGTTGCTAATCGATCCCGACGCAGGTTGGACAGACGAGCATCAGGCGATTTGGCAAGCCCACTCGAGCAAGTGTTTGTTGGTTCGGACCAAGTCGGACAGGGATGACTCATCATCTCCGCCATCCAACATACCTTCGATTGCGTATCTGGTCAGTGCAGTGAGTGGGGCTGGCATCGAGCAATTGATGAAGGCGATTTCGCTGTCCTTGGTTCCCGATCATCCGCTACCGAGGACTGCCGTTCCGTTTCGATCGTGGCATGTCGAGAAACTCTCTCGGTTGCACGCAGGCAACGAGTAATCGCGACCCGGCTTTCGTACAACAGCCTTACGGTTGACTGCCACGACGACCGACTGGGAAGTCCGTCGTACCGGTAAACCGAAGTCCGGTGTATGGGTAAATCGAAGTCCTTTGTATGGGGCATGCGTCGGGAGGAGTTACCTTACTTCGGTGCATCGACTTGTTAACGATAGATACAAAGCTACGCATAATCAGTGCGCACAGGTGTTCATCAGCGGTTTGAATCTTATGCTCAAACGAACATAGTTCCGGTCGCCTGCTATTATGCAAGTATCTCGCGAACGACCCGGCCGTGGACATCGGTCAGTCGGAAATCCCGTCCGGCATAGCGATAGGTCAGTTTCTCATGGTCAAATCCCATCAGATGCAGAATGGTTGCATGCAGATCATGAACGCTCGTCGGCGACTCCTCCGCTCGGAATCCGAACTCATCGGTTGCTCCGTGGATGGTGCCGCCTCGAATACCTCCTCCGGCAAGCCAAACAGAAAATCCCCAATGGTTATGGTCTCGACCTGACCCACCCTCGGACACGGGTGTTCTCCCAAATTCTCCACCCCATAACACCAATGTGTCGTCGAGCATGCCGAGTCGTTTCAGATCGGTCAAGAACGCGGCGATCGGCTGATCGATTTCGCCACAATTGGTTCTCAGATTCTTTTCGATATCTCCGTGATGGTCCCATGGTTGGCCTGCCCCATGCCACAGTTGAACATAACGGACTCCTCGCTCCAGCAACCGTCGAGCTATCAGGGTTTGGCGGCCATGCACGGTATCTCCATAAAGCTCTCGGATCTCCTTCGGTTCTTTTGACAGATCGAACGTGTCCGATGCCTCGGTCTGCATACGAAAGGCTAACTCGAACGATTCGATGCGGGACTCCAACCGCGAATCGCTACTGATGGCGGGATTTTGCATCGCCAGTTCTCGGAGCAATCGCAACTGGCGTCGCTGTGTGCTGACATCCGCATGCGTACTGCGGATGTTCTCGATGAGCTTGTCGAGTTCTGTATGCTTGGGATCGACAAAGGTTCCCTGGAACGCTCCGGGAAGAAATCCGCTTTGCCAATTCGCTGTATCCTTAATGGGGTATCCTCCGGGGCACATGGCGATGAAGCCGGGAAGATTCTGGTTGACTGTGCCCAGTCCGTACATCAGCCAAGAGCCTAGGCTCGGTCTGGATTGGACCGAGTCGCCGCAGTTCATCAGCATCAGCGATGGTTCGTGGTTGGGAACCTGAGCCACCATCGATCGAATCACAGCGATGTTGTCGGCATGCGCTGCGGTTTTCTCGAACAGGTCGCTGATCTCAAGCCCGCTCTCACCATATTTCTTGAATGGAAACGGGCTTGGCAAGGCACCGCCGGTCCGGCGCTCAGTCAAGTAAGTCATCGGAAGCGGTTTGCCCGCGTATTCCTGCAACTTGGGCTTGGGGTCGAAAGTATCCACATGCGATGGTCCGCCGTTGAGAAAGAAATGGACCATTCGCTTGGCTTTTGGAGCGAAGTGTGGCGAGCGTTCCGACAAAGAGTTTCCTGACGGAGAACCAACGGCTGAAGCGACTTCTTGCGCGGAGGAGCTTTCGGATAGCAAATGGCTTAGGCCCAGCAAGCCCAGTCCCATGCCTGTCGAGCCGAGCATAGAGCGACGATGCAAACGGAAGGGGTGTCTATCCATAGTTAATCGATGTAGGTGACTTCGTTGCAGATCATGAGAACTTGCGACAACTGTGCGCGGGGTGATAAGCCGTTCGTGTTGGGTTCTTGTGCCGCTTCGCGTAGAAACGCTAGATTCTTCGCGAGTTCAGCCGCACTTGGATTCCGCTGCAGTACGCGTCGAACCAGTTCCACTACGAATCTCTCATCGGATAGTTGCGTTCCCTGCATGTTTCGTTCGATCGTTTCTACCGATTTCATGGCTGCCGTGGCGGGAAGTGGGTGATTCAAGAAGAACAACGCTTGTTGCGGCACGATCGTTTCCGATCGCTTTGGGCTGTGCATGTCGGGATTGGCAAAGTCGAAGTTCTGGAGAGTCATCGGCAGATACTGTCGATCGATCGTGGTATACAAACTGCGCCGTGCCATGGCAGGATCGCTGCTAGCCAGGGGATCGACCGACTTGCCGCCGGAGGTGTGAACGAGGGTTCCAGCAAATGTAAGCAACGCGTCGCGTGATTCCTCCCATGTCAATCGTTGACGATTCATGCGCCATAGGAAACGATTCGACGGGTCGATTTCGTTGGCCTTTGGATGATCTCCCCAAGAAACTCGTCGAAAGGCTTCGGTCGAAATCAATTCGCGAATCAGCCATCGGTTGCTCCAACCGTGCGCGATAAACTCGGTGGCCAGTGCATCGAGCAGTTCCGGATGGGAGGGTGGATCGGAACGGACCCCAAAGTCGCTGGTGCTCTGGACCAATCCCTCGCCGAACACTTGTTGCCAAACCCGATTGACCCAAACGCGGGCCGTCAACGGATTGTCGGCGGACGCGATGCGACGGGCCATTTCCAATCGTCCGCTTCCATGTTGAAAGCTGCTCTGATCTCCATCTCCCAAGTATTCGAAGTAACGCCGCGCGACCGCCTCTCCCTTGAGGTTGGCGTTGCCGCGTTTCAGGAGCCTTGCATCGCTGATCACATTTCGATCTTGCAGAACCCCGAATTCCACCGGCGGACCATCCGGTTGCATCAACCACTGATCGATCTCGCTTTGCGCTTTCCAAATCTCTACGCATGTTCCGTTGTCCCAATACCATTCGGTGCTGTCGATCGGTTCGTCGGGAATGTAAAAACCTGAATCGCGATCGAGCAGGACTTGACGCAGGGTTTCTAACGCAGGATCTTCAGACGTTGCGGGAGGTGCTTCGCCTGCTTGAATGCGCCGCGAGATTTCGGATTGCCACGCAGCGGATGCTTCGGTGACGATCGCTCCATAACGATCTGCAACCTCCCTTATCGATGCTGGGAGATTCGCGAAATGCTTTCTGACCGCAGGATCGCATGCCCCGGGT
>JBILVV010000151.1:0-10476 GCA_044370255.1 Pirellula sp.
GTGCGGATCAAAAAAGCAGCGGACGTCACGCCAGACGATATGAAGAAATATCATTTGATCTTGTGGGGTGACCCGCAGAGCAATCCCTTGATCTCGAAGGTGTTGCCCGAATTGCCTATGCAATGGTCCGCTGCATCGCTCGAACTCGGAGGCAAGTCGTGGGATGCCAAGTCGCACATGCCGGTCATGATCTACCCCAATCCCGAATCTCCAAGCAGATACATTGTCCTCAACAGTGGATTCACGTATCGGGAATACGACTATCTCAATAATGCGAGACAAGTACCCAAACTACCCGACTGGGCAGTGATTGATTTGAGCGAGCCACCAGGCACCCGGTGGCCTGGAAAAGTTGCTGACGCCAATTTCTTCGACGAGCAATGGCAAGTGAAATCCAGCGGCCCCAATTCATCGCGGTGATTGAATAACTCTCGCGATGGCTCATTAGTTGGGTGGCACGCCCAGAGGCTTTGCGATGGGCGTGGGTACCGATCAGGCCGGCGATCATTAGATCAGCATCCGACGGGGATAAACCCTCGTCGTGCCAAGATCGTTGGATCATCTACGCGGGCACGCAATATGCGTTGGCTAGGCTTTCAGCATCGGATGGCACGCAAGATCTAAGACAAGTAAAGTCTAACGGCCCCAATTCATCGCTGTGATCGACAACTGCAGAACGGTCGCGATCGAGACCCATACAAAATAAGGCCCCTGCGCCACTGCTACCCAGGGATAATGTCGCCACACAGCGATGGCCGCCCAAAGGATCGTAATCCACACGATGACAATATCTATGGCCGCGAGCGGCAGATTGCGCAAGCCGAATTGGATGGGTGTGAAAAGCAGATTCGATGCGAGGTTCAATGCGAATGGCAAAGCGACCACCCAAGGGATCTTGCCACGTACCGCTTGAAGGAAAATGAATCCGAACGAGATCAGGATGATGGGATAGAGAATCTGCCAAATCAAGCCGATCGTCGCCGGAGCTGGAGTCCAACTCGGTTTGGCAAGTGAGTTGTACCAGTCGATCCATTTCATCTGGTCAATCCCAACGGTCCGTGGCAGCAGGAAGCTTCCTGCTACATCACGATCAGTCCGCCTATGAAAAAAACCCTGCGAAAACCAATGTTTCGCAGGGCTCGGGATGGAGAATAGGGGACTTGAACCCCTGACCTCTTGCATGCCATGCAAGCGCTCTCCCAACTGAGCTAATTCCCCAGAAGGACAGGTAAGGGTATAGGGGTTCCGAAAAGATGTCAAGTAACGGAAACCATGCCTGCTATGAGCGATCCAACCGGGGCCAGACGACGCCACTGCGGAATTACTTGTCCGCTGTGTTTGCTCATGATTTCCAACTAAACTAGTGTGGGCCTTAGAATATTTCCCCTCCTCGAAACGCCCCACCCCATCCCGTTTGATCTGCCACCTTTGATCGGCTTCGACAATGACCAGCTTGCAAACCGCTCCCCCTTCGCCCGACGATGTCGCTAAAGCAGCTAAGCTTAGAGATGCCTTCAACAGAATTCGCCAACAAATTGGCAACGTAATCGTCGGACAGGACGATACCATCGAACAATTGTTGATCGCCATGCTGGCTGGCGGACACTGCCTGCTTGAAGGGGTGCCTGGGCTTGCCAAGACTCTCATGGTCCGTTCGCTCGCTCAAGCGATGGCGCTTGAGTTCCATCGCATTCAATTCACTCCCGACTTAATGCCCGCCGACATCACCGGGACCGACATCATTCAGCAATCGGAATCGGGAGCCAGGCAACTGGCCTTCGTCCGCGGACCGGTCTTTACGCAGATCCTGCTGGCCGACGAAATCAATCGAACACCACCGAAGACTCAAGCCGCCCTCTTGGAGGCGATGCAGGAACATGCCGTAACCGTAGGAGGCAAGACGTATAAGCTTTCCGAACCATTCTTTGTCCTGGCAACGCAAAACCCAATTGAACAAGAAGGGACCTATCCACTCCCTGAGGCCCAGCGAGACCGATTCCTGTTTCAGACGTTGGTTGACTATCCTACGCGCGAGCAGGAATCTCAAATCATTGAGCGAACCACGGGGTCTCTCACAGGTACGATCGAGCCAGTCATCACCGGCCCTGAGATCTTGGAGTATCAGCATTTAGTTCGCTTGGTCCCGCTACCTGATCATGTCAAAGAGTTGGTCCTGGACGTGGTGCGATGGTTGCGTCCTGCCGAGCCCAATGCTCCCAAGTGGGTCAAGAACTGGGTGCAGTGGGGGCCGGGGCCGCGAGCCTGTCAGCAGATGGTGGTAGCGAGCAAGGCGCGGGCACTCCTCCACGGCAGGCTGCATGTGACTGCGAGCGACATTGAAGCGCTCGCTCCGCCAGTGCTGCGTCATCGATTGGTACCAACCTTCTCAGCACAAGCCGAAGGAATCGGAGCAGACAAAATCGTTGCTAGGCTGTTCGAGGAATTGCCTAAACGTACGTAGTTCCGAAGCTCTTATTCTCGTTGGTTCGGACTCAGATACGATCACAACCGTGCTGGCGAAAGATAGTTGGTATGCTAATACGTGCCACCCACGAATGGCACTGTACACAATCTAAAGAATGACACCACCTCCGACAACGACAGTCCGCCAGAGCGGTGAGGGAAGATGGGTCTGGCCAGAGGGGATGCAGGTTCGGAGCACTTCGAACAACGAGTGAGTGCTTCAGGCGTCAGAGGGACGCGGTGCGATGGAGGGCGGAACCGAGTTGCACGCGATTTTTCGGTTTCGCGATTTCCTCAATCTTTTCCCTTGGATGATTTTGCTCGGCGCACGCTGCGGAAGACAGCTTTGAACAAGTCGATGCGCCGAAGTCAAGCTGTTTTTGATCACTAAAAGCATCCGTTTCACCGATTCGCAAGCGATTTTTTCGTACTGGACGCGGAGCCTCATCGTGAGCGGACTGGAAGTCCGCGATACGTTGGGATCAAGAGGTGATGTTCGAGGGCTTCATGGCGTGCTTCATATGTCCGGCAGCGGAAGCGAAGCGGTGCGGATAGTCGATTGCGAACACGCGAGCCTAAGCAGCGCATCGTCACCCAGCGTCACGCCGATCTGGAACTCGCAGTGCGAGTGCTCGAAGCTCTGTCGCAAGCCCCAATCCCAGAAGCTGGCCTTCGGAG
This sequence comes from Pirellula sp., assembly GCA_044370255.1. Lineage (GTDB taxonomy): Bacteria > Planctomycetota > Planctomycetia > Pirellulales > Pirellulaceae > JBKCUI01. Next base: position 3,142 of record JBILVV010000151.1, read on the forward strand.
AATGGATCCGGATCAGGAACATCTGCCAATCGAACGATTTCCAACGAGTTGCCAACCGGCCACTTCGGTTCATGGTTTTGTTTTGGATTTTTTCGTGCTCGTGCTCCTGCTCAGTGCAGCGGTGCTCGTGATCGATCGATGGAGCGACGGTATCATTCCGGTATGGTCAACACGCTTGTTGAGCGGGACCATGCGACTGCGTTTCGAAAAGTACTCATGCACACGAGCCGTTCGATTATGAGCACGAGCACCGTCCGCGGCGTCGGCCTGAGCACGAGCACGATGCGTTCCGATCGGCGATGGTCCCGAACGCCGCGTTTCTGACAGATTGCGATGCTGCCCCGATCGCATTCCCGGGTTTGCCACACGTCAAGCAGGCTGCTTAATACTAGCGGTTCGGCGCAAGTCGTCCGGTGAATCGCTGCACAATCCCATCAGCAGCGTGGGCCGTAGCCCCCGGTTGGAAGTGGAGTGAATATGGCCATGTTGTTGACACCTCAACCCGGATGCTCGCGCATCTCGGCTAGTAATGCTTCTCCACGCCCATCGCAAAGCCTCTGGGCGTGCCACCCGAACCGTAAAGAACATGGCAAGGTGTTGCTCGCTTCAACCCGGATGCTTGCGCATCTCGGCTATTAAGTTCGCTCACGTGTCCGGATACGATCCCAAGCGCCAGTAACTTCGCCTTGTGCTCTGCACGTGGGCTGGGGATCCCTTGCTGTCGATTCAGTTCCAAGATCGCGGCCCGCATCCGGGAATTGCTGATCGCTCCGTCTCCAAACAGCGAGGTTGGTGAGATTTTCAAATCAACTGTTGCCGTCCAGGTTCGATAAAGCTAAAGTGACGTTGAGGATAGCTATGGAAAAGATTGAACTTTCGACCGCTAATTTGAGCCTTTCCGATGTCGCGAGGCATGTGTCGCGTGATCGTGTGGTCATCGAGTTGTCTGATGGCCAGGTTCCGCTTGCAAGAATGATTCCGATTGAAAAATCGTATTCGATGCATGACTTGGATCGTGCCCTTCGAGAGTGCCCAAGATTGGGCGAGGATGCGGGGTCGTACGCGAACGATGTTCTCTCGGTACGGCAGTCCATCGGAGAATTAGATGATCCATGGGAATCTTGATCGACACGGGAGTCTTCATAAGGTGGGAGCGAGACAACGGAAAGGCAGATTTTGGCAAATGGGTCTCCTACGGTGAGCCTGCGATTAGTGTGATCACGCAGTCCGAATTAATGGTTGGAGTCCATCGCGTCAACACTTCGGAGCGACGAGAAAAGCGTTTGAAGTTCATCGTTGCGATCACGACAAATGTGCTGGTTCTGCCAATCGACTCTCGGGTTGCAGAAATTCACGCTCGAATTGTCGCAATGCTCAGCGACTCCGGCACGATGATTGGTCCTCACGATAATTGGATCGCTGCCACCGCGATCGCCTTTGACTACGATCTATTAACGACGAATGCTCATGAATTTTTCAGAGTACCCGGTCTTCGTGTCATCGATTTTCTCGCCGCAAACTGACTAGCTACGGTTTCCACGCTTCATTCACCCAAATAATGACACCGCCTCCGGTAGCGATGATCCGCCAGAGCGGTGAAGTCAGGTCGGAACCGTGAGGAGAGTCCCGATGCATTCAGACTACATGGAGACTCGGTGACCGTAGTATCGGAACGGCCCAAGCCGCCGAATCATTGCGCTTCGGCGCGAACCGTCCGTTCTGAAGTGGAGGAAACATCGTATGGTGTTGGGCGCTTCAACCCGAATGCACGCCCGCCACGGCGGATCTTCGACGCATCTCGGCTAGCAATGCTCCTCCACGCCCATCGCAGAGCCTCTGGGCGTGCCACCCCGTGCCACCTTAACTCCCGAAGCTCCTCAAAAAATTTGCACCGCCCCCTGCGGATCCTTTACAATGCAACGCATGGTTGCTTCCCCGATTCCGGTCTACGCATCCTCTACATCAACTCGCGCGCGCAGTCCCGCGCGGGAGGTTGGATCGCCTCGTTCGATTTCGGTGGCGCATCCACAAGCACTCCTGCCCTCCCCACCATCGCATCGACCAACGAATCGCTAGACGATTCTTCGATGATAACATCGACCCTCACTGGTGCATTCTGTTGCATCCTTCAGTGTTTTCGCATCTCCCCGATCGTGTTGTCCCCTCGGCTTCGTTCGCTGCATCTCTCGTTGTTTCTATGGACCAAACGAAACAGCGAGATAGACCACCGTGGTGCTATTCCGATTCGGAGGGCACCAGATAAGTCGTCCATCCTTCATATTCCCCGTCGAGTTCTTCTAGAAATTCATTGAACGATTGTTCGAACTCGCAGATGTCTTCGTAGCTGGGCGGTGCGTACGCAAAAACATTCACTCTCCATTCCGACCGATCTTCATCCTCAACCTCATCCTCGAGCATTTCCACTTTCATCTCGCTGCGAAGGAATCGAATCGCGAACTCAAGTGCCTTTTCCTCTGCTGCAAAGACACCGGAAAATTCAATATCTCTCGGTGATTCCAGGCTGTCGCCGTTGGATCTCAAAGTCCAAAGAATGTCTCCATTGTCGTCGTTCGGGAACTGTTCCAAATCGCGTGTCGGTGTAGTCATGGATTGATCAAGTCCTAAAAGATGAAAAGAATAGGCACGGCCCTTTGGTGGATTCGCCACGAAAACGAGATGGCAAGGGTACCACATCAGGCTTGTTGATACTATCGGGCACTGGCGACAACCGCACGCGGCATCAGGCGATAGGAAGTTCAAGTGCCAAGGCTCGCGATTCGCGATCATGCATTTCGATAACCGGCCGAAGCGATGAATCGACTCGTCCGGATCCCAGCGACTCTACGTAACGACACGCTGCGAATTCGGAAGCCTTTTGCTCGTACTTGGCAATCCATGCCATTCGAATCGGCAATGACTCTTCCCGGACCGGCCAGACACCGGGTCTCGGGCGGATATGGTCCGGAATACCCGCTCGCCACGGCTTGGCTGTGAGCCGAGCGCGGAAACAGTTCTGGCGGATGCACATACGGACATACACGGGATCTACCGACAAAGCATTAAATAAAAGACGCACCTCATCCGACCTGGGGTCAAACGTCTGATGAGTAGCCAAGACGCGATAGCCTGCCGGTGTTCGGTATAAACGCAGGTTCCAGGCTCGGTTGGCTGCGACGAACGCGACGATCTTTTCGCGTGCTATTGCTTCCAGCGTATCAGTGGATTTTTGAACAAGACGGCTAAGCGATTCCGCCATCAATACGGCGAATAAGAAGGCTACCAAGAGTAACGCGGCGGTTACCCATCCCTTTCGCAACCAGATTCCAATCCCGATCGATGCGGCTGCAAGCAAAGCGAAGGCGAGAACGGATGGCCACAGCAGCCTTTTGGTTGCGAAGTCGATGTCAGCGAAAAGCACTCGCGGGGAATTGAGACAGTGCGCACCATACCCGTTCCGCGTGATAACTTCCTCGCCATATCGGGCCAAGACCTCCTCACGGATCGGGACGCCATCAGCTCCGTTGTATGGGACCTTCGGCTCTCGCCGTACAACTTTTTCGCCAGAGAGAACTCGGCGGCAGGCTTCCTCGAGGCGCACCTCAGCCATGGACTGAGCATCGACGTAACTGGAATTGGACCAACCGAACCGCCGCAGAATCACTTGACCGTCAGCAGTCCAGATCTTCCTGCTCGCTTCCGACCAATGATTCGGAACGATCACTTTGCAGGCTGATCGCCTGTCGCAGACGCACCCGGTTGCGATTCCTTGATCGTCGACTTGTAGATCAAGTTCTCACGGTAGCCTTCGGCATCCATCATCGTGAAGCCCAGAAACAGTGCGACAAAGATCAGGCTCCCAAGGATAACGATGGCATTGAGGGGTTTATCCCACAACAAGTGCATAAAAAAGGCAATCACCAGACCTGCCTTGATGGTTGCGATGGTGAGTGATAACCAGACTTCGGCGTTCCCGAGATCAAACTGTGCTTGAAAGACGGTAAGGAAAGTCAGCCCCAGCAGAGCGAAGAACACGGCCAAGAGCATCCAAACAGGCATGGGGTGGGAAAAGCCTGCGTGCCCACCGTGCGAGTCACCGTGCGAGTCACCGTGCGAGTCACCGTGGTGAGCTTCGGAGTGATGTTGATCGGATCCGTGATGCGCGTGTGCTGCTTCGTGTGCCATGTCTATATGTTTGTTTGATTTATTGAAGAATCGATCGGTGTGGGCAACTACGTGATCAAGTAGAGCAAGGGGAACAGGTAGATCCAGATGAAGTCGACCAAGTGCCAATACAGACCGACGTTATCAACAGGGCCGAAGTATTCCTCATGAAACTCGAAACGTGCCGCCTTGACGATCAACCAAGTGATCACGATCATCCCGCCGATGATATGGATCGCATGGATACCGGTCATGCAGTAGTAAATGCTAAAGAACAACCCGGCCATTCCCTTTTGATTCACGTCAGCATTTGGCGTAGCGATTTCATCACTATCGACCATGATCTCATCCTGCGGAACTACCTTGGCTGGGGCGCTTGCATCGTCGTGCTGCTCGCCTTCGTGGCTGTGCGACGCATGCTCGTCGCCATGGGCTGAGTGCCCTGCCGCCCCGTGGCTGCTTTCCACTTCCGACTCCAGATACTGTCCTAATGCCACACCGCCGAAGAAGCATGCTCCGGCGATCACGAGCGGCCCCGCGATGCGAAGATGAAACGTGCTCCGCAACATCAGGGCGTAGAGGTAATACACGGCACAGCAGACAGTAACAATAGCTGGAACGATCATCAAATAGCCGAGGTATCCGACCTCTGCACCGTGATGGCCACCTAGTTGAGACTGATAGTACCGGCCAGGCAACAAGCCGAGTTCCCACTTGTGCGAATACTCGACTGCTTTGACTCCCAAAAAGATCGCGGCGCAACCCAAAGTCGCCCCGAGCATCCCCGTAAGAAGACGATGCTGACGTAGTTGAGCGGCGCGCACTGCCCACGCCATGGTCAACGAACTGAAGAGCAGCACACCCGTGTTAATCGCTCCTAACTTCTCGTTAAGAAACGCACTGCAGAACTCGAACACTTCCGGATTCCGATTCCGGTAGAGCGAGTACGCGCAGAACATGCCGCTGAAGAACAATACTTCCGTAACCAAGAACAGCCACATGCCGAGTTTCCCGGAATCGTACTGTTGTTCCGCATCATCAAAATGATGGGCCAGCCAAGCGGGATGTTCGTGGTGCCCGTCGGCATGCTCATGCGCTGCGTGGGGATCAATCTCGGTAGTTGCTGTCATGTTCGGAAACCGGAGAGTTACTTTCTTAGGGGTCGGTTACGTTACGCTTTGGCGTAACCGCCAGTCTTCGGATCGTATTCGATACCTGCAAAGTTGTAGGGATCATCGACCGTCGGAGCGGATGCAAAGTTATCATGCGGTGGAGGAGATGTGCATTCCCATTCGAGTGTAGCGCCACCCCAAGGGTTCTTCGGAGCTCGCTTGCCGTAAAACAACGAATGCAACAAAACCAAGCCGGCTACCAGCAACCCGAATCCGAGCAATAAGGATCCGACCGTGGACAATCGATGCAGGTCCTGGAACTCCTCAAGGTAAGTCGCGTATCGGCGAGGCATACCGCGGGTTCCCAGAACGAACTGAGGAAGGAACGTCAAATTGAATCCGACGAAGACAATAGCTGCTGAAATAATGCCAACCTTGTCATTGAACATTTTGCCCGTCATCTTCGGCCACCAATGGAACAGTCCACCGAGGAACGCCACCAAAGTTCCACCCATCATCACATAGTGGAAGTGAGCTACAACGAAGTAGGTGTCGTGCATGTGCATGTCGGTCGACAGTGCTCCGAGTGGCAGGCCTGTCAAACCTCCGATCGTGAACAGGAAGATGAATGCAAGAGCGTAAAGCATTGGAGTGTTGAGCGAAACGGTCCCTTGATACATCGTCCCCAACCAGTTGAACACCTTGATCGCCGAGGGAATCGAAACCGTGAACGTCAATGCACTGAAGACGATCGTTGTCACATCGGCCATGCCGCTGGTGAACATATGGTGCCCCCAGACCAAGAAGCCGAACAGAGCGATCGCAATCGAACTGTAGGCAATCATGCGGTAACCAAAGATCCCCTTGTGGCAGTGAACGCTCATCAACTCGCTGATGATTCCCATCGCAGGCAGAATCATGATGTAAACTGCTGGGTGCGAGTAGAACCAAAAGAAGTGTTGGAATGTGACCGGGTCGCCGTTGAGCTTCGGATCAAAAATGCCGATCCCGAGAACCCGTTCTGCAGCGAGCAACAACACAGTGATCCCGAGTACAGGAGTTGCCAGCACTTGGATAATCGCTGTCGCGTAAGTAGCCCACAAGAACAACGGCATCTTAAACCAGGTCATTCCGGGTGGACGCATGGTATTGATGGTGACGATAAAATTCACGCCGGTGAAGATCGAACTAAATCCTAAGACGAATACCCCCATCGTGGCAGCGAGAACCGCGCCACCCTTTTGAGTTTCGATGCTGTAGGGGGTGTAGAATGTCCAACCCGTGTCGAGTCCGGTGACTGACAGTGCGACAAGGAACAGAACCAGTCCGGAGACCCACAGGTAGAAACTCATCAAGTTCAGCCGCGGAAAGGCAACGTCTTTACTACCGAGCATGATCGGCAATAGAAAATTACCGAGGGCAGCGGGGATGCTGGGAATAATGAACAAGAAAACCATGATCGCTCCGTGAAGAGTGAAGACCTGGTTATACGTCTTGTTCTCCAACCAACCATCCTGGAAGTTCCAAAGGTGGATACGAATCATCAACGCGAACATGCCCCCGAGCGCGAACGAGGCCATGACGCCGATGAGATACATAACGCCGATCCGTTTGTGATCGAGCGTCAATGCCCAACTCAAGAAACCCTTGCTGTGATTGAGGTAGTGATGCTCGGGAAACTCCGCCACTTGGCCGGAGCTACCTGGCATGACGATGGGACGATCTGCAACACTCATGATTTAGTACCTGTCGTTTTGAGTAAAACTCCAGCGGTGAATTTATAGGGACCGCATCCGCCTACTTGGCAGGAGCAGCTTCTTGTTCAAGGGACTTAATGAATGCGATCAATGCGTCGATCTGGACCGGTTTGACCCGTCCAACATAGCTGTTCATCGGTGACGCCGAACCATACCCCTTACGGGCCTGGGCTTGCGGATACAGAATCGATTTTCTGACGTATTCATGGTCGAATACTTGTTCCGAACCATCCTCGAGTTGGAATGTCTTACCCCATGAACCATTGTAGCTCGGCCCTGGCCCCTTGGCCCCTTCCTTGCCCGCA
>JBILVV010000152.1:0-10473 GCA_044370255.1 Pirellula sp.
GCTCCGAGGTGTCCAGGGGTATCCATCATCACCATGCCGGACGCGATGACGATTTGGTACCTGTGGAATGGCTTCCTTTGTCAGCCGTAGCGCTGATTTGTATTTGGATTGGGGTGTTCCCCCAACAAACCATGTCCGTTTTTCAACCTGATACCGACCGCTTAACGAATTTGATCGAGCCGGTTTCCAAGCGCGTTCATACCGACATGGATACGCTTGCCTCCGACCGTTCCCTCAAGCCGAGCAGCGACGTGGTCGCGACACGATGATCGATATTTCCTTACCTGCAGCGTGAATGAGAGATTGACGTGGACTTGCTACAAGTAATCAAGACATCGACCCTCCACCTGATTCCCGAGTTGATCCTGCTCGTGGGAGGATCGTTGTTGATGTGCTTTTCGCTCTTCAAGGGGCAAGGAGGTTTCGTTGATGTGCATGGGCAGAGAAGCCGATTCGCGTTTTTGTCCATCGTCGTGCTGCTGGCAGCGATCATTGCCAGCCTGATTCGCGGAGTTCCCCAACTGGGCCCGGACGCGTGGGGTTTGTTTCGATTCGATGGATCCGCGATCGCTGCCGAACGCCTCTCGCTCCTCGGTGGTTTGATCCTGCTACTGATGTCCTGGTCGACTGCACCCAAAGAGCGTCTGCCCGAGTATTACGGTTCTCTGCTGATTGTTATGAGCGGCATTCCCATCGTGGGCGCGTCGAATGATCTGGTGTCGCTGTTTTTGGGATTGGAGTTGGTCAGCATCCCGACGTACATCCTTTTGGGCATCGTAAAAACGGACAACACCGGCTATGAATCGGCTTTGAAGTATTTTCTTCTCAGCGCCTTCGCATCGTGCTTCTTTTTGCTTGGTCTGAGTTATCTCTACGGAGTCAGCGGTTCGACGAATTTGACTGTGATCCAATCCGACTTCACGTTCGGCAAGAGACTGATGTCGTTGGGATTGGTCCTGGTTATGTGTGGGCTGGCGTTTCGCATTACGGCAGTGCCGTTTCATTTTTATGCCCCGGATGTGTTCGATGGAACCAGTGTCGTAATGGCTGGTGTCATGAGCTATCTGCCGAAGGTGGCGGGATTCGTTGCTCTCATTCGTTTGATCGGTGCTGGCAATCTCAGTGACGGAGCTAGCTCCACAGTGATACCTGTGTTGATGGTCTGTGCCGCGCTCACGATGTGTGTCGGTAACTTGATGGCCCTGGCGCAAACCAATCTGCGTCGTCTGCTCGCTTATTCAAGCGTTGCACACACGGGATATCTCCTCCTCGCGGTAGTGGCACTCTTACGCCAAGATGCGAGTGCCAATATTTTGTACTCCTACCTCGCAGCCTACGCAGCCATGACACTGGGAATGTTTGCCTGCTTGGGCGAGATTGAGGCGGCTGGCGGCAAGTCGCATTTGGTAGGTGACTTGGCAGGCATGTTTTATCGCCGGCCAGCAGCATCGATCGGCTTGACCGTGGCCTTGATCAGCTTGATCGGTCTTCCCCTCACCGCAGGATTCTGGGCAAAGTTCATGGTCTTTGTAGGAGTCGTAGCAGACCGTCGACCTGATTCGTGGAGTCTGTGGCTAGGAGTCCTGATGGCAGTCAATGCGGTAATCGCAGCGGGCTACTACTACCGAGTTTTGAGCGTTCTGTATCAGAAGACAAGCAATGACATTCCGCTGCGTGTCTTTCGTCCGAGTTTGTTTGTCGCCTATACCATCTGCACGGTGTTGACGATCGTTTGGTTCTTTGTGCCAGCGATCATGTAGAACCCTCCCATGGCCATCGACGTACGCTGGGGGTTTTTAGGAATCGGTCGGGTCACCGAACGAATGGTCGTAGCAATGGGTTCGCGACCAGGCCATCGCATTTGCATGGCGGCAGGTCGAGATCCCATCAAGGTAAAGGAATGGGGGGAACGACATCGAGTTGAGTCGCTGACGACCGACATGATGGAGGTGATTCGCTCACCCGAAATCAACGCTGTCTACATTGCGCTCCCTCCCTCCTTTCACTGCGAGTGGACCTGTCGCGCATTGCACGCCGGAAAGCGAGTCCTCTGCGAAAAACCTTTGGGTTTGAACGCGGCCGAATGCCAAGCGATGATGCAGGCTTCTCGCGACGCGGGCGTACCACTTATCCATGCTACGGGTTTCGTTCATCATCCTCGAAGCCACGCCATGCGCGCAAGCGTGAAAAGTGGCGAATTAGGTACGATCCGTCGAGTGACCGTGGCCTGCACATTCTCGTCGGTAGCTGAACGACCCGACGATCACCGTTTTTCCGTCGAGGCCGGGGGCGGTTGTCTGCTGGATCTCGGATGGTATTGCGCTTATGCAACTCTCTGGTTCACAGGCCTGAAGCCGATCGAGTTGAAAACGTTTGGCTCTCGAAACGGTGGAAAAGAGGGAGAGCCATGGAATCAGGTTCAGGTCATCGCAAGATTGGACGGAGGAGCCGTCGCCCACTGGGATTGCGGTTATGACGCCGCTGGGCGGAAATGGATCGAGATTGCTGGAAGCAAGGGTTCGATCATTTGCGACGATTTTTTAAGGCCGTGGGATCTTGAGAAGCCCAGATTCTGGGTCCACGGCCAGGATGGCAAGGCTCGGGCGGAGTTGGTCGGCCAAGGAATCCTGCAGGAATCCTGGATGGTTCAGCATGCAGCCTTGACTCCGATGGCCGCGACGTCGGAATCCCTAGAACTTGCGTGGAGTACCCAGCAGATTCTCGATGAGATCGAGAAAAATGCTGGTAAATCAGCTTTTACACAGGTTTGACACGGCGGAAACTCGCTGTCGACCTGTGGGACGGGTGTTGCACGTTATGATCTTGGAGGAAAGACCTTCAGGATCCATGAGGGTATTCGGGTCTTGCCTCGAAATCATCGATAGCAACCCATAAGGTTTTTCCATGCGTACTCCTTCTTCGCACAATCCTGACCTCGGCTCCTCAGCGATCGGGGTTGGGTCGAAACAGCATCATGCAACCACGCTGGCCCCCCAGACTCATCGTCCCGTTGGTGAGGATGTGGCCGTACCCGTTGAGATAAAATCGGGTAGCAAGGCTCAATCTCGGATTCCCGAGGTCTACAACGTGCAATGGGGCCCTGCGATGTGGTTGATCGGCCTTCATATCGGTTGCTTGTTCGCACCCTGGACGTTCACCTGGAGCGGTCTTGGGTTGGGGATTTTCCTCTACTGGTTGACCGGCAGCCTGGGGATTTGTCTTGGGTATCACCGTCAGTTGACTCATACGGGCCTGGAAACACCGTTGTGGTTGCGGCGGACGTTTGCATTTTTTGGTGCGTTGGCTGGCGAAGGGGGACCTGTCAGTTGGACAGCGAACCACCGCAAGCATCATGCCTACAGCGATCAACCCGGTGATCCTCATTCGCCGCATGACGGCCCATGGTGGGCCCATATGTTCTGGCTAGCTTTTTCAACACACGGCGGCGATTGGAATGCCTACGTTCGCCATTGGGTACCGGACATTGCCAAAGACCCGTTCATGATGGCTTTGGAGCGATGGTTCCTGCCGATCCACATCGCTTTTGGAGCCTTGATTACCTTTTCCGGTTACTTCCTCGGGGGCATGGAGCTAGCTTTGTCTTGGTTAGTGTGGGCTGTCTGTGTGCGGATGGTATTCCTGCTGCATGTGACATGGTGTGTCAATTCCGCCTCGCATATTTGGGGCTATAAGAACTATGAGACGCGCGATGAAAGCCGCAACTTGTGGTGGGTAGCGATCCTGGCTCACGGAGAAGGCTGGCACAACAATCACCATGCTTTGCCTCGTTTGGCCCAGCACGGCCACAAATGGTGGGAATTCGACATTACCTATCAAGTCATTCGATTGCTGCGTGCAGTGGGTTTGGCAAAAAATGTCGTGGACTTGGCTAGCATGGAGCAGAAGAAGCGTAGCCGCGCCGAGCGGACTGCCGCATAATGATGGCATGACTCAAGCCATTGTTGATCCCGAACAGCTGCGTCAATTCGCGATGCAGCTCAAGCGTTTCTCGAGCTTGCTCTCCGACTCGACAGGCAAGCTCTCGCAACAAATGCAGCATCTGGCTGCCTCCTGGCGAGATCAGGAGCACGCCAAATTCGCGAGTGAATTTGAACAAGAGATGAAGCAACTGCATCGCTTGATCGAAGCCAGTGAACGACATGTACCCTACCTGATTCGCAAGGCCGAACTCATCGAAGAGTATCAACGCGGCCATGGCTGAAGCCAACGTCAAGAATCTTGAGGGTTTGGAAACATTTGCTGCAGCAGTCGCCCGGCTTTTGGATAGCAATCGCAAGAACACGGACGATGTCCGTGAGCAATTGCAACGCGTCACGGTATGGTTGACGAAGGAAATGCCCGAATACTGGACCAACCAACTGCGAATCGCTCAGAAACGTTGGACGGAAGCCAGAGAAGATTTACTCCGTTGCCAGTCCCGATCGCGTGCGGACGACGAAGTTTCCTGCCTCGTCCAGCGTAAAGCGTTGGATCGGGCGACTGCAAGAAGAGCTCTTTGCGAGCAACGGGTCAAAATCCTTCCGGTCTTGGGATCGCGTTGGGAGCAATTCATTCAGGAAGCATCCCTCAGCGTGCGTCAGATGGAGGACTTGTCGGAGTCCAACTTGCCCCTCGCCCAAGCCCGACTTCAAAAGACGATTGCTACGCTGAAACAATACATCGGGAATTCAGAACCGCGCGACAAATGAGGTTAATATGACCGGTATCGATTGGCCTCCCTTGCCAGATATGGGAGTTTACCTGACTTGGCCCGAGAAAGGGCTCGATGCAATCCATCCCAATGACCGCGTCCTCGCCGAACAATTGATCCCGAGCGATCGCGTCTTTCTTCGCACGGCCTTCGATGGTACGTACTACACCGTTGAATATGGAAAACAATCGATTCGAATCCAACCGTCCCTCTGGTTACAGGTCAAGGACGAAGGGTTTCGCATAGGAGACCAAGTCGAGGTCCCCTCACGAATGATGCAAAACGACCCGATGATCGCAGTGATTCTGGAGATGAGGTACAGTCAAGAGAACGGCATAATCCATTATCTGCTGCTTCACAATGAAATGCCTGTTGAACATCCCTTCACAGCCGAGGACCTGATTCAGCTCAAGCCCCACGTGAAGCTACAACCTCGCGATTATCAACCGCCAACACCGAAATACACCCCACCATCCGATCCCGATCCGTCTCTGTCCATCGACGAGGAAGGCACGAAGTCTTAAGCGAGTCGAAAGTCGGACCCTGGGGTTTTCTTAGTCCGCTAAAGCAACACGATTGCGCGCTTCGCGGAGACCGCGACTGAGTATATCTCTGAGAAGTGGCGAATAATCTTCGTACCGGCATTCATCCGCCGGGCCGTCTGAATACTGATAAATCGCATCCCGAGGCTTTGCTCCAAGTGCGATCAACGTACTCGATACCGTTCCATAATCCGCACCACGGACAACCATGCTCGCTCGAGCCATCGGGTTGGGTGAGCGTGCAAAGACGCGACTAGCGACCGCCAGAAATTTAACGGGAGAGTCAAGCGTTTGAAGGGTCAACAGACGATTGGCCAACTGAACCCTCTCGTCTCGAGGATCGTTCATGTTGCGAGCGCCGATGATATTCAAGCCCGGTTGCAGGTCGAGGACCTCATTCTCAGACTCATGATGAATCGCAAATGCCTGATCTCGGTCGGCGATTACCAGGTTGCAGGCCTCGAATTGATGCTTGCCCAGTTCTTCCAACGCTCGATCGACCGCTTGCCGGCTCGTCGTGGTCTTCAACGATTCCTTCACCAGGAGTCCGCGTGAGCGATTGGAGCCTAAGGGTTCGAGTGTTCGGCGATTGCAAATTCCGACGAACACACCATGCTGATTGACACCCAACCACGTCCCCCCGCTCCGCTGATCCAGCGGGCACAGGATTCTTGGTTTACCGGATTGGATCGCAGGCGACGAACACCTGCGATCGAAAAACTCCTCTCGATTGGCTGCGACTAGGATCGGACTTTCAGGAACCACGCGATATTGAATGGCCAATAAGCACATCGCAACATCAGCACTTTCTATGGCTGGAGTGTGGAATCAAGCCGCGGCGCAGTGGCTAAACATCGCACATACCAAGTGCGATTTTGCGGCCCGCAACGTCGATAGAATCTAACGGTCGCGATGAGCCGCGTAACCCCCCCAAATGGGGTATTGCCCGAAATTGTTGAAAAGTTGTCAAAATCGGATTCGCGTCTCAAACCATGTCGTAATCGCCGTGGGGAGAGGGAATCGTTTGACGTAGCCTACACCGACAGTCTTGGTATATTCCTCTCTCTCCAAAGGCCGTTTCTCGAACGCGACAATTGCATTGCCCTATGTCCGAAGTGATCCATCTGAATCTCGGACCAACACCCCGCACTGAGAGTGGCAGGAGTCGCCTCGGCAAAGCAATTTCTTTGCAGGTTGCTGGCGTCGGAAGCTACGTACCTCCCCGTATCGTGACCAATGACGAACTATCGCATTTGGGTTGCGACAGCCAGTGGATTGTCCAGCGAACTGGGATTCGGGAACGGCGTTTTGCTGCTGCGGAGCAGGCTTCTAGCGACCTGGGGTATCTCGCAGCTATCGATTGCTTGGAAAGATCCGGCGTGGAAGCTAAGAGCATCGATTTGCTGATCGTTGCGACGATTACACCCGACTATTCGACACCGTCGACCGCTTGCGTTTTGCAGGAGCGTCTAGGGTGTACTGCGGCATCTATGGATGTGAATGCTGCGTGTTCCGGGTTTGTTTACGGGTTGATCACTGCGGCCCAGTTCATTCGGGGTGGCGGTGCTCGCAATGCGATGGTCATCGGGGCGGAAGTCATGAGTCGCACCGTTTCCGCAGACGACGTGAAGACCTACCCACTTTTTGGAGATGGTGCAGGAGCCGTACTATTGCAACCGTCCGAGACATCCGAGGACGTGCAGGTGCGATTCGCGGGAAATGTCGGACTCGACAACCGTCCCGGCATCTTAGCCTATACCCTCGGTTCCCAAGGAGACATCCAGGCCTTAAGCACTCCGGCGGGCGGATCGCGAGAGCCGTTGACGCAGGAGGGGCTCATCGCCGGTCGCCATTACATGCGGATGGATGGCAGGAGTGTCTTCAAGTGGGCGGTTCGCTGTGTGGTCGATAGCTGTCGCGATGTTATGGCTGCCGCTGGCTTGACGATGGACGATGTGGATCTCCTCGTATTGCATCAAGCCAATCAGCGGATTATCGATGCCGCAGTGAAGGAACTCGGCATTCCTCGCGAGAAAGCGTTCACCAATCTGGATCGATTCGGGAACACATCGGCAGCGAGCATCCCATTGGCACTCAGCGAAGCGGACCGTCAAGGCCTGGCACCTCGCGGGAGTCTGGTGCTCCTGTGCGGCTTCGGTGCTGGACTGACATGGGGAACAGCTCTGGTTCGTTGGTAAGACCGGACGTTCCCATCCGTCACCGGCGAATCCCGCGCTCCTCATTTCCGAGCTCAATCAGCCATCGGAATCTTCACTTGATCGTGTTGCTCGGATGCCATATCGAGAATGTGAAATCGCGATCTCCATGATGTTCGATACCTGCTTTCGACCAAGCGTTTTGCAGCGGCGACAAAGACTTGGTCGCGGGTGGCACATACGCCTCGTCAACAACGAGTACTCGCTCAAGTCTTCCATACTGCTGCAACTGTTGACGCTGCAGATCCTCGCTCAGCAGATACGTCCACGAAGGTGGAAGCTGGCAGTGGGGTGGCGGAAGTTGTGTCCACAGATACCAACTTGGTCGATTATGCCATCGGAATGCCAACGAATCCACATGGGACTCCTGAACGGTTTTCACACAATCGCGAATTCGTTGGGATTGCTGGTCATCCAATCGTAACAGAGCGGCTCCGGGGAGGTCCAATGAGTTCCGTGACAAATAGCGATAACCGCTTATCAAGACAGGAACGCAAACAATCATCACACCGACAGCAAGCGAAGCTGCGGGATTGAACCTAGGATACACAACGTCTTTGCTCTGTTTCAGCCAGGAGTAGAACGGTGCAAAGTGATTCTCTACCCAAGCGATTCGGAATCCATCTACAAGTAGCAGGACCAATGGCAGGGTTCCAAGCGACAACTGAGTACCGGGTACTGGGTACGCAATCAGCGGTTGAAATGCGGCGATGGCGGCAATGGTCGCAATGACGATCCGATGGGAACATGTCATCGCGCAAACTGTCGATAGATTCGTCGTGGTCGTCGTCACTGGAGCAAGCCGCAACACCAACCATCCGACGACGATTGCGGGGCTAAGAGCGAGAATCGCTTCACTGCACCCCCGCGGTTCCAACCCATGTATGAGTGGAAACACCCCCTCCATAAGATTCATAGAAATGAGGGTGGGACCAACGATAATGAAGAAACAGCCCCATTGGACGCGCGTCGGTAGCCGCCAATTCATTCCTCGACTCCACCTCGACATGTTCGTTGCGAGCAGGCTCAAAAATCCCATCGTGAACATGCAGACCGCAAGCCAACCCCAAGGAGATCGGATCGCTGGGTGAAAGTAATTCGACAAAAGCGATCCATGTTGCCCAAACAAGCCTTGCATGAGTGTTTTCAGAGAAACGTCCTGAGTTATGCTCCAGGCAACAAAGAAAGCGACAGATAAACCTGCACCGATGGATATTCGAGACAAGCACGCGATGCTCGGAGTGGATTCATAGGTCTCCGAGGTACTGCTGGATGTGTGCAAGTGTGCCATCGTGAGTCGCAAACCCAAAATCGATGTCGAGACGATCCAAGGCAACACCCAAGCCTCCATCGCATGCAGTTGTTGCCTCATCAAACACCAAGGGAGAGCAATCAACGCTACGGTATAAACTGCATCTGCAAGAGCATGGGTGCGGGAAGCCCTCGCATCGGACCATAGATAACCCGACGGGAACGCAGCCAACAAAAAGATTCCGACGTTCGGCTTGATCATGAAGAGCGTGCCAGCGAGGATCCCTTGCAGTAATGGAACAACACTTGAAGCGATCGAAACACGCGATGGATATCGGGCCGCAGTCAAATAGATACTCGCGCAAATCAAAAGACTGCACCAGATTTGGGGATGCCCTGGCTCCAAAGCCAGTTTCTCTTGGTGCCAGAAAAAAGCGATTGCCGCAAATAGAAACAGACCCGTCGACGTGTACGCTCGAGTCATGCTTTGCGACTCTGAGCGAGGGACCAAACGGTCAACAGATCGCAACAGAAGTACCGTCGAGGCGATCCAGAAAATCAATGTCTGCCAACGCTGTCCATCGGTAGTGTATGCGAACGGGATCAACGATCGCAGGGATGCGTCCAAGGCATAAAACGCAGGTCCGTACTGCGAAAACACTTCCTCGTAAAGAACGTGCCCCTCGCGATGATGGATCAAAGTCCACAGCACATAGCCTTCATCATCGTAGAAAGCCCACGTCGTGAATAGAACGAAGTAAGCGGTGCTAACGATCGCAAGAAGGACAAGGAGTCGAAGTCGGAATGCAGTATTGAACGTCATCTCCTAGAAAGCCACATGCGCTCCCGAACGCCTTGTGCGTCGCGAGTCTTCGATGGTGCGATGAATCTCGTCTACCTGTTCCAGGATCAGTTCCGCATTTGCGCTCACCTGCGCGGAATCATCCCGAACCCTGGAAGCCTGATAGGTATCGACGCGATCAACGATAAATCCGGGGCGACCGAGGACTTGCTGGTGAATGCGAATGACGTACTCTCCCAACACCGCGATCCCGAGCGCATTGAGCCCCCCAAACAGGGACGACAACACGACCGTCGATGCCCAGCCAGGAATCGCCAATCCCGTATGCCATTTGCTGATCAAGGCATAGGTCAAGCAACTTGCGGAGACAGCCAATGAGATCAATGAAATCGCGTAGAAAATGAAGAGCGGGAATCTTGAGAATCCGAATATTGCCGACTGTGCGAGTTTGAACAGTTGCCGCAGGGTTACACGCGGCTTGTCGTCGTGCCGAGCGCATCGTTCGACGACGATCCCCTGTTGCCGGAAACCGACCCAAGACCTGAGGCCCGGCAGGAAACGATCGACTTCACCCAAGTTTAGGATTTCCTGGACCACGCGTCGATCCATCAGACCAAACGCACCGGCATCGATCGGAATCGGTGTCTCGGATATACCATTGAGCAAACGGTAGAATCCCGAAAAGAGAACCTGCTTCCACCATGCTTCTTTCCGTTTCTCGCGAATGGCGTAGACCACATCCGCCCCGCCTTGCCAAGCTCGCACAAAATCCGCGAGGCGTCCCGGATCGTCTTGCAGATCGCTATCCATAATGATGGTTGCATCACCGCGAGCATGCGCAAGACCAGCGTGTATCGCCGATTGGTGCCCGAAGTTTCGAGATAAATGGACGCAACGGATTTGCGATTGCTCGCGAGCCATTCGCGACAGGATCTCTCCACTGCCATCTGT
>JBILVV010000530.1:0-2888 GCA_044370255.1 Pirellula sp.
CGCAATTGCCGCACTTGATCTATACGCAGTCCTTGAGGTCGTTCTGTACTTCTCAACTGATGACGAAGTGTCGACGCCCGCGATTGGGTTTTCAAACCGGGTGCTTGCGTTCCTTGCGGACGTGAATGCTTCGATTGACATCGACACCTACATACTCCCTAATGAGAATGGTACGGAACTCGAAGCCACCACGTCCCCCAAAAGTTCCGACGAACAAACGGATGAACCGGAGCGGGAATAGCGTCGCGCGTTCGCTTCGCTCATCAACGTCAACTCCCCGCCCGGTTATCCTGAACGTTCGGACAATGAAGGAACATGACAAAGCAGACAATCTACGTTGAGACGACGGTGATTGGACACATCGCCGCTCGACAACAGTCCGACATCACCGTCGCAGCCCGCCAGCTTGCTTCACTTACATGGTGGAGTAATCGACACGACTTTGATTTGTTCGTTTCGCAAATTGTTCTCGATGAGTGTCGTTCGGGAGATTCTGTTGCTGCAAACGAGCGTCTCGAACTTGTACGAGGCCTTGCGATCCTGGATGTGACGCCTCTGGCCGATGATTTGGCCACTGCCCTCATTGCAGGCCATGGGATTCCAGCAACTGAGCCACGGGACGCATTGCACATTGCCATAGCTGCCACAAATGGAGTACAATACTTGCTGACGTGGAACTTCCGCCACATAGCAAATCCTTCAACTCGGAATCTAATTGAAATCATCTGTCGCGACTGCGGTTTTGCTCCACCGATAATTTGTAGCCCAGACGAATTCTTGGGAACTTGATCATGATTTCAGACTTCATCAACGACGAAATACTGCGAATCAAGCACGAACTTGCTGCGGTACACGGAAACGACGTTCGTCGGATCGCTGCTGATGCTCGAGCGAGGCAGCGGAATGCAATCAACCTTCCCCCGCGTTCAATCATGTCCGAACAAAGCGATGCACCCAAGCCGCCGAACAACGCGGTTTCCAATGATGTGTCCACTCCGGCGGTTGGGTGATCGCTGCCGTTCGCGATGGTAAGATGTAGAATCGAATTCATTACAGAGGTACTCCCATGTCAATTGACTTGCCCTTGGACAATATGACGCTGGTTGACAAATTGGAGGCGATGGAAGCTCTTTGGGCGGACATCTCGCGGAAACCAACCGATCTTCCGTCACCTAGTTGGCACAAGGACATCTTGGATGAGCGACGGCAACTTGTCGCTGAAGGGAAACTAAAATTCCTCGATTGGGACACAGCCATAGCCGACCTTCGAAAGGAACTGCGTGGACATTCGGCTACTTGAAACAGCGAAAGAGGATTTGCGAGAAGGCTGGAACTTCTATGAACAGAATGCTATGGGGCTGGGAGACTATTTTCTTGACTGCATGCAGGCAGATGTACGATCCCTGAAAGTCTTCGCCGGCATCCACGAAATGGCTGACGGCTTCCATCGAATGCTGGCCAAACGATTTCCCTTCGCTGTGTACTACCTGATAGAAATCGAGACGATTGACGTCTATGCGATCTTGGACTGCCGACGTGATCCCGAATGGATTGTCAAACGCCTGGACTCGACGCGAACCAAGCGATGAACCGAAGGGCTCGAAAAGACGATTCCTCATGGCGAAGTCTCACGCTCGCCCTCGGTTATCGCCACCGTTCGCCCAATGAGGCAAATCCATGAAACAAGCTGGTTACGTTCTTGCACTTGGAGTCGTCTTGATGCTCCTTTATCGAGCAGTTGCTCAGGAGACCAATCGCATTGACAATGACCGCATATTTGTCGGGCAATCTCTAGAGGCTGCAACAAACGTTCTGAAGAATCGCGGAATCAAGTTTGATGAAGGAGGGTTTGCATTTGCGAGAACCGATCCCGATCGTTCGAACTTATACTTCAATCTCGATCCAAACCATGCCGACGTATGCGCCTCTTTTTCGAAATCCAAGTCCACTATTACGGGCATCTCGCTAGTCTTTTATCCTGCTCGCAAGCAAAGGTCAAAATCTGGTGAGGCGTGGATTTCTGCCAACGAAATATTACTACTTCAGAATCGATCATATTCTGTTACATTTACGACCCCGATAACGGAAGAGGAACTTAAACGAGCCGAAGATAATGCTCTGAAGAACCAGTACCCGCAACTGACACCAAGCAAGTAGCAGGACGAACAAAGCGATGGATCTAAGTCGCGGGTCCGCCGTCACTTGATGGAAACTTTTATTCCGCGACTAGATCATCGCAGGCGTTATTTGGCTAGTGATCTCGCATGCAAATGCAAACCACCTACGGAATTTTTGATGACGAAGCCGATCACATCATCGCGATGGTTCATGATCATGCACCGCTAGATTCGATCATTGCAACACCATGTCCAGCGTGCGGTGCCAAGATGGTCGTCGCGTTCAATGAGGATGGCAGTGGATTCTCGCTCAACTGCGAGGGCGATCCGCTACATCTCACCAAACAACAGGACATCGACAATCCACCGCCGTGGTGGCGAGACTGCTACGAAGAACCCAGAGATACGACTTGGTATTGGCGCGCATGGCATTCGTATGATGTCAATGCTACACTGCACATGAAGGTCTCGGGCTGGCGAGCTGACGGCGTACGTTGGTCTGGTGCTTTGGAATGCCCTCGCGACCATGCCGACTATGAGCTTTGGCGATGGATACTCACCGATTCAGGTTGCACTAAAGACCTCATCAGCGATACTGACCTTGCCGAACTTCGGACTCGATACGAAAATGCCAAATAACAATGGGTTGCAACGAAGCCCTCGACAAGCCGTTTCGACTTGCGTCGAGTCCACTACTCGGGCTCGCTGAACCCTTTCGTTATCGCAATCGAATATGATCGACTCAACGCTGCGAGCTAAACTCTCTCAGGA
>JBILVV010000531.1:0-2887 GCA_044370255.1 Pirellula sp.
ACGACGTCACCAGGCAATCGCTCCCGTGACGAAGAGCAGCGTTGCAAATATCCATCAAACGGACCGCCAATAAATTCGATCGTTGATTCTTTTCTATCCTTGGACGCTTGCATGGCTTGCCCCCTCCAGATGATGGATTTCTTCTACAAGGTATGCGGTATTCGCTTTTTCGACCGTCAATCGATGCGTGACTGGAACGGTGTCCAGCTTGTTACATAGCGAATCAAATACAGCTTCAAATGTGGAGGCCTGTAGAAGCGTCTGCTGAGCGGTCCCTGCATCGAGTACCACCAATTGGAGCAAATTCTTGTCAATCGCTCTTGCCAGGTACCCCTTAACTAGTGGATAGGGAGTCAGCGGTAATTCGCTGCTGGAGATAAATGCATCGTATTCAGGCTTGTCTGAAAACCCGTAGAGTACGGTTAATCCCATTTCGAACGGCTGTTGTAGGACTTGCGGCGATGCGTAGCCTAAACCGTCCCTCAAGAGATACCGTGGTATCTTGGCTGAAACAATCAACATGAGCGCCTCCTTGGCGAATCTCGGACCTGCCGCAGTCGTCTCGCGAAGAATGTCATCGGGAGAAAACAACGAACTGTAAAAGAAAGACGACCATCGAACCGAGTCGTCGAGAGCCAAGTTGCAATGAGGCCCTTACACAGGTCTCTTTGCGTTGTACCAGAACCCTGGGATACCGCAAGCAGCAAACAGCATGTTCTTTGAATATAGGCAGAATCATGCTACTGGAAATTGAGAAATCCTTTCTCAACGAGGGACGTTGTTTCGCTTCACTCGTTTGCCTTTCCTGCACAAGGCCCTAGGATTCCATGGCCTCGCATCACGGTGATTCTTCCAAGATAGAGTTATTGGCTATGGAATGGATAGAGAAAGCAATCGTTATGCTTGTCGTGCTGGTACCGCTAGTGTTGCTCATAGCGCTGACGATTCTGTTCCTCTTTTTGGGTAGGATTTGGGTGCAAGCCTACACATGCGGCGCCGACGTGAGTCTTAAGAGCCTGCTCGTGATGAGCCTGCTTAGGATGGATCATCAGATGATTGTCGACGGAAAGATCATGGCGCACCAAGCAGGTATTCCGATTGATCGAAAAGATGGCATGACAACCGCACTGTTGATCGCGCATCATCTCGCTGGTGGCAACGTGTCCGGTGTTGTACGCGCAATTGTCGTAGCCAAACAAGCCGGAATGGATCTGGACTTTGATCGTGCAGCCGCCATCGATCTTTCAGGTCGTGACATACTCCTCGCCGTAAAGACCAGTATTACGCCAGTCGTAATCTCGTGCCCTCGACAAGATGTAATGAACAAACGGTTCATTAGTGCCGTTGCAAACAACGGGGTAGAACTGCTGGTTGGTGTTAAAATAACGGTGCGTACGAATATGGAACAGTTGGTCGGAGGGGCATCTGACGATACGATTATTGCAAGAGTTGGGCAAGCGATCATAGCTTCGGTGGCTTCTGCTGCATCGCATCTCGAAGTGCTGGCGGTTCCCTCGCAAATTGCGGAAAGAGCTTTGAAAGACCAACTCGATGCCAACACCGCTTTCTCCATTATTTCGATTGACATATCCAATGTCGAACCCGGCGAGAATATCGGAGCACGCTTGCAGTTGGCTCAAGCAAACTCCGATATGTTAACTGCGCTGGCAAATGCAGAGGCGCGACGTACTGGTGCGATTGCAACGTTGCAGGAGATGAAGGCTCGCGTTCGTGGTGCGCAGGCGAAACTGATTCGGTCCGAAGCACTCGTGCCGCCAGCCCTGGCAAAGGCGTTTCGATTTGGTCAGCTTGCCTCCGTAGCGACGTAACCGCATCTGCGAACTGCAGGTACTTCTGGACACTCCTTTCCAATCGTTCTCTCAGCTTGGGCCGATGAAATCGTAATACCCTGTACTTTTCGAACTCGTCTTCAATCTGCCGCAGCGGGTATTGACGATGGAGTCTTCTGCCGTTGCGATCGGCACTTCTAGAGTTTTTTTTGTACCAATTTTTTCCTGAGTTGCCCTACGCATCGAGTCTTTATCGAACGGGCGACCGCGACTGACGAAGACATCCACTTTGAAGGCGGTAGGAAGATGGATCCAGTTGAAGCAGGACTTATTTCTAACCGCGTTCTCGACCGCGGTTTGGCTGATGTAAAAATCTGCATTGAATCGCGACACAAAACGGACAACCTGCGATTCTGTTAAATCGCAAACAACATCGACATCCATGGTTGAGCGAGTTGCGCCGTGAAAGGAACTTGCGATCGAACCTCCAATGAAATGCCGTATACCAAGATCGCGGAAGACTCGAACGACTGGTTCGAGTGCATCGATCAGGTCGTCTGGCTGTGTCAAACTGAGGTTCCTGCTGCTTGGCTTCGAATTGCGTCGGAAACGGACTTTCCATAAGTCAGCTCTATGAACGCGAGTTTGTTTTCGCTCTCATCCACTTCCGGGAATCGCTTTCGAATCGCATCAAACGCCATTTGTCTCAGATGGCTGGACAGCACACATGTCTGCCGAATGCGATCTCGTCCGGACATGGCTCGCATTAGCGCTAACTGAACTTCTTCAGCCTCAGTCGACGTGTCGATTGTTTTGTGCACAGAATCCTCCCGCCGAAAGGCTGAAAGTACTCTATCGCTTCGCGACCGGTTTTCAAGTAGAAACGACCATCTTGTCCCGCCTACCGAAACAAACGAAGGCTAGAGTCCCGGTTCTTTCGGGAGATCGATGGCCGGAGCGACTGGGGTAGCGATGCAGCATGTCGCTATCTCGTCGCGGTTCCTCGGTGTGGTCTTGGACTTTTCATCCTTGGGTCGAGGCTTCGAATCCCCGAGTCTCTTCTGGGATCTCGGGGTTTTTATTGTGGCACGACGCTC
>JBILVV010000008.1:0-32162 GCA_044370255.1 Pirellula sp.
CCTTCCTGCCACCGGTGGTCTCGAGTTTGTCGAGGATGACTTCGCGGTATTCGGGCAACATCTTTGACCAATCGTGATCGGGACGCAGGTAGGGAGTATGCACGAGAATGTACAGCGCTTCGCCTCCCTCTGGCGCTACCGCAGGTTCTGTTGCGGCCGGTGCACAGACGTACGCGGTCGGGTCGGGTGCGGGTTTGCCTTGCCGATAGATGTAATCGAACTCTTCGTGCGGATCGCGCGAGAACACGAAGTTGTGATGAAGGATATGATCGTATCGCTTGTTGAGTCCCAGATAGAGGACAACCCCCGAGCACGCGGGTTCGTAGGTTCGTCGCTTGTCGAATCGGCGTTGTGCTTCACTACCGCTAAGCAATTCGCGATGCGTTCGGACTGAATCGCAGTTGGAGACGATCGCGTCGAACGAATGCTGCTCGCCCGATGTTGTCGTCAACCCTGTGACTCGCGTCCCATCGTTTTGGATCGATGCCACATCGGTACTGGTCTTGAAATCGACGCCGAGTTCTCTCGCAAGCTTTTCCAACGCCAAGGGCACCGCGCGCGTTCCCCCCATCGGATACCAGACTCCCTCTTCGGTCTGCATGTGCGCAATGCCGCACAGCACCGCAGGGGAGGCTTCGGGAGAGGATCCCACATACTGCGTGAAGTGGTCGATCATTTGTGCAGCGCGTTCATCCTTGACACACGATCGGACCAATCCCGCAACCGATCGTCCCATTCGCAAACTCAATACATCGACCAGCACCGATGCAGAGAAGGCTCCCGATACCTCCATGGTATCACCGATCCCGCCGACGCTTCGCCAGAAAAAGAACTTGTCGGAGACCTCATGCAGTTTCTTCGAGATCTTCATGAAGCGGTCGTATCCCTCGCCGACTCCGGGTTTGCCGGAGAACCGATCCAGGTTTTGCTTCATTTGTTGGATGTTGGCGACCAGATCCAAAGCGCTTCCATCGACAAAGAAGCATCTCCACTGCGGGTCGAGAGCCACCAATTCCATGTAGTCGCTCAGTTTGCGTCCCGCTTCGTCAAAGATGCGTTTCAGGACCGAAGGGAGCGTGAGAATGGTTGGGCCCATATCGAACCGGAAGCCGTCCTGATGATGGACTGCGGCTTTTCCTCCCACCCACTCGTTTTTCTCGAACACCGTGACTTTGTGACCGCGAGCGGCCAGGGTGCAAGCGGCAGCCAGACCTGCAAGGCCACCACCTATCACCGCCACATTCAAACTGCGTCCTGACCGCTTAATCATTCGATTTCCTGTTTTTTCGTTGCAATAGTATGGCCTGCACGATTTGACGGAGTCCAGCCAAGCGGCGTCTCCAATTCTTCCCGTGCACGAATTGTAACACCCCGTCGAGCAACTGTTCATCACCCTCGGCGGGTAATGCCGCGTGGGGCAGCCAGCTTCCCAACCGCGTCGAAACGACCTTCGGAACGGTCATCGATAGCAACCCCTCGTGTCCGCGGGTCACACCGAAACCGCTTTCCCCGCGACCGCCAAAGGGGAGTCGCGGGTCGGCGGTTGGAACGATGAGGTCGTTGATCGTGATGGTTCCCGCCGAGATCAACGGTACCAAACGAAGTGCGTCTTCGAGCGGTCCAAAAATGGATGCCGTCAATGCGTAGGGACATTGCGAATCGGCCTTGAGCGCATCGGACCAGTTCTCTACCGGAACAATCATCGCAAGAGGGGCAAAAATCTCTTCGCGGTAGAGGTTCATGTCGGTCTGGACATCGGTCAGGACAAGATGCCCCGTAGATACCCATTCGGGTTCCGGCCCCGATGTGGAAGACGCCTGTTTGGCTTCTCCAGAAAAGATGCGAGCCCCTTTGTTCAAGGCATCGGCAACGCCATCCCAAAGCCGCCGATAGGTTGTCGCAGCGATCGGAGTGCGCCAATCCCGCTGCGCAGGATCGGATAATCGTTCGGAGAGGAGTCGATAGAAAACCTCGCACACTTTATGGGGTACGAAGACTCGACGAGGAGCCATGCAGGTAGCGCCGCCGTTTAGCCGCATGCCGAACCGAAGGAGATCGCACACGCGATGAAGGTCCGCACCGGGAAGGACATAGACGGCATCGTTCCCGCTCAACTCCAACGTCGCTGATGTCAACGATGGGATTGCCTGGTTCAAAACTGCTCGACCGCTCAAACTGCTCCCCGTGATCACGACATGATCGACACCCAGTTGCATCGCTGATTTCGCAGCATCGACACTGCTGTCCAGCATTACGATCAACGACTCGGGAACCCCACATGCTATCAACTGCTTGACCAGGTGACGAACGACCCCCTCGGTGCGAGGAGCGGGCTTGATCGCTACTGCGTTTCCGGCGACTAAAGCTTGGATCAATTGCACACCGGTCAAGAGAATCGGGTAGTTCCAGGTTCCGATGATCAAGACCATTCCGTGCGGCACGCGATGAACGACCGATCGCAATCGGCCGAGCCAAAACGGACTGCCTCCTCCATCGAGGTAACGTGTTGCGAGGGTCCGAGTCGCAAAGCGAGAAACCCACTTCGCGGCATCAGCCAGCGGGAGCAGTTCGGACGAAACGGTCTCGCGATAGCCGCTTCGCATCGGCAGATCGAGAAGTCGCTGCAATTCTTCCCTATCATCGACGATCATCGCAGACAACTGGCCGATGATCTTGGCGCGGGCTCGGATCGTCAGTTGGCTCCATCGAAGCTGCGACTGGTATGCGGTCGCAAACGCAGATTCCATCTGCGTGTCCTGCTTCTTGGGATCGTCGGGGCCGCTGCTCACGGTTTCTTCTGTTCAGATGTCGGGTGGTTATCGCGTCTTGTCGACTGAAGTATAGCGATACATCGACAAATCGTCGAAGCCGAGTGGATCGGTTCACGTACCCGGCGTCGTGGCCTGTCTCAGGACTCGCAATAAATTTCCGTAAAGAATTTTGTGTATTTGGGCCTCGTCGTATCCGCGGCGATGCAGAAGCTCAGTGATCACGGGGTACTGGCTGACGTCTTCCATCCCTGCGGGCAGCTTCGAAATCCCATCGAAATCCGATCCCAATCCGACATGGTCGATGCCCGCGACGCGAATCACATGCTCGATGTGATCGGCCAGTATTTCAGCATCCCCGGCTGGGTAGGGATTGGCGACCTGCATCGCCTTGACGGCTCGATCGTATTCCTCTTTGTTGTCAGGATACTTTCGTTTCAATTCTCGCCGTTTGTCGATCATGTCCGCGAGGATTCGCGCCGATTCGGGGACAACAAACCCTGAGAAGAAGTTGATCAAAACGACGCCGCCGTTATCGGGAAGCCTGGCAAGGACATCGTCGGGTACGTTTCGGGGATGATCGGCGATCGCTCGCGCCGACGAGTGAGAAAAGATAATCGGCCTGCTGCTGATATTCAACGCATCATGCATGGTTGCTGGCGACACATGGGACAGGTCGACCAGCATGCCCAGTCGATTCATCTCGCGAACGACCTCTTCACCAAAGGGTGACAATCCATCGTTCTTTGCAGCATCGGTGGCTGAATCGGCCCAATCGAGGCTGTCGGTGTGGGTCAAGGTCATATACCGGGCACCCATCCCGTGCAGTTGTCTCAATTTGCCGATCGAGCCCTCCATGCTGTGCCCACCTTCCATGCCGATGAGCGAAGCGATCTTTCCCTTCGCCTGTATGCGCTCGACATCCTCGGCATTGAGGGCTAATTCGAAGACATCGGGATACCGCGCGAGCATCTCATTGACGAGTTGAATCTGTTCCACAGTTGTCTGGAACGCGTTTCCCTTTTCGATCGTGTCGACCGAAACATACACCGACCAAAACTGAGCCCCGACATTTCCTCGTCGCAAGCGATCGATATCGGTGTGCATTTTGGGTTGAGGCTGACGCAAATCGATCTCATTGAAGCGTCCCGGGACATGGGTCCGAATCTCCCAAGGAAGATCGTTGTGGCCGTCGAAAACATACCCTCGCTGATGAATGCCGCGAGCTTCTTCCGATATCTCGAAGCGATCCGCGACCCGCTTGGCATCTTCCTGCGAAACGGCCGGTTGCACAGATCCACACGCGATGAGTAAACCTAACTTGATGGCCGACCCAAAAGCGCGGAAGCGGTTTGGTAGTCTCAATCGAAGATCAAGCGTGATCATGTGCCGCATTGGGTTACCTCTTGGTTGAGCTGAGATTATCAACTGGCTTGAATGTCGCTCGAGTCGGAAGGGGTGGGCGGTTCGGGAGCAATCGAATCGGGAGCAATCGGTTCTGGAGTTTGCGAAGCGGCCTGAGTTTCTTCTTGTTTCATGCCATCTACATCGCTTGGCTTATCGCTGGAGCCTCTTTTCCAACTCGGTTTTTTTCGGCGAGCCTTGGGATGATGGGCTGCTTTGAAGCCCGGGACAGTCTCCTCCTGAAGCGTATGCGAAAGAGGCTTGGTCGGTTCCTGAACGAGGATGGCTTCGAGTTTTTGCTTGTTGATCCTCAGCAACTCGTCGATCTCAAATTCTACGTCCTGCCCGATGCGCAGTCGTTTGGGGTTTAGGCCTTGGAGGGTAGTGAAATGGAAGAAGACGTCTTCTCGAAAGTGTTCGGAGCGAATGAATCCGAACTTTCGATCTGTGACCACAGTGATGATCTGTCCGATGCGCATCTAGGATTTACCGTTCTGGAAACTTTTGGATTCGTCCTACGCTGCTCTGGAAAAATCGATTGCGGCGTTGTTGAACGTTGGCGGCATTAGCCGACGACTCCGCGGCGGCTTTCAGATCCTCCAAGTTGGCTTGGCAATATCTGCAACCGATCTGTTCGATATGAAACTGGACGTACTGGGCCGCATCATCCATCATGGCCCCCAGCAGATAGCT
Organism: Pirellula sp.; assembly: GCA_044370255.1. Classification (GTDB taxonomy): domain Bacteria; phylum Planctomycetota; class Planctomycetia; order Pirellulales; family Pirellulaceae; genus JBKCUI01. The sequence goes on from JBILVV010000008.1 coordinate 4,866, forward strand.
TCCCAACTCTTCGCGCGTTGGGCACGAGAGCCGATTCCTGCGCCAAATATCTCCTACGGAATGAACTCCCGACTCTCGCTGGGCAATCAATGCGGATAGACGATCTCTCAGTTTCGAATCTCGACGCAGTTCATTTTCAATCGTGGCCATGACTTCGCCGGAAAGGGATTCCTCCAGATAAGCCAAGAGAACCGGGTCAGAGATCATGCGCTCGACCCGTTGCGAAGAGTTCCCACGGTCAAGGAGACGTTTTGCCCACCGAAGCCGAAGCTGTTATTGAGCGCGGCCTTGATCTTTGCCGGGCGCGCAACGTTAGGGATATAGTCGAGGTCGCAGTCCGGGTCGGGATATTCCTGGTTGATTGTCGGCGGAAGGATACTGTTTCGGATTGCGAGCAAACAAACGATCATTTCGGTTGCTCCCGCTGCGGCAATCAGGTGTCCCATCATGCTCTTGGTACTGGAGATTGGCGTGAGCTTAGCTCGTTCACCGAATACTCCTTTACATGCCAGGGTCTCGGTCCGATCGTTGACGGCCGTACTGGTTCCGTGAGCATTGACGTAGCCGATTTCTTCGAGATTGAGTTTGGCATCTGCGATCGAATTTTTCATGCAGCCAATCGCACCCCGTCCTTCGGGATGAATGTCCGTGATCCGATAGGCATCGGCGGTGCTGCCATAACCGAGGATCTCGCCGTAGATTTCCGCTCCGCGTCGCCGAGCGTGTTCAAATTCCTCGAGGATGACGATCGCAGCTCCCTCGCCGAGAACAAACCCATCCCGTTCTCGATCGAAAGGTCGAGATGCTTTGGTAGGGTCGGAGTTGCGTCCCGATAGGGTTGTCAGCAAACTGAATCCTGTCAGGCCAAAGGGATGGATCATGCTGTGGCAACCACCGGCGATCATGGCATCGGCCTCTCCGGAACGGATCAGTTCGGTTGCTTCCCCCACGGCTTGGCTACTGGCAGCGCACGCAGTCAGGCAGTTGGAGTTGGGGCCTTGGGCATTGAATAGATCGGCGAGATGCGCTGCGGGCATATTGGGCTCTTGCTCCATTTCTGCAGCGGGATCCATCGTCTGCAAACCTCGTTCAAAGAATCCGCTTAAGTCGAATGACCCGTTTCGCAAGCCCGCGGATACCATCGAGGTGAAACTGGCAAAGTTCTGGTTTCCCTCGCCAGCTCCGAGATAAACTCCGAGGCGATTGGGATCGATCTTTGAATCCAAGATTCCGGATTGAAGGATCGCTTGTTTTGCAGCTCCGACAGCGAATCGGGTATGCCTACCTCTTATATCCCAATAGAGACGATCCTCGCCGACCAGGGATACGTCCCAATTCTTGACTTCGGCTGCGATAGTGGTTGGATAATTGTTGGCATCGAAGATGGTGATCGGGCCCACTCCGCTTCGTCCTTCGAGCAAAGCATTCCACATCGTGGCAACGTCATGGCCAAGAGGGTTGACGACACCCATTCCGGTTACGACTACACGCCGACGCATCGAACCATCCACTCTTGAAAAAGCTGAATCCCAACCTGTCTGCACTTAGGATGAGACTCGATCACAAAGCCGCTCGAATCGCTTCAGCCGCCTGCCGTTCGGCTTCGAGCATATGTGCAGGAGCGTGTATTTTATTCCCGTTTCGATCTACAGCAACGTCGAACATGCGCATCACTCGCAGGGTTCTCAAAAGATCTTCGGGAGTGAACAGGGCCTGTTCTCCATAACGTTCGCCGAGAAACGCAAACCATAACTCCATTTCGGCAATCGTCCGATTGTCGACCTGGATCTGGCCGTTGACCACCGCCCCTGCAGGCTGTTTGTCTTGGACTATTGCCGTCAAACGCAGGGTGTCCCCGGGTACCACGAGGTCGAAAAACTGTGCTTTCGAGATTTTGGCCAGGACGGTTTTGCGAACAAATCCTTCGGCTTCCGAGACCAGCAGGCCACCCGTCTGCGCCATTCCCTCGATCATCAGGGAATGGGGATAGTGCGGAAATCCAGGCAAATAATCGTCTACGGCTTCTTCGCCGAAACAAATATGCTTGATCGAGACCGCCCGAGTATCTCGGACAAACTCGATGAATCGATCAATCCAGAACCACCGCACAGAGCGTTACTCGCTTGAAAGCCAATAAAATCAGTAGTCCGCTAGGCTAGCTTGGACTGAACGTATCTACACAGATCGCTCACCGTCAGCAGATCGCCAAAGTCTTGAATGCGTGGATTGGCTTCAAATTTGGAGAGGTCAGCCCATGGCATTCTTCTCTTCAATTCCGACAGACCGTTGGAGTTGACCTTGCCGTCTTGAACGTAGGTCCCTTCGGTGAGAATGTCCTTGGGAAAGAGTTCTTCCGTTTGGATTTTGATGCCAAATGCCTTCTCTAATTTGAATACGATATCGAGGAAATCGATCGATTCGGCTTCCAGGTCTCCAACAATGGTCGCTTCTGGAGTTACCTCGTCGTCATCGACGCCCAAGGCATCCACGAGTGCCGATTGAACCTTCGAAAAGACCTCTTCATTCACTGACATATCGAATTTTCCTTGGACCAAAAACAAGTCAACGTTGACGTTGTCGACGGGGCACTTGCCTGGGCAGGTGTTGTCGCAACTTGGCTGTTTGCGGAGAAGTAAATACCTTTTTTCACGGGGTTTCGCTAGTCCCGATTCCCAATTTTCGAACGGTTGAGCGGGGGTTATTCCCCTTTTCCAGTTTTTTCTTCGGGGCCCGAGTTGCCCTGGCCGAGCCAGCTTCGCCAGCGTTCCTGCTGTTTTTCGTCGGGTGAATCGGTCCGGACCAGGTTCCAGGAGAGGGGCTTGGAGGGTGGAATCTCCAATGGAACTTCCAGCAACTTACCACGCCGGGCGATTGTGGCAGCAACGCGATCGCCGGCTCGATACAGCCCCAAGCGATCCGACCATTGTTCCTGCGTGATCCGGTAGCCATCCCATCCGATCCATTCGTCTCCGGATTGTATGCCTGCTGCGGCCGCTGCCCCACCGACGGCGACTTTGTCCACCATGGCTTTTCCGCCCTGATTGGAGATTTCCATGCCGAGCATGGCAGGTGTAGCTGACGGTGCGGTAGTGCTGTCGGAATTTCTATCTTTCCACTTCAGTCCATAGCAAGCAAGGAGTCGCGAGTAGTCGAGGTCGGTAGTTTCTCTCAGTTTCGATCCGAGCCATCCGCGAAGGGGCTCCCCGCCCACTTCGACCAGGATCGCCTCGACGTCGGCGTTGGTATAGCCGCCGGTTCGATGTCGTTGCCACAGCAATCGCATGCAGTCGTCGAGCGATTTGCTGTTGTCGGTCGCCAAACGGATCTCGGCGTCGGCAAGCAACCCGACCAGCGAGCCTTTGACGTAGTAGCTGATGCGACTGTTGTTGGCATTTTCATCAGGGCGATAAAATTTGATCCATGTATCGAAGCTGCTGTCCTCCAAATTTTGTACCCATCGACCTGGGGAGTTCTCGACGGTTTGGATGTCCTTGCTGACCCGCTCGAGATACTCGCCCGTGGTACATAGATCTGCGCGGACGACGAATAGGTTGTCGTAGTAGCTGGTCAATCCCTCGGCCACCCACAGTTCGCGCATGTACTGCTCGTTGTTGTAGTCGTAGTTTTGGAGAGCTCGCGGTCGGAGCCGTCGCACGTTCCAAACGTGGAAGAATTCATGCGATACAAGAGAGAGCCAGTCAACGTATTTCGATTTCTGACGCTGCGTCCATCTGCTGGTCATCAGCACACAGCTGTTGTCGTGTTCCAATCCTCCACCCGACTCCGTGGCGAGATTGAGAAACCAATACTCTTGATAGGGTGTTTCCCCCCAAAACTTCTGTTCGATCTCAACGATCTTTGCCACATCCTTCATCGCCCGAGAAGTATCCCACATCGAATCTGTTCCCAGACTCGCCAAGTGATGGGTCGCTTCACCGATCGTTTCGGATTGAAGATCGAGGTTGCCCAGGACGATCGGGCTGTCGACCAACTCGTGATAGTCGGCGGCGCGCCGGGTCCAGGGATCGCGAGTCTCCAAGGGCTTCAAACTGGTTGCGACATCGGTCCACTCTGGAATCGCATCGATTCGGACAATATGGGGACGATCGAGAGCGTCATCTCGGGTCAAGAACGTTGCCGCCCCGGTCAAGAAAGCGAATTCGTTCTCAATCCAATTGGTTCGAACACCCATCTCCCGTCCATAGAGCACGTAATCGACGATTACTTCCTGAACCCCTTCGCAATCGACTTTCCAGTGATTCTTGTCGACTTTGATGATATTCAATGGTTGATTGCTGGTGCCGTCGCGAGCTGCGATGGTTTCCACATGCCGCGCGTATTCGCGAATCAGATAGGAACCGGGTGTCCATACCGGCATCATCAAGCGAATGGACTTCGCTCCATCGGTGGGTAGCGAAGCCTCGACGTCCACCCGATGCGTTGCAGCTTGACGAAATGAGAGCCGGTATTGAATGGGATGAGGATGTGGCATGGGTTGTTGCGAAATAGCGAGTTGGGAATGAATTCCGATCGCCGACAGGATCACAATCCCTATCAGATTTTTCATGGTGTGCATCATGGGATTCGCCGTGGGGCCAATGTGGAGACCTCTCTAGTCTGCTTGCCCGATGGCGAATTGTAAACCGCCCTAGATCGACGAAGCGGAATCAGCCCGCTTTGGCTTGCCTAATTCCGGGATCGTTGTCGCGACCGATGGAGTAGAAAGCCGCTTCGTCGATGCCATCGCCATCGAAATCCCCAACAACGATTCCGTCCCCTTCGCCTTCGATTTCGAAAACACGGTCGGTGACATCGAGGCGTCCATTTCCGTTGCTGTCGACGATGACTTGGTTGCCTCGCACGATGGCGATCTCATCGAGACCATCGCCGTTGAAGTCGCCGACGATCGCAATGTCGCCCGCCTTGCCGAACACAAACTCCACATCGCGATCCGATTCAAATCGACCATCACCATCGATGTCGAGTTTCCATTTGCCGTCACGGAATACACCGATCTTGGAGATACCGCTGCCGTTGAAATCACCAGCAACGGGCTGCATGCCATCATCCCCGAACCGGAACACGTGATCGATCGGATCGGCTCGTCCCTCACCTTGTGCACTACGCTGCATCAATCGAAAACGGATTCGTTCTCGACTCGCTTGATCTACATTGTCCCACTCGATCTCCGGAATGTTTTTGGGTCGGCTCGGATGGCGGTTGGAGGGATCAGGCAGACCCGGTTCACGAGCAATGCGTTCGCCATCTCCTTCCCACTCCACACCATAGATTCCGATATCATCCTTGCCGTCTCCGTCCCAATCTCCGACTACTGGCAGGTCACCACGGTCTCCCAAACGGACCCACATGTCGCCTCGATCCCATTCGCCGTTGCTATTGATATCGAGCAACCATTCTCCATCTCGGAAGAGGGCTAGTTCATCCCTGCCGTCGCCGTTGAAGTCACCTGCCAACTGCTTGGCGCCTCGCACGCTGAATGCATTTTTCTGAAACGCTGGCGACTTGGAAACGATGTACCACTTGCCTCGATTCAATGTATCGATGGTCCAATGGGTGATATCGAGCAACCTGGTTGCTCGCACAAGCTCCGAGTGGGCCACTTTCTTGTCGCTTCGATAACCTCGAGGCTCCCCGGCATCGATGATGCTCAGATGCCATGCATACTCGACAGCATAGCCTGCTAGGGAGACATCCGGCGCTCTTCCGATCGGTGGTGACAGAATCAGGAACTGCGGCAACGGTTGCGGCACGCTTCCACCTTCAGGTATTCGTGATTGCGGCGCAGGAGGTCGATCGATGGGAGGTGCTGGAGGCTGCGGTGGAGTAGGTGGTTTCGGGGGAGGGTCCACAATGACTGGCGGCGGACTCTTGTTCTCAGGCAAGACGACAATCTCGCTGAAGTTATTCTCCACAGACATTGAAGCGGTGATCGCATCGATCATCAGAATCGCATCGCGATTGGGATCGGTCGCGGGATCTTGCCGCAAACTCTCAAGCAACGCTTCAATCACGGGATCGAGTACCGGATCAAAAGGATTGTCGGCTACACCACCGGAACTTCCTGGAGTATCGAGGCCGTCGAAATACTCCGAAGGTTGGGCCTGATAAACGTGGTATTTTCCTGGCCTTAAGCCAATAAATTCGTAGTATCCATCCGCGTTGGTTTGGACGCGAAGTACATCTCCATCGTACGTTCCCGGCAATGCATCGCTCGAGCCTGCGGGAGCACCGTCGACTCGCCGCAACTCCAAGACCACCCCAGCCAGTGGTTGGTCGTCCGGAGTCCGAACCCCATCTCGGATCCCTCGCAAGTCCGCTGGAGGCAGCCCATCTGGGGTGACCAAGTCTCGTCCGTCCTTGAAGACGTAACCGGATATCGCAGCGGGACGCACTTCGCAGAAATCGTAACGAATTCCATCCTGACCGCCTTGCAGCGCGATGGTAACGATCTGAGTGCCGCTCACCACGTTGCCAATCTGGGCACCCTCGATGGTGCCTGCTCGCGTGCCTCCGTTGAAGAGACCTGCGGGTTGCGTTTCTACAATGCTGTAGACTCCGGGTGGCAAACCGTCGAATCGGTAGGAACCGTCATCGGCGGTGAATGCAGTGGCTACAATTCGGCCATCGTCCGCGACCAAATCGATTTGAACGCCGGGCAGTGCGATCTTGCTCGCCGGATCGTCGCTCAAGCATCGATAGCCTGGCACCACGGCAGTGACTCGCCCCGATAAGGACGACGGTTCGATTTCTCCAAAGTTATACTCGATACCTGAGTCGTTTCCATCGAGTACGATTTGAGTCAGCTCGTCATTGTCGAGAATCGTTCCTCGAAACTCTCCCCCCACGGTTCCTACGCTATCGATCCCATCTAAGAACCCAGCGGGTTGTACTTCAGCGATGGTATAAATACCTGGAGGGAGCGTCAAAAACGAATAGGCTCCATTCGCATTGGTACGAGTCGTTTTCGAGATGGACTCTCCCGTGATCGTCATGATGGAAGTCAGTCGAATCTCGACGTTGGACAGTCCTTCCTCATTGGCCCCGCGGATGCCATCGTTGTTATTGTCTCGATAGACGAAGCCTGAAATCCGTGCGGGCTGAGCTTCCGCGAAGTTCAATTCCGTTCCGCGACTGTCTCCTTGCAGGATCGCGATCTCGGTGAGAACGTCGGGATTTCCCAGAACATTTTCTCCCAATCGCCCAGTGCCATCCAGCAATCCAGGGATAGCACCGACACTGAAATAGCCATCGGGCTGTGTTTCGCGAATGCGATAGGTCCCGGGCTGTAGCCCCAGTCCCATCCCGAACTCGTATCGCCCCATCGCATCGGTTGTCGCGCGATGTCCTGTGGTAATGAAGCGATCCCCTTCGAGCCGGAATAGTTCGAGCGATACTCCAGCGATCCCCGATTCGCCCGAATCCTGGTCCAGGTTGAGGTTGTTGTCGACAAAGACCACGCCTGCCAGACTGATCGGTTTGGGTTTCTGTTGCAAACTCGCGGCCGTTCCTGCCGTTCGATCCCTCAAACCTCCCTCGTTGTCTGCGGGAAGATCGAGATTGGCTGGACCGACCAGAGGGTCATAGCGATTGATAAATCGCCCATCCACAGATGCATCCTCAAAGCGGGGTGCGGTGAAACTGGCCACCATCGTTGACCCCTCGAACTCGGCCCCCGAAGTGATCGGGTCGAGTCCTTCGTTGAACTCGGCGATGTTGGCAACCGAATACAAGTGCTGGACTTCATCGACATCGATGGAGAAATGGATGCGATCGCCAGCGAAGAAGTTTTGAAAATTGAGAACCAACTCCATGCCGCCATCGGCGACCGTCGCTTGAACAAGCGATCCCGGTTTCGCAGCCACGATCGACTCGATCACGAACGGGTGAGCGTGATCTGCGCCTCGACCATCATCGATCGTGTCAAACAGATTATCGGCGACCGTGAAGCCTGGTCCTCCTTGGTCGGTGCGAATCACCAAACGGTTTAGCTGAGTACCGGGCGCACCACCTTGAAAGGTCACATAGAACGAATCCCCGTGTGCATCGCTACCTGAGTCGGCTTCTACATACACGGTTCCGACACGAATCGGATCAACGTCCACATTGAACAATCTGCGAGCTTCTAAGCTCTCGAGTTTAGTCGATCGAATCGATTTGCGTGTCATCGAATCGGCTCCTGGGAACTGGAGTCTTCGAACTGAGCGGAGATTGGATGAACGAACTTGCCCGAAGCGTCCAGTCGATTTACAGCTTCTTCCACGTTCCAAGTACGCAACGTGGTGTCGAATCCACCCGAGAATAGGTGTGTAGAGTTCCGTTGCAGTACGGCAACGGTACCGTCATGACCAACGAGTTTCGCAAGGATCTCAGATCGCTTGGGATCAAGGATTCGAATCGTGTTATCGGAACCCGAAACAGCGACCCAACCGTTTTCAAGTTGGCAAGTCGCCATCAATTTCCCGGCTTGGACATCCAGGCTAGCAAGGATGCGATTGCTTGTTGGTTCCCACTGCACCAAGCGTCGATCCTCTCCGCAGGAGAATACCGACTTGCAATCATCTGAGAATTGAATCGATAAAATGCGATCGTAATGCAAATGAGGTGATCGTTTTAAGGAGGTAGCCGAGTACGGAGGTGCAGTGGTTAGCAAGTGATCCGGATTGACAAGTCCCCGATACCGAATAACGCCATCCCGACCGCCATACGCCATCCAGCGGCCGTCTTTCGATACGTCGATGGTCCTTAAATCTTCGCAATCGCAGCGATGGTCTACACGCCAGTCATCTGCCGCAACATCTAGACGATATACCGCATCTGCAAAGCCGACGGCAAAGAGCTCGTTTTCACTGGCGAATGCCAAGTCAAAGACTGCGTGGTTCGCTTTCTTCTGCAATAGAAGACGCAGTTCTTTTTTATCAGGCTCGATCTCCCAGACACTCACTTGCCCGTCGTGACCGCATGATGCTAGACGCCGTCCTCCCGGGGAGTAGGATAGGCATCGAACCCAATCTTGATGAACGACCGCCGATGCGATGCTCCGACCATCGATTGGGTCGAGCAACCGGATCGAGTGGTCGTCTCCGGCGACTGCGATCATCGTCGCGTCAGGAGCGATAGCCATCGCTGTGACCACCGGCGGTTCTGTTTCACCGACGAGCGGCCTGAGTTGGATGACGGAGGAAGGTATGCAATCGTTGACTTGCGAGTGCAAGTTCGCCGTCAAGAGCAACATCCAGCTCGGGCTGCAAATCATCCAACAGCAAGCACCCGACAACCACCGCCTCATGCGGCCCCTCCCTGTTCCTATTTAGATCGAAACCGGATCTTCCGGTGTTCTGTCCTATCGACCCGAAAGCAGAGGGACTTTCAATAAACCGCGAAAGAACTGTCTGTCGCGATGAGTCTGACGGTTACGGAAAAGAAGTGGGTTTGAGGATATTCGGCGGAATCGGAAAACTCAACTCAAACCAACCCAAGCGATCGATTTCCGTCGCCCGCTTGGTTTCGGAATCATTGTCGCGAAACCAAGCGACTCACGTTCTTCATCGGGGGGTGAAGCGAAGGCGAATTGTCATTGTGACTTCGGTTTACTGAAACATTGCCGAGAGTTTCTGATAAGTCCGAATCGATGCAATCGCGTTGTCTGCTGATCCGCTCGCCTTGACAAAGTCTGACGCTGCTTTGAGGGAAAGGAGATTCAAGTCTGCTACGGCGGCGGCCTTACCGGATCCGGGTTTTCGTCCACGTTTGGCAGCCGTCTTTCGTTTCGCCTTCTTCTTCCCCGTCTTTCCGATAGCTTGGCTGACCAAAGCAGGATAAGCGTTGTGTCCCTGAGCCACCAGGTCTTTGGCTATCTGCGTAGGACCCAGTCCAGGATTTTTCTCAGCGTAGTCGCGGATAATTTGCGATACGCTAGACGATCGTTTGGTTCCTTTTTTCAAGCTTGTTGTCTCCTTGTGTAAATGTAAAGAAACCTAGGAAGTAGACACAGAATCTTAATTTGAGAATGGTTCTATCACAAAGCCTATTGTGATAAAGTCGAGTATTTTTGATAACGAATGATTGCAAGATGGAAAGATCCATTTGCAAGGCGAATTGAGTTTCTGATTCATTGTTTTTGGAAAAGGAGCAGATTGGGCATTGAAAACCATGGACGGTGCGCTAATTTAACCAGTGCAAAGTTACTCGACTCAGTTGCCTCCACGAGTTATTTATGACTGAAGGCCCTCGCTCTCCTGAAAGTCAACTTATTGAGTTTGGCCGTATTTGGGGCCCTTCTTCACAAACTTCGGTAGTCTTTAAACGCGATCGAGAGTTGGAGAGGATCTGCGATCAGGTTCGCAAAGTTGGAAGATCCTTCGTATTGGTCGGACCATCGGGAGTTGGCAAGTCTTTAATGATTCGCAATGCGGCGATTCAGTTGGCCTCGGGCAGGAATCCTCGCTGGACCATTCTCGAAACCAATACCAGCGCGTTGATCGCGGGAAAGAAGTACATCGGTGAATGGCAAGCAGTTGTCAAGGAAATGACCGATATCGCTCGCAAGGATGCGAAGATCGCTATTTGGTTCACTGATTTCGTCAACCTTACCGGGGTTGGAAGGTACGATGGGTGCGACGAAACGATGGCGTCTGCATTCGCACCTTTGATGGATCGCGAGGATGTCATTATCTTTGGCGAGGCCACTCCGGAGAATTACAAGAAACACATCGAGGCCTTCCCATGGTTCTCGAGACTGGTCGACAGGATCCTGATCGAACCTCATTCACCGAGCGATTCGAGGAAGGTTTTAAAGGATGTTGGAGTAACGATGGGAGACACGCTCAGCCAGGAGCACGGATGCGTGATCCGTTGGTCCCCCGAAGCTCTCGATCGAGCGGCCGAACTGGCCGAGGTCTATTTTCCGGACATGGCTAGACCCGCAGGAGCTCTTCGGTTGATGGAAGCCTCGGTGCAGGAGTCTATTCTTCTACCGAAAATTATGGAGGATGTCAGCCCGGACCGCTCCGCGTTTCCGCAATGGGACATTCGGTCCGAATGCGTGATTGAAGCCTTGTCGCAAATCACCGGTACTCCCCGCCGAATGCTCGATGACACGATTCCTCTTTCTCTCGAAGAGGTCAGGAGTTTTTTTTATGAGCGACTCGTTGGACAAAGGCGGGCGATTCACGCGGTTGTAGATCTCATTGCGTTGATCAAAGCAGGTTTGACCGATCCGTCCAAACCGCTGGGCACATTCCTTTTTGTCGGGCCGACCGGAGTTGGAAAGACGGAACTCGCTCGATCGCTAGCCCAGTATTTATTCGGAAGCTCCGATCGGCTCATCCGCTTGGATATGTCGGAGTACCAAAGTTATGAAGCAGTTGTAAAACTGGTCGGACGTCCGAACATGCCCGATTCGCCCAGCGGTTTGCTGGCTCGCGTCAAGCAGTACCCATTCTCGGTTGTCTTGCTCGATGAGATCGAGAAAGCGGATGCATCGGTGTTCGATTTGCTGTTGCAGCTGCTCGATGCAGGCCGACTGACCAGAGCTTCCGGGGAAACCGTCAACTTCACACAGACCGTGATTATTCTGACCAGCAACCTGGGGGCGACGGTACCCGAAGCGAGCGGATTTGGTTTTCGACCAGGCGATGGAGACGCCGACCAGGAATCCTCAGACGAACAGATCGAACTTGCTATCCAGAATTTTTTTAGGCCGGAGTTGGTCAACCGGATCGGGCGGATCATCCGATTCGACTCGCTCAGCCGCGAAGACGTTCGATCGCTTGCGATGCGTGAGGTAGGTTCGGTGTTGATGCGAAATGGAATTCGTCGAAGGCGTTTACAAGTCGACATCGATCGCGGAGTAATCGATCTGTTGGCTAATGTAGGGTACGATGCGCGTTACGGTGCAAGGCCTCTCAAGCGAGCCGTCGAACGTCTTGTGCTTGCGCCGCTGGCGCGATTCCTCGCCGAGATGGATACCAAGAATCCGCCGAGTCTGCTGCAACTCTACCCATCCGGCGATGGGATCAGACTGAGATGCATCGATAATGAACGAACTCGCCGACAGCGTTTGGACACTCGCGTTCGGATCGCTGATCCTGTGGATGGGCGAACGCGTCTCGTCGATCGAGCCCATGCAGTCGAGCGATTGGTTGAGTTTCGCACCCTCCTGGACAACATTCAAAGTGTTTTTCGCGAACGCAACTATGCGGATCGAAAAACCGATCTGGTTCGCAAGAGCGGGGCCCGCGATTTTTGGGATGATACCAGCTCCGCTGCCGAACAGCTCGCGGAGCTCTATCAGATCGAGAGACTGCAGGAAGTGATCGAGTCGCTGGAAAAAGGATATCTCGACTTGGAGACGCGACTGAGCAAGATAAGGGGAAACGTCTCGACTGCAGGTTTGCCAACCATCGTTTACGAAATCGAACAACATCAGCGCGAGATTTGCTTAACCAGATTTGCCATGCTTTGCCAAGACTCGCGACAACGTTGCGATGCGTTTATCGTTGTCGACGCTATCGATCAACGTTCCGCCAAGCACCTAACCCGAATCGCGGGCATGTACAAAGCATGGGGGAATCGGCTCGGCTTTCGTGCTGCAGCGGTTCACGAAGAGTCATTCGACAGCGGTGATCTCAAGCAGATCGTATTGCAGATCGAAGGAATCGCGGTTTTCGGGATTCTGGAAGGGGAACAGGGTCTGCACGAAATCGACGAAGGGCCGTCCAAAGGGCAATCGATGGTCAAAGTATCAGTCCTGCCGATCGCCAATCAAGAAGTCGATAAATCCCTCATCACGCTCACTCGAAAAAGTCTCAGAGGCAGGGGAAAATACATCGCGAATCTCAAGACGGAAGTGACAGCAACCTACACACCCAGCGGCCAGAGAATCCGTTTGATCAATGACTTGGAGGCCAGCGCGGCTGAGGATTGCGCTCGAGATCTGATGCGTTCGGAAATCGAACGGCAACGAGTCTTAATGGACCAAAATCGCACCGATGTATCTCGCGCTTCGCACCCGATTGTGCGCCGCTGGTGGCTTGGAAACCAATCCGATGTCCGCGATCCTCGAACAGATGTTTCCGTGCGACGTATCAAAGATGTCGAGTCAGGTTTGATCGATGCGTTTCTGTTGGCTTGGCTGGAACGAAAGTAATCGCTACAGCTTTTTCTCAAGCAGTGCGGCGATCAACTCGGGCTTTTTCTCTGCTTTGAGGTGTTCGAGTTGATCGGCTGGCACACCGATGCGTTCGAGGTTCTTGAACAGACTCTCCCAGACTTTCTCCCGCTTCTTTCCTTCGGCCAAATAGAGTTCCGTCAACAACTCTTGGGATCGCTGGAATGCCACATCATCTCGATTCTTGTAATAGTTCTTGATGATACTTTGTTGATGACGCGTGTAGTTTTCCATCGGCATGACGCGACTCCTGATTGATGGTGTACGAATATTGATAGTGTACCAATCGGCCGATTGAATCAGCTGGCCATTTCCTCGAGCATTTTGTCGATGCCCGGCAAACTGACACCGTGAGTCAATTCCTTGAGGGCTTGGACGTGAACCTGCTTGGCAACCGCGACCGCTTGATTCATCGCCTCGAGGATCAATCGCTGCGCGGTCGCCTTGTGTTCGGGGCTATGAAACAGGGAATCGGATAGCTCCACTGTTTGAGCCACACCCAGACCATTGAGTTCCACGTTGACCTCATGGTCTCCTTCGCAAGCTCGGCCCCTCACTCGCTTGAGCGCCAGTTGACGCTTGAGTTCGGGCATTCGATCTCCCAAGCGAGTTGCGGTTTGCATGAGATTGTGGAGGCTGGTCAGGTTCTTGAACATGGTGCAGCGAGGAGGTTATTGAAAACGGACCTGCATCCAGCCATCGTCGATCGATAATTCGGCTAGGCGCAAATCCTTGACTTGATCGGGCAGTTTTTCAGCCCAGTTGAGGGGTTCCTCGAGCAATTGGGGACGAAACAGTTGATCGAACTTGCCTTTGAGGAATGTTCGCAAAGCAACGGCGTAAACGCCTTTTTGTTGTGAGTCAGAAAACGTGATGTTCACGTCTCCTTCGCGATGCAATTGGACGCGACCGTCGGTGACTTCGACGCGGTATGCGGCATCGACCGTGGCTGCATCCAAGGACTTGTCCTCACGATCCAAACGGCTGATCCGTACGCGGAACTTGACGAGCGAATCATCGAGCAGGACTTCAACGGGCTGGAACCCCTGAAGGGTAATCGACCAGGAACCATCGTCCTCTTTGCGAGGAATTCGCTTGGCTGCCTCACCGAACTGAGCGATATAGCCGTCCATATCCTCGCTGCGAATTACCCGCCCGGCCAGCACGGGATCTAGCAGGTTTCCGACGAGAGATTGATGGACTTGAAGGGTGATCCCTTGCGAACTCAACGGGAGCGAGCATGGTCCCGGGGCGGCTAATTGAGTTCCTGTTTGAACATTCCACGTTAGCGCCATGCAATCCCGAGTACTCCAAGAGGTCCGTCGCGGCCTCTCGACTCCCAGCCTTGCCAATTCGGTTTTTGCTGCATCCTGCAATCTCACGTTGGCTTCTGACAACTGCGATTGAAGTTGCTCATGAAATTGACGTCTGACACGATTCTCCAATCGAACCAAGCTGACTCGGTCGGCTTGGGGTTTGCGTTTAGCCGCTTCCTTGGCCGCGATCTTGCGAACGATCGCCAGCCGATGCTCAATGCTGTTGATGCGGGTGCGGAGATCGGCATCTGCGAATGTATCGCCGAGACTGACCAGTCCGGATTCGGTCAAAGCGATCGACTCGGCAGCAGTGATGCCCGCTTGGCTCGACGTGTTGAGCACAACAGAACGATTGTAGCCTCGGCTGGTTCCTTGAAAGTCACCCATCAACTGAAGGCTCAATGTAGCCTGCGTCGGACCATCGATCAGCCGGGGCGATACCTTGCCAGTCATATAACCTTGCCCGCGTACTCGGGTACCTAGAATCGTTTCATTGATAGGATTGAATTCGTTGATCAATCGAGAGAATCTTTGCTCGATCACATCGCTACCCAAAACCACTCTTGCGTTGGGGCTGGCATACGCCCTGCGAACTTCTGACACCAAGCTGGGTGCTTGATTGCTATCGTGCAAATAGGTGATCGTCTGAGCGAGAGAATGGAGAGAGGTGACATCGCTGAATCCCTTGGGCCCCTGTGCCTGTTCCATCAATCGCTGCAGGCGATTTCGCAAAATGGTGACGGTGTTTTCCGGTTTGGCTGCGAACCGTTGCGATCGGACATAACGAGCCAAGGCATCGCGGACTTGGGTGAATTGGAGCAGTTCCAAGCCCGGATAATTTTGACGAAATCTCTTCTCAACTTCGGTGAGTAAACCCAAATTGGGGTCGGTTTCGGCGAGCGTTTCCTTAGCCGCATCCAGTTTCAGGAAGTCTCGCCATTTTGGTCCCTGCGATGGAGAAGTGGCCAAAAAGGATTCGAGATTTTGAAGGGCGATTTCCAGTTGCTGTCGATGGGAAGCAGAGTTCGGAATCATGCCGGGCACCAACCCCGCCTCGGCTTGCTCAATCAGTTCCTGCCAGCGCGTTGCCGATGATTCCTGAGCTCGAAGCCCTCCGGGTGAGGACCATGCCAATGCGAACGACAAAAACGTCATCCATCCCGAAGCGCGACCGAAGAAAAAGACTCGATCGGCCAACGAGTCGCGAGATGGTTGGGTTTGACCGATTTGCGTTGTCTGCTTAGGGGATCGGAATTTCATTGCCTGCTCCTTGGTTGGCGAAATCTCGGGGTGGCGGAATCACGACGGTTGGCGAAATTTCGTCGATCAGCAGCCTGTTTCAGTGTAGTGAACATCGCTTCGGACTCCTAGCACCCCAAACTTCCTAGACTTCCTTGTTTGCCCTGATTCTTGGGGTTGGGAGGGCTCAGCCACTTCGCTACGGCGGCCATACCTCGATTCGCTAGCTCCGTTTGCGCTTTAATTCGCCTTGCTGCCAGGATGGGGTAAGTGCTAGTGTCTCGTAGTGAGTGCATGGAGTTTTTTGTTATGGCCAGTTTTCAATCAATCTGTATGCGCGATGTCCTACGATTCCTGTTCTGCACGTTCTGGACAGCCTTGGCTGTGTTCGGAGTGGGGCACTATTCTTGTGCACAAAACAGAGCTGCGAAGGAGCCTCAACCGATCGCCTTCTACGGGGAGGGTTACGTTCTTCTCCAACACGGAAATGTTATCCACGGTTTCGTGAAACCTCATGCGGATCGAATCACGATCGCATTGGACAAAGGAAATGAAGTGACTGTTCCCAACCGACAGATTCTGACTGTCGGAAAGAACTTGGAAGCTCTTTATACTTTTCAAATGCGGGCAATTCGAAAATGGGGAACCGGTGAACATTGGCATCTGGCCCAGTGGTGCATCCAAAACGGATTGCTCGATCAGGCGATTGAGCACTACACGGAACTCGAGAAAACGGCATCGGCTTCGCCCAAGTTCAAGCAGCTTGATCTACAGCTCCGCCAAGCCCTTCTCGCTGATAGCAAAGTGCAGCAAGCGCTTGAGGAACAAGGGATCCCCAATCCAATCGTCCCGGCGAGCTACGAGGAAATGATCCCATCTCCCAAGACTTTGGCAGGAGAGCATCGCAAAGACGCACAACTTGGATCGGATCGTATCCCGCGAGTGGTTCCAGGCTATCTGCGGCGCAACTTTCAGACCGAGGTACTTCCTATTCTTGTATCTCGATGCGGTCAGTCGGGTTGCCACGGTATGCTGTCCAAGAACGACTTCCAAATTTTTCAGCCCGTGGGGGAACAGGCTGCATTGCTCAGTCAACGAAACCTCGAAGCTATTGTGTCCTACGTCGATCACAAGGAGCCGATACAAACCAGCTTGATACAGTACGCGATTCGACCCCATGGTTCGCAGCGCAACCCGAGCATTCAGCCGAATCGCGAAGAGGATCGCGTGCTTCTGGAAAAAATCTTTCAATGGTTGACCTCTTTGGCGGAATCCGAATCAGGCATAGCTGCGAGCGAGCCTGCACCGGTAGCCCCAGCGATGGCCTTGATCCCACGGAATACGGTTCAGCAACAGGTTCGCAGAAAGACACCAGAAGACTCACCTCAGCAAGATCGGAATGCAAAACTCTCGAAACCTGCTAAGTCGGCACCACCTCCAGTCATCCTCAATGCATCGGAATTGAAGGAGATTGAAGAGGCGATCGACAAGCTTGAGCAACAACATCAAGAGAAAAAAGGAACCCGGGATCCGTTTGATCCATCGGTCTTCAATGCCAGATTCTCCAGCGAGAAATCGAGCAAACCTTCCAAATAGTCGCATCGGCTTATACATCGCTTTTCCGTAGGCAACACCATCGCCGCAGCGTAGACGGATCCATAAAGGCGATGTTCGCGACAATCATCATCACGCCGAAGGTAATCATCCCTAGAAAGATTGCGATGCCACCGTGGACGAAAATTGCCATGCCTAACATCCATGGCCGCGTCCAACGGTTCCAGATCAATGTCGCGTAGGAGCATTCCCAGAAAAGGGTGATATGCGTCGCAATCGCTCCCAGAGTCGGCACCGATCCGATCCATAGCAGAGACAAAGATTGATACTCATAGGAAGCTGCAGTGAACCACATCGCGGTGCCATCCCACCACATCCATCCGCGAAGCTTGCCAAGACCTCCGAAAAGATAGATCACGCATAGGTGCAACTGAATCAACCTGGTTGCCAGGTTGTTATTCCATGAAGCAATCGGTGGCCTGTTGCCCGCAAGGTGCGCATCCAAGCTCCAGACACTCCCCGAATCAGCGATGCACAAATACATCGTCAACATCAAAACAATCTGATCGAGTCCGAACAAGAACGGAGCCAAACGATGCGCCGTCAACAAAGTCGCAAGCCAAGCTATGGGTATCGACCAGCGACTTGCCAACCCAAGACACATGCATACCCCCGCAGTCAGTGCCACCACTTCATGGACCCATGCGAGCATCGTTGATTCGGTATTGGCCAAATAGGTCCACTTCCACTGCTCAGCGTGCAAGCTCCGAATAAACTCGCTGCTCAGCAAGGCATTTGGGCCGAAGAAGGCGTCCATCTTTAGCATCCAAATCAGATGGATGTAGGCCAACATCGCGCCGGTCATCATTCGAATTGCCGCCATCGCATAAGGCATTCGAGGGCGAAAAAAGAAATCGAACAGGCTCGAAGTTATCGGATTCGATGTTGCCAGATCCGATGTCAACGGATTCGATGTCACTGGGGATTCCCTTCTTCCCTCGAGGCACCCCTTTCAGAGCTTGTTCGATCCCGATTCGAGGAATCGGTGGGGGATACAGGAAGGAGGGGCCCCAACATCGGCAACGAACCCGATGGAGCAACAGGTCCTATCGGCGGAAGTGGACGAGGTGATTCCTCGAGCAAAACCAAAGCTCGAGGATCGTCCAATCGCCAAGCTTGCTTGAGAACCTGCTCGGGGGTCAACAGGATGCGCTCCACGCGATGCAAAGTCACGCGCTCCGCTCCTGACGAGTGCGAAAGACTATTGCTGAGAGAGTTTTGCAACTGCTCGTACCGAATCCTATCCCGCTTCCATCGGGCGACGAATTCCTCATCCGCCATGTCTTCCGGTAGCAAACGATCGGGAGCAAACGTGTTGTTGTAGAACTCCGAAAGCATGAAGTAGCGATGGTAAAGCAACCGAGGCCATTGCTTCTTGCGATAGGGAAAAACCGTTGCGAAGCGGTCCAACTGCAAGCCGCTTTCCGCCACTTGGTTCGTGTTCTGCGGCTGCACCGATTCCTTCGAGACTGCCACCAAGTGGCTCGGACCTGGGTTGGGTGCAAAGAAAAAGTACCCGTGATCCAAATAGAGCCATTCGACATACGGGGCCGTCCATCGGCGAATCGCCAAGAATTCGGGACTGGCCTGGAAATCGCTCTGAGAAAAAAAACGGAGGGGCTCTGCCACCACCGCAACCAAGTGCCCAGCGACCAAGATCAGAATGATCCATTTCCAAGTCGGGGGACATTCCCGCAACTTGGTCGGATTGCTTGATGGCTTCATTTCCCCGCCTCCTTTTCCTCAATGCACCCAAGTGTCCGAACCAGATGGACTCTAATCAATGGGGGTAGGTGCGAAGGAGGAGAATTATGGGCATATCAGCATGCACTCCGCGATGCAGGTGTGCTAGTGTGTGCAAGCGTACTAGCGCGGCCTGCGACGGGACGTAGAGAAACTGAGGCCCAAAAAAGTTGCGATGAGTAGAGCCCCAGATGCCAACGATCCCACCATCCAAGGTTTCCGCTCTTCGTAATATCGGCTGATTTGGAAGTAGGGAAGCGGCTCCGACTCTTCAGGCAAACCTACGTCCACCAGATAGTTCCAATGCTCCCAACTCTGAGCAATGGGTTCAGCCATAGACTCGTCGTACAAACCTTGGAAAAACTCGTCCTCGGTGTGGCCGAATACGATAGGAGACCTCCAGCGATCGTAGGCGAGCCAACCGCCGTACGTCAAACATAAAGATCCGAACAAAAGCAGACTTGCGAGCAGTAGGCGAAACCCCAGCGAATTACCATCTGAAGTCCCACTCGCCTGCTTCCCCACTCCATTGGGGAGCGAGTCCGCAGGCAGTAAACGCAACTGACGTGTTCCTGGAACATCGACCACCTTACCGCAACTCGGACATGGCATGGATGAGCCGGCTTGTGCAATTCCGACCGAGATCGAGGCTTGGCATAGGGGGCACGGCAGAAGGAATCGAGACATAATCGGATTTGGCTTGGAAGTATGGAAATTGCTAGCAGCCCCTTGCCGATCACCTGTGGGTGTCTGGTCGAGGTCTGCGGGCGTAGAGTAGGTCCAGAATTAGTGTAGTCAAACCTCTGGAGTTGTTGCGGTTGAGCACTAGACCCGGCGGTTGACCGAGCTAGAATGGTTCGGTGCTGGTAGTGCAGATCCATGTTTGCATTATCGGGGAATGAATCATTCGAGCAGTCATAGGTGCTTCAGCCCTAGGTTGATCCAACCAAGGTAGTTCGAAATGATCCATTCCCGAGCGAGCGGACGATGGACTGATCTCCATTACGCATTAGGTGCGATGGCGTTCAGTCCCTTTCCCAATACGATCCTGTTCATCCGAGTCACATAAAGCGCCCGGCATATCTTATTCGTCCGGGCTAATCGCAAAAACACGACCGATGAATCCGATCCGAAGGGATGGCAGTTGTCCACTCGCTACGGCGACACGGATGGTTCCATGGTCGTGTTTCTTCGTGCGATAAATCAATCCAAACGGAAGCTACTCAAGTCGTGTTTTTGGTTGCTCTGTGTATTTACTGAGCCCACGAACTACACTGGAGTCCGCGTCGGGCTTGAACGACTGTTCCAAACGCAACTCCGAACTACACGTTCGGTGCTTGAATCGTTTTCGGTACTTGAATCGTTCATGACTCGCAGTGCGAGGATCCGCGTACATGCCACGGTAGGCTCGCGTTATTCGTAAAAATTTACCATTTATTCCGGGAGTCGAGTTCGCGGTCAGATTGGTGTTACACTTCCTTTGCCTTATTCAGGACGCTCGATTTGCGGCCCCGGAGAGGGAATGGATAGTCACCCGGCTGACCTCACTCTCATCCTGCATTTTTTTCGTGGTTTTGAGGAACTATGACCTTGTTTGACGGCCTGTTGGATTTTGATGATGATCTGCCTCGCAGCGCTGATGACTTGGATGGCTTACGCAAACTGTCGTTAGAGGAAGAAGGCGAAGAGCTGACCGATACCGTGGTCGATGTCGTTGTCCCTGAAGATCAGGTGCAACTCGAGAGCGAAGACGATTTGCTCTCCTCCATCGACGACGTGGAAACTTGGTCCGACGATCCGGTCCGTATGTACCTGACGCAAATGGGAGAGATTCCTCTCCTGACGCGCCAAGAAGAAATCCGTTTGGCGAAGAAGATCGAGGTAACTCGTCGTCGCTTTCGGACCAAGCTTCTGGAATGCGACTATGTGATTCAGTACGCGTACAAGATATTGCGGCGCGTTCACACCGGTGAACTGCCGTTCGATCGGACGGTCCAAGTCTCGGTCACCGATCGACTCGAGAAAGATCAGATTCTCGGGCGCCTGCCCAACAATCTGAAAACGCTGGATGTTCTGCTCAAACGCAATCGTCGAGATTACCGCGACGCGCTCAGCCGATCTCTGCCGGCCAAGAAGCGACGGGAAGCGTGGACCAGTCTCGGTCGCCGACGCCGCAAGGCGGTCCGGCTCATCGAAGAACTGGGACTCCGCACCCAACGCATCGAAGCCATGATCGGCGTGCTCGAACGACTCTCGGCTCGCATCGATGAGATCAAGCACGACTTGGCGACCCTCAAGTCCCACCAAGTCGCTCCCTCGCAAGTAGCCCAACTGCGTCGCGAGTACCGCCAGATCCTCGTCGCCACTCAAGAAACCCCCTCCTCGTTGCGCAATCGCGTCAACATGGTCAAACGGGTTTTCACAGAGTACCAGCACGCGAAAAAGCAACTCAGCGAAGGGAACCTCCGTTTGGTCGTCTCGATCGCCAAAAAGTATCGCAACCGCGGTCTGAGCTTCCTGGATCTCATCCAGGAAGGGAACGCGGGGCTGATGCGGGCAGTGGACAAATTCGAGTATCGACGCGGTTTCAAATTCTGCACCTACGCAACCTGGTGGATCCGCCAAGCAATCACACGCGCGGTGGCCGACCAGAGCCGAACGATTCGTATCCCCGTTCACATGGTGGAAACCATGTCCAGGGTTCGAAACGTTTCGCGTCAGTTGTTGCAGGAGTTGGGCCGCGAACCAACCCTTGAAGAAACCGCTCGGCGAGCAGAAACCACCATCGAAGAAGCTCGTCGCGTCCTCGCGATGAGCCGATATCCCATCTCTCTCGATCGACCCGTTGGCAACAGCGAAGATAGCCAGTTCGGCGACCTCCTCCCGGATGGTACCGCCGAAAGCCCCGCCATCGGTGCTGGCCAAGAAATGTTGCGCAATCGCATCAACTCGGTACTCAAAACCTTGAGCTACCGCGAACGCGAAATCATCAAACTCCGCTATGGTCTCGGTGACGGATACAGCTACACGCTGGAAGAAGTCGGGCACATCTTCAAGGTGACCCGAGAACGAATCCGCCAAATCGAAGCCAAAGCGGTGCGCAAACTTCAACAGCCCAGCCGATCCCAGGAACTGGTTGGCTTCCTGGACTAACGACCCAGGTGCGACTGCGCTGATCGAAAAAGCGAATTCGCCGGATCGATCAGGCTCTTAATCAACAACGCAAAACCCCGTTGGAAAGCATCCAACGGGGTTTTCATTTTCAAGCCTCAAATCCCAAGCGGCCACCAAACGACTTGATGCTCTCGAAATACAATCGACACGCGATGTTCGTTGAATCGTGGCACTTTACCATCCCACGAGCAAAAAGTGCCGATACAACATCCGATGCGAACTGTGCATCCGCTTGCCTTGCTTGACCACCCTCGAACCGCTGGTTCACCAACCATTCCTCTAACTGCTCCGATAAACGCTTCAGGTCTAGGCCGGTTCCCAGAAGATCTCCTAGTTCTCCGCATCGATCCCTGATGCTCGGCAAAGACAACTTCTTGATTGCCTCCATCCAGTCCAACTGGTACCCCAACTGCTTGGTGATTTTCCGCAGGTCATGGAATCGCTCTACTTCTGCTGGTTCGGTCAATAAATGCTGCACCCTGCTCCGTCCAAGCCGGTAACTATGCAACAAGCCGATGGAGGGTTTCGTGGCTTTCACGCTGGAAGCGATTGCTGGTAAGTGATTGCGTAGCTTTTCGATCCGCTGGCATGATTGGATAAACGTCGCTTGGATCGTATCGGCATCTTTCGCTAGGTCCGACGCATGGGATTCGATGAACGCTTGGAGCATTCGTCTCGATGGGGCGTCTAAGGCTTGGCCTTCAGAATTTACGAGGAGCGTCTTCGCGGTTTGCAGTGCGACATGTCGATCTCGCGCGTTCGAGAGTGCCCTAGCGACCTCCGCGATTTGACGTCTATATCTCCGAACTTCACCACCCCGGCCAGGATAAAAAAGTTCAATCAATGCCCGAACCCGTTTTCCCGATTTACGAAAGATATGGATCTGTTCATCGAGAGATTCTCCCTGGACATCGGGAAGCCGAGCCATGGTCTCGAGGTTTCGATCGATATCTTCGATAAAGCGACGGTGCATGATCCGCTCCTGGCAGCGTACCGAGATCACTCGCAGCGAGTGCAGAGACTATCATAATCACAACATGCAACATCGCCGAATTCACGTTTGTGGAAGAGTCCAGGGGGTCGGTTTCCGTCCCTTTGTTTGGAGATTAGCTCACGGGCATCAACTCCAGGGCTCCGTGCGTAATCATGGTTCCGATGTCTCGATCGAAGTTTGCGGTTCCTCCCAGTCGATCGACGCATTCCTTCAGAGACTACAGGAACCATCCCTGCCACATGCGGTGATTGAACGTGTTGAAGTTGGACCAATGACCGAGATTGCGGACGGGAAGTATTCCGATTTCCGAATCCTGGAGTCCACCGTCCCCGATGATTCCGAGCCGAGAATCCCCCCGGATAGCGCAACCTGTAACGCATGCCTGGCAGAAATGAAGGATCCCGGGAATCGTCGGTATGGTTATCCTTTCATTCAATGCAATGACTGTGGGCCTCGCTTTACCATTATTGAGTCGCTCCCGTTCGACCGGTCTCGAACCACCATGCGGGAGTTTCCGATTTGCAAACGATGTGAAGAAGAGTACTGCGACCCAACGAACCGACGTTTTCATTGCCAAACCATCGCGTGCGCGGATTGCGGACCAAAGTTGTCGTGGCTTGGAAAGGATTCCGACGAAAGACATGATCCGGTTTTGATCGCGGCTCAAGCTGTCCTAGGCGGAAAGATCATCGCCATCAAAGGGATCGGAGGTTTTCATCTCGCTTGCGATGCTCAAAACGATGCTGCCATCGCGAGATTGCGTCATTGGAAAGGAAGAAGCGACAAGCCTTTCGCCCTGATGGTCTGCGATCAAGACATGGCTCGTTCCATCGCTCATGGTCCATCGCAAGCTTGGGATAGCCTGAGAGATTGGATCCGCCCGATCGTGGTGATACAAAGAAAGGTCGATGCTCCGATATCGACACTTGTGGCACCCGCCTTGTCGACGATCGGCATCATGCTTCCCTACAGCCCCATCCACTATCTACTGATGCATGAAGCTCAGGGTCCCTGGGTAATGACTTCAGGCAATCGATCCGACGAACCTCTTGCCATCGACAACGAGGATGCGGTGGAACGATTGTCCGGTATTGCAGATGGGTTCTTGTTGCACGATCGCAGAATTATCGAAATGTGCGATGACTCGGTCATACGTTATTGTGAGAACTCCCGTGGTGTGCATCGTTCTACACTTCGGCGAGCTCGAGGCATGGTCCCTGAAGCCGTTGAGTTTCAAACCGAGGGGGAGAAGACGCTCGCATCGGGTGCGGATTTGAAAGGGGCCTTTTGCATCGTTCATAGCAATCGGGCTTATGTCAGCCAACCCTTTGGAGACTTGGCAAACCGGGATTCGATGGACAGTCTCCACGAAGCAGCGACGCGATGGGAAAAGAAACTCAACGTATCACCCATGCGAGTTGCGTCGGATTTGCATCCGATTTACTTCGCCTCCCAATGGGGTCGGGAACGGGCATTTCGGATCGGTGTTGAGCCGATTGGTATTCAACACCACCATGCACACCTGGCGGCTCTGATGGCCGAACATCAGCGAGATCCCGCGGGCCAGCTCTTGGGATTTGTATTCGATGGTACCGGCTACGGTTGCGATGGAACGATTTGGGGGGGCGAAGCCATCGCGTTTCGGCATGGCCGTTTCGAGCGATTTGCGAACCTGGAACCATTCCAACTTCCCGGCGGTGATGCCGCAGTCAAGTTTCCGTATCGCATTGCCCTATCGCTACTCGATCTAGCCGATATCCCATGGATGAGCGATTTGCCGTGTGTATCTCATGGCGAGCCGACCGATAATTACTTGTTCAAACAACTATTAAATCGCCGAACTCACTGCATCAAAACAACCAGTATGGGGCGACTTTTTGATGGCGTGGCATCGCTTCTCGGGGTTCGGCATGCGATCACCTACGAAGCTCAAGCCGCAATCGAACTGGAGGTCCTGGCGTCTCAAGAGAACGGAACCAATGTCGATCGCGATGCCGCGCGGTGGATGATCGATGCGATGAATCCGTCATCGCTCGAGTTCCCCACCGCTCGCTGCATCCGTGAACTTGTGGATCAGCGACGCAGTGGGACGTCGGCTGCGAAACTGGCTCGATGGTTTCATGCCGTGATCGCACAGTGGACACTGCGAGTCGCTGTGCAATGTCGCAATGCGCAAGGTATCACCGCAGTCGGACTGACAGGAGGCGTATTCCAAAACGAATTGCTCTCGACACTCGCGTGCGGGACCTTGGAGAGCCACGGCTTTCAAGTCCTCAGGCATGAATCCTGGCCGTGCCACGACGGCTCGATCGCGCTGGGACAAGCCTGGATCGCATACCATCTGCCCGAGTATCCGCGCTAGCGACCAACCCATTGCCGTGTTGGTTGCCGATCGTCGAGGATCGCTCCGTCGATCCGTATCTTCGTGACGCTGCAGACCTAATACCATGATCGCGGAGCGATCAACGACTAAAAACAAAAATTTCGAAGAGCAACCCCAATCAGGATAGGCACTCCAGTTTCTTCGGTCCCAGTTTTTTCGTAGCGGGTCGTCGCGTTTCTATGAAGATGGGCTCCATTTGGGAAGTCTCATTTTTTTGTGATACAATGATGTCTAAGGTTGAGGGGGAGTAGCATGAATCCAGCATTAACTGTGGTCGGAGATCAACTCTGGCGAAGAATTGGGGAGTCGATGGATCGAGTTGAGTTGCGTCTTAGGAAAGCCGTATCCATTCTCGAGTCCACCTCGATTCCATTCGCGATCGTCGGAGGAAATGCGGTAAGAGTTTGGGTTGCTCAGGTCGATCCTGGAGCTGTGCGTGCTACGAATGATGTTGATATCTTGATTCGTCCCGAGGATCTTGACCAACTCAAGCAGGTGATGGCCGAAAATGGATACCATTACAGAAAAGCTGCCGGCTTGGACATGTTTCTCGAAGGGAAAGAGGATTCGGTACGTTATGCGATTCATATCGTATTAGCGAATCGGATGGTCAAGCAGGACGACTTCGAGCCGAACCCGGATGTCGAGCCGGTTGAATACGGGGATGGAATTCGGATCTTGCCACTGGAGAGACTTGTTCGAATGAAGTTGAACTCCTTTCGACTCAAGGACCGCGTTCACCTCTTAGACATGATTGAGGTTGGGCTTTTGGATGACGCCTGGATAGCGAAATTCCCAAAACCTTTGTCCGATCGCCTCCAATCATTGATGGATAACCCAGACCAGTAAACTACCGAGGTTTATCACCGCTTAAATCCACTAGTACGAGCGTAGGTACTGTACGAGCGTAGGTACTGTTGTTTGGTTTCGGAATGACAGTAATCCGCGAACGCATCCTATCGAAGAATGCTTGCCTTCTCAGCGCGCAGTGCCTGTCCCAGTTTCTTCCTCGTTTTAGGCGGTTGGATTTTTTTGCATTTCCGGGTAATGAGCCAATAAATTGCCCGGCCGTGGAATGCTTGATACAATTGGCCGAAAGATCGAGCTTCAAAAACTCAAGCGTTTTACATGGGATAGATTGCCAACAGGTAAGTACGCTGCGAAGGCATCGTCAAGTGGCAGATCAAAGCTGGAGAATAGGAAGCGGACATGGAAAAGCAAAAATCAGTCGCCGATGCTGCTAGACCCATTTATGAATCATTGAAAAGCCAACTTGAAGCGGATCACTGGAATCAGTTCGTGGCTATTGAACCCTGTTCGGGCGAACATTTTATCGGCAATACGATAAGCGAAGCGGTTTGTAAGGCGAGACGACATTATCCCAACCGGCTTGTACACACTTTTCGGATAGGGCATGCCGCCGCGGTACACTTTGGAATGCAAACACGATGAGAGGAGTCGTCGATGATTCAGGCAGAGCAATCCTGCCGATCGAGATTCCTTGTCCTAAATATCCAACAGGAGTTCGAGTCGACGCTTGGGAAAAAACCAAAAGTTCGGTTCCTGTCCTCTCCGCTCAAAAACCCTGGTTTTCCCAGGGTTTTTCGCATATTCGGCCAATTGCTTTGGCTTTCCTGCCTATCCA
>JBILVV010000153.1:0-10363 GCA_044370255.1 Pirellula sp.
CCTGTTTCGAACAGGAGGCGAAACGGTGTACGTTTGCGGTCAATACCCTAACGGTCTGACGGAAAAGCAACGTTCAGGGCTGATCGCTCGCAATCCATCGGCGGCTTCCTTCAACTGGAGAGTGATGCAACGCAATCCAACTGTTTTCGTGCGAGGGCGAGTCAGCCATGCTGACCACGCGACCATTCGGCTTGACGGCTGGCATCAAGTATGGATGAACACCGAAGCGCAATCGTCCGCGATGGCTTCGGTTGCGTTCCTCGATTAGCTTGACACTTGACGAGCACAAAACCAGGACATGCATTGTGCTTCATCCGCGCACGCGATAATGCTAGCGAACAGGATATTGGTGTCCGCAATGCCTGTCCTTGCTCTCCGTGCTAGCTCTCCGTGCTAGCTCTCCGTGCTTGCTCTCCGTGCTAGCTCTCCGTGGCACGACGCTCCGCATCGTGATGAGAGTGGCCGATCAGAAAAAATCGAACGGATCGGGTGGCACGCTCGATCGGGTGGCACGCTAGCGTTCGGTTCGGGTGGCACGCTCGGAGGCTTTGCGATGGGCGTGGGTTCCCATTCGATTCGCCACGATCAGATCATTGAACGAGGATTCCCATGCGAAGTCCCTCGCCTGCCGTGATATATTCGAGCATCTCGTAGTCGCCGTCCGAGTTGCCGACTGCAAGGATAGGTCGACGTCCGATCTTTTGATGGATCCCCACCGGCTTGCCTGCCTTGTCATCGATGAAGTCGATTTCGGGCAATCGCACCAGCACGGGCTTTCCGTCTCGCAGTTCGTACTTCACTTTGATGCTGCTGCCGATGACTTGTTCGGGAGGAATACCATATACCTCTTCCACCCAGGGTCGCATGAACTCGATGCCTCCGCTGGAGACGATAAAAGTTTTGAACTCATGGGCTCGCAAGTACTGCAGCAACTCGAGCATCGGCTGGTACACACACTCGGTGTAGGGTCGCTTGTAAACGGGATGCTTTGCGGTCGCAATCCACTCCTTGACGATTCCGTTGAATTCATCGGTCGTTGTTCCTGCATGCGTAGCCATGACGAGTTCGATCAGACCGCGTTCTCCGATCGTGGCGAGGGATTTTAGATCACCATTGAGGACAGCGCTAAAAGGCATTTGCGTCTTCCACTCTGGATGGTTCGGAGTCAACGCTTTGACTCGATCGATGGCGAAGGCCAATTGGACATACATCGGCTGCTCGGACCAGAGGGTGCCATCGTTATCAAAGACCGCGATTCGCTCATTGGCAGGAACGAAATCGGGCGAGCCTGCCGTGGTGGTTCGCTCAACGAACCGGATCAATCCTCGCTTGGTTTCACTGTCGTTCCACGATGCAAGCAGAGGCCCCTGCGACAGACCGCAAACCTCGAGGCACAACCAGACCCATGCAACCCAAAGCCAAGCCAACCGTTTCATATGAACTCTTTCCATGGAAAAAAGGGGATTGTAGTAACTCACATTCCACGTCCCGATATCATCCCCTCAATTCACGAGGATGTTCGGTTTGTTTTGTTGAGGGGAAGCCTTGGGACTGCAGCAAGCCACCAAGCCGGTGCGCGGCATGGCGACCACTGCCAGATGCCATGTTTTTTTATTATTGCGTCTTTCCTCATGAGGTACCTCGAACACATTCATACGAGCTTTCAATCTCGTCGTCATCACGCATTATTTTCGATGACATGCCGATCCATCCAAATTGGACGCAGGGGCAACGCAATATGTCCTTTGGTGCAGTACGTCTCCAAGGACAGCAGAAAAATAGGGGATAGTTACGAGCCGGAAACCTCGGCTTCCAGTTGCAATTCCCCGGCGACACGGACCAAATCAGCCAGTGAACTGACCTCCATCTTGTCCATCACTTGCGATCGGTGCGCTTTGACGGTCCGTTCCGCGATTCCCAATTGGGCTCCGATTTGCTTGTTGAGTTTCCCTTGTACCACCAGCCGAAAGACTTCTCGTTCACGATCGGTAAGTGTGAGGTAGCAATTCTGCAGGTAGTCCATGCGTTCCTTTTCCTGGCTCGCTCGGCTTTGGATTTCCAGGGCGTTCGAGACTGCGGCCAGCAGCGTTTGGCTCTGAACAGGTTTGGTGAGGAAGTCGACCGCACCAGCCTTCATCGCTTGCACACTCATCGGGATGTCGCCATGACCGGTGAGGAAGATGATTGGGAGAATGTTTCCTTGTCGATTGAGGGCCGTTTGCAATTCGAGTCCGCTGGGGCCAGGCATCCGGACATCCAGGATGATGCACCCCGGCGTGGAGATGGGCAACGCGAGGAGGAACTCGCCTGCATTCGCGTAGCCTTGCGCTTCATAGCCAGCGGCTTGGAGCAAACGGGAGAGCGCTTTGCGCACCGAGTCATCGTCATCGACGACATGAATCAACGGGCTGTTTTCGGTCATTGTGCTGACTCGCTGTTCCATTGCGTGTTCGCCTCCATCGCAGTCTTTGTATTTGCTTTGTCCAAGGGAATACTAAATCGAAAAATCGCTCCTCGATCTGACGCATTCTCCACCCAGATCCTGCCGCCGTGTTGCTCGATTAGGGACCGGGATATGGCCAATCCCATCCCCATTCCTTCGGGTTTGGTTGAGAAAAAGCGATCAAATAGTCGAGGGATTTGCTCGGATGGTATGCCAGGGCCGCGATCGGTTACTGAAACCACGACTTCGTTGTCTTGTTGCGATGCACAGACCGATACTCGTCGTTCGTTTGGAATACCCTGCATCGCTTCCATGGCGTTGATGATCAGATTGAGTAGTACTTGCTGGAGGTGAACGCAATCTCCAAGGACGATGGGACCGACTTGCGTGAGTTCCGTATGCAACTCAATGCCACGTCGCTCGGCTTCGGTCCGAAGAATCGCGATCACTTCCATCACCACTCGATGGATGGAAACAGGTTGCCGTTCCACTTCACCGTGTTTTAGTAATGCCCTCAAGCTACGGATAACTTCGCTGGCACGCAAATCGTCGTTGCGAATATCCGCCAGGATGCGCCGTATCTCGTCCATCGGAGGTGTCGGTTTCTGGAGGAGCAATTCCGCGGCTTCTGCATTGCAGAGGATGGCCCCTAGCGGTTGGTTGATCTCATGCGCGATCGATGCGGTGAACTCACTGAGGACCGCTAATCGCGAAGCATGTCGCAACCCTTCCTCCACCTTTCGGCGCTCGTCAGTTTCGTGTATGAGCAGAGCATGCGCACGGCGGCGTTCTCCAACGACGACCGCCATGAACAACAATGGCAAGGCAACCGCCATCAAAAAAAGCTGCAACTGAAGGACGTGGTCATCGCGAGATCCTCCCACAAACGGTCCTCGACCATTGATCGCATTCCAAGTCGACAGATAAGCGATCGCCAACAGCGCCCAACTGGCGCCTGCTATTTCAAATCGAAGGGTTGCCCAGAGCAAAAAGGGGATCGGGGCGTACACCAAAGCCGGGATCGCTTTCGAATCTGCAGAAGTAGTAAAAACCCATAAACCGACCGCCAGCAAACTGATCGCCAAAGCGGTTCCTTCCAAAAGTTCTCGCATCTTTGCACGCCGCAACCATTGGCGGCCACCTGCCAACGCACTGGTGATCGCCGGTGTACCGATCAACATGCCGAGCGAGATGCATAAGACGGAACGAATGGCGGTCGGCCATACATCGCTCAGTCCTCGCATCCAACGGGTTAGATCCGCAGGTGCAGAGGTAGCCAGCGGAATCACTAGTCCCGCTGCGAGAACAAACACGAGCATCGAAGGGACGGTTGCAAACGGATCGCGGTGGGTTAGTCGAAGTATCCCCCATGCTCCTATCGCTACGGCGGCAAAATGAAATTGCGCTGACAGCAATGCGACCGGTCCCGGAATCTCGGGATCGCCGTAATAGGCCGCGTAACTAGCGATGCACAGACCAATGTAAAATCGCCACCAGCCGGAGATCGGGGATATGAGCAGTGCGCTAAAAGTCAACGCACCCGGCACCCACAACGTCGTCCGCTCGTAGGGCGGAAACCGAAGAAGGAACGTCAGTTTTTGTAGAATGAAGAACGCGATCGCAAACGCGACAATAAGGATGAGGTGGCCAGCAACACGGCGCACGACAGCGACAGGGCGCACGGATGGATCTAAGGAAGCTTCCGATGTAGCATCCGCACCATTTCCTGCTGTGCGGCCTGATTCAAGAAGAATGCTGGTTCCACGCGACAGAAAAGATTTCGACTGCATTCAGGGTGTAGATTCGCTAAGTATTCAAGAACAATAGCCAGGCATCTGCCAAGATGCCTAATGCGAAGACCACCAGTACGACCCATGCAACATACCACCACCAGGGTCTAGCCGGTTGCGATCGCGATTCCCCGAACTCATCTTCAACGAAGGACTCGTAATCGAAGTCGTTTTCGTCGACTCGATAACCACCCCAACGGACGGCATGATGCGATTCGGATGGATCCTGTTCTTCATCTGCAGTGCTCGGACCATCCACATCGCGAGCTCGATTGAATGCCAAGACCGGCACCTCGCCGCAACGATGACAACGAGGCGCATCGATCCGAATCCGCTTGCCGCAGTTCGGACAATCCGTGAATTGCATGTCGTTTGGCATCTGCAAAAACTCAGCGCGACGGATAAAGATACTCAGGGTTGTCGGGGTCGAAGTCCAGGTCGGTCAAACCGCAGTTGAACTGGAGGTCTCGGTAAGTGAACTCTTCGTCCAACAACGGATCCTCTCCGGTGTTCTCCGGCCATACATAACTAGCGTAGTGGATCGGAAGCTCGTGCTCCACATCCATATCGATTTCTGCTCGATAATATGCGAATTCGAATTTATTGCCATCGATTTCTACCCTTTTTTCGGGGTGGATGACCTCGATACGGCGGCACGGACGGCCCTCGAATTCAACCCCCTCCCGGATCGTAACCTGGCAATCCCCAAGCATTCGGTCGCGTGTGCCGATCTCGAGTAGCTTGATCAGCAGCCGCTCGATCCCAACGTCCGAAATCGGATAACGGTTCCCGATCATCGCCAAGCGACTGGTAGGTGCCAGTTGCACTCTGGCCAGGTTGAAGAACCCGGCCTCATGCACAGTCATCAGGCTATCTTGAAAACCCTGCCGCCAAATCACCTCGCGGCCCGCAAGCGATTTGGGAGCCTCAAACCCAAGATAGACATCGATCGGACGCGGCTCCATCTCGTCGGAAGCGATCGGCTGAGACTCCGATGTAGACCCCGCAGGTTCCGCAATAGCATCTCGATCGCGAGAACGCAGTTTCAGTTTCATCACCTCCGGCTCGCTGAGCTTGTTCGCGATTCTCAATCGCTTCACTAGCGTCGCCCGATAATCTCGGTCTCGCGATCGATGCAGTGCGAGTGAACGTCGAGCTATCTCAAGGACCGGATCCAGCGGATGGGGAGTAACTATTGCTTGGGGGGCCAAGGGCACAGGAACTGGGCTAGGGTTGGGTTTCTGCAGTTCGGTTTCGGTCAACGACGACAGGAACCATGCCCGACCGACGAGGAACATTCCACCTAAGACTGCTATCAACACGAGCAGGCTAACGATCGATCGTTGAATCAATCGTGAAGGCCAAACTCTGTCCCCTTGTCTAGCCATGGCTGTACTTTCTCCGAGTCGATGTCGCGTGCGACACGAAACCCGAGGTGTGTAAGGGAAAAGTCGCGATGAATATGGTGCATCACCAATCCCGCGCGGCACAGTTGCCGAAATCCTTCCAAAAACGAAACCGTCACCTCCGGGTCGCTAGGATCCCGAAACGCGATCGTCTGGGTGTCAGATAACTCGACATAGACTGCCAGCATGCGGGCAGCGGGATCGAACGCAGTATTAACCGCCTTGATTTCGATCACGCCGCGACCGCGCGCGGCGACTAGGATGGCAAGTGCTTCCGGCGATAGTCCTTCCGCTGTTTGCGCGTTAGTGGCAGGATGGTCAACCATAGCTTGGCTGCACAACTGAGCAAGTGCTACCAAGATCGGAGCACCAGCGCCGAGCGCCTCCCAACTGCCGTGAAGATAATGATCCACGGGGTTAAGATTCTTTACCGACCGTGCCGACTTTGGTTCTGGATCATCCATCGTTTCATCACTCGCCAAACACGCATTGCCGAAGACCTGATTTGCTTGATAATCCTAGACGCTCCGCGGCGTGGCTCCAAGTAGCATTACGCTGTGATTGCATCCTACACGCATTGCATAGTCGCTATTTTTTCAGGGAGTTGCTCTCTCATGGCTCTGGTACCCCTTCGGAAAGTTCTGGATCACGCAGCCGAAAACCAATACGGAGTGGCCGCGTTCAATGTCAACAATATGGAGCAGATCCAATCGATTATGGAGGCGGCCAAGGAGACGAATTCGCCTGTGATCATCCAAGCGTCGCGCGGCGCGCGGTCGTATTCTCAGGACGCATATCTTCGCCATTTGATGCTTGCCGCAGTAGAACTCTATCCGCAAATCCCTATCGTGATGCACCAAGATCACGGCAACTCCCCCTCCACCTGTCTCTCTGCGATCGAGAACGGTTTCACATCGGTCATGATGGACGGGTCGCTTCAAGAAGACGGCAAGACTCCTGCCTCGTATGAATACAACGTCGATGTCACTCGCAAAGTCGTCACCATGGCACACGCCCGCGGTGTGTCGGTCGAAGGGGAATTAGGATGCCTCGGCTCGTTGGAGTCCGGACATGGCGAAGCTGAAGACGGTCACGGTGCCGAAGGAGTGCTCAGCCATGACCAACTCCTGACCGATCCCGAGGAAGCCAAACGCTTTGTCGAAGAGACCGGTGTCGACGCCCTTGCAGTCGCGATCGGAACCAGCCATGGAGCCTACAAATTCACGCGCAAACCCGATGGTGAAGTGTTGGCGATGTCCCGCATCGAAGAGATCCACAAGCGGATCCCCAACACGCACTTGGTCATGCACGGTAGCAGTTCGGTTCCGCAAGAGTTGCAAGACATCATCAACCAATACGGTGGCAAGATCAAACAAACGTGGGGCGTGCCCGTCGAAGAAATCCAACGAGGTATAAAGAGCGGTGTTCGCAAGATCAACGTCGATACCGATTGCCGATTGGCGATCACCGGCGCCGTTCGCAAAGTCCTCTTTGAATCGCCAGAGAAGTTCGACCCTCGCGACTTCCTGAAACCTGCGCGAACCGCGATGAAGGAAGTCTGCGTCGCACGCATGATCTCTTTCGGTCAAGCAGGGAACGCGAGCAAGATCAAGTAACCAACAAGATCAAGTAACCGATCCGTTCGCCTCGGTCATCTGACCATGCCTCGCCTAGGATCGATACTCGGGCACGATCGATTTCCACCACACATCGATGTTTCTCCGCAATTGCTCGAGAGAACCGGAGTTATCGAGGCAGTCGGTGGCCGCATCTCGTTTTTTCTCGATATCGACTTGTGACGCTTCACGCGCGTCGAACTGCGTTTCGTTCCAACCGCGCTGCTTGGCTCGTTCGCGGCGCATGTCGAGAGGCGAGTCGACAAACACCACGCGATCGCAACTGTCGATCCATCCCGACTCGATCAACAGCGGGACATCGAGTACCACCACATCGAGATGCGGATTGGCCAAGGCTGCCTTCAGCGATTCCCGGATCCGTTCTCGGATGCGCGGATGAGTAACACTCTCCAGAAACTTTCGATTGGAGATAGCCGTCGCATGCTCCCCGAATACGATTCCAGCCACTTTCGATCGCTCGATCTGACCTGTGTCTGGGTTGAGGATCTGATCGCCGAATCGATTGCGTAGGATATCGATGACCTCGGTTTCGCGCAGGACCTCGTGCCCGATGGCATCGGCGTGAATCACATGTGCCCCCAGATGCTTCAGATGCCGAGTCACCTCGCTCTTTCCGCTTGCAACGCCACCGACAATGCCTACGACCAAGGGGTGCTTCATACCGGTTCACACTCCGACCAATTGCGACCGCTTTTGACATCGACCTTTAACGGAACTCGCAGCGGCATGACGCGAGTCATTTCCGTGCGAACGATATCGGCCAACGCTGCTCGATCCTCGGGATGAACCTCGAAGAGCAGTTCGTCATGGATCTGCAACAACATTTGGGCTCGCAGCTTTGATTCCTTCAGTCGTTTCGCCACACTGATCATGGCCAGTTTGATCATGTCTGCCGCCGACCCTTGGATCACGGTATTGACCGCCATCCGTTCCGGTTCGAGGAGTTGTTTTTTCTTTGCCTCGTCCAAGGTATTGAAATCGCGGATCCCTTTCAGATATCTCCGTCGTCCTGACATAGTGGTTACATAGCCGCGGGCTCGGCAGTCGATCAGGGTTTGCGCAATGAACGCGCGGACGTTCGGATATCGCGCAAAGTATTCATCGATGAACGTGCTGGCTTCACCTCGCGAGATCCCCAACCCTTTGGCCAGCCCAAACGGGCTTTGACCATACAGGATGCCGAAGCTGACCGCTTTGGCATTGCGCCGCATCGCCGAGGTCACTTGCTCGAGAGGAACGCCATGCACTTGGGCAGCCACCGAGGTGTGGATATCGACATCCTCTTCGAACGCCTTGCTCAAGTTTGGATCTCCGCAGCAGTGGGCCAGGACCCGCAATTCAATTTGCGAGTAATCGGCGGTCAGCAACAACCAATCCGGTTCCCCTGCGACAAATGCGGATCGAATCGATCGACCCTCGGGAGTTCGCACAGGTATGTTCTGAAG
This sequence comes from Pirellula sp., assembly GCA_044370255.1. GTDB lineage: Bacteria > Planctomycetota > Planctomycetia > Pirellulales > Pirellulaceae > JBKCUI01. The sequence goes on from JBILVV010000153.1 coordinate 8,722, forward strand.
GTTCGGGTCGACACTGCTGAGTCGTCCAGTAGCGGCGATGTCTTGTCGATACGATGTATGAACGCGACCTGTATTTGGGCTCACCAATTTTGGGAGAGATTCAACGTACGTGCTAAGGAGCTTGGCAAGCTGACGGTACTCGATGATTTTTGCTGGCAGTGGATGCTCGATCGCTAACTCCTCGAGCACCTCGGCATCGGTGCTGGGGCCTGTCTTTGTTTTCTTGACCACGCGCAAACCGAGTCGTTCAAACAAAATTTGCCCTAATTGTTTTGGGCTATCGGGATTGAATGACTCCCCTGCAAGCTCGATCACTTGCGATCGAAGCGATTCCAATTGCGATGCGAATTGGGAGTGCAACTCGGCCAACCGCTGTGTATCGATCCGGATACCGAGGAACTCCATGTCTGCCAAGACATCGATCAGCGGCAATTCCAACGTTTCCATGAGTGGCAGCAGGGACTCGGCAACCAACCGTTCTCGCATGGGTTCGCGGCAACGCATCGGAATGTCGACATCCTCGGCGGCATATTGGCCAACATCCAAGATCGGAATCTGATCCATCGTCTTTTGATTCTTGCCGGTTCCGATCAGCGTTTCGATGGCGACCGAGTCGACACCGAGCCAACGTTTGGCAATATCCCCGAGATCGTGGTTTCGCCCGCCAGCATCGAGCAGATAGTCGGCTACCATCGTGTCGAAGGCGATGTTCTTGATCGGCATGCCATGAGCGCGCAATACAATCGCATCGAACTTGATGTTTTGGCCGATCCAGTGCTTGCCCGTATCGGTGAGGTATGGCAACAGTGCGCTGCGCACTTGCTCGAGTTCCATGCATACCGATCCTGATGGACCCTTAACGGGAATGTAGGCCGCTTGGCCAGGAGCCCAGCACAGACTGATCCCCACCAACGATGTATCGCGAGGACGCGTCGATGTGGTCTCGGTATCGATGGCGATGATTTCGGCAGAGTTCAGATCGACACATAGTGCGTTGAGTTCATCGGTCGATTGAATGAGTCGATAACCCTCGGCGCTAAGACGCTCCCTAGGCGTGTTTGATTGCTGCTCGCTCCCGGTCGCATCGCCATTGGGATGGAGAAAGACCTCAGCCAGTCTTCGAAACCCGAGGTCCCGGAAGAGTTGCTCCAATTCCGATGCATCGGGTTTGCCTGGACGCATGTCCTGCCAATCGATGGGAAGGGGAACATCGGACTTGAGCCGAACCAGATCGCGGCTCAAGTAGGCGTCATTGCGATGTTCGGCCAGTTTCTCTCGCTTCTTATCCCCGACCACTTGATCTAGATGTGAATATATCTCGTCGAGCGATCCGAATTGGTCGAGCAACTGTTGGGCGGCCTTGGGGCCAATGCTCGGTACACCGGGCACATTGTCGACCGAATCCCCGACCAACGCTTGAAAATCGACTACTTGATCGGGTCGGATCGACCAAGTTGCCATCAACTCCTCTTCGCCGAAGAGTTCGTTCTTGCGAAGATTCAGCATCTTGACCTTTGGGGTGATCAATTGGCGACAGTCTTTGTCGCTGGTCACCAGCAACACGCGTGCTCCATGGGGTGCGGCTCGATGCGCGATGGTAGCCAAGATATCGTCTGCCTCAAAACCCGCGACCGATACACGA
>JBILVV010000532.1:0-2865 GCA_044370255.1 Pirellula sp.
CGCCGTTGCCAGTCGATCCGAGGAGGATGCGGGTGGACGGTGGGAATGGATGCGCCAGCGGCCATCCTCGCGCTGGGTCGCGAGGGCAACATCGATCAAACGATCCATCAAGTCGGAACGCTCAAGTCCGGATACATCCAGCGTCCACATAGCGTACCCGAGCGTCAGGCCGCGGCCGTCGAACTCTTCGCCAGGCATAAGTCGCTTGAGATCTCGATCGAGGCTATCGCAGGTTAGTTTCAGGATTCGGTCGACGCGATCGGAATCCTTGGTCCATACGAACTCTCCGGCTTCCAGTGAGTGCTCCTTTGCCATACGCATCGTGAAGAGCGGCACAGCTTGATGGTGACATGAGAAGCATTGCCGATGCTGCGGGTAGCGATCAACGCTGCCTCGGATGAGTTCCATCCCCCGTTCAATGGCGTTTCGATGGGCTTGGCGAAAACTCGAACCCTGGAAAAATTCCTGCGAGCATACCCTTAGAATCATGGGCACAGCGATTGCATGAATAATGAAGATTGAGCAAAGCATCAAGATCGATTGCCGCTGTCGATACATGCCGTTTCTCCAGGAAGTTTGCGTCTCTGCTCGCGTCATTTGCTCGTATTGTACACGACTTGGATCGTCAACAACTTGGATTACGTACGCTTTCACCGCAGAGAGCGTTATCCTATCATGACGTTTCCGTCTAAGTCCAACTTCAGGTGAGGGGAATCGCAATGGCACGCTATGATCTGCAGGATTTTGTTCGTTCGTCGCTTCAGATGGATAAGCAGCAGGGGCTATTTGAACTTGAACGAGATCGAGTTCTCGAAGTCAACCTCAACGGCGATATCTGGACCAAAACCGGCTCGATGATCGCCTATCTTGGTGCGATCAAGTTTGTGCGAGAAGGGATCCTCGAGCAGGGGGTGGGCAACCTCATGAAGAAATTCGTATCCGGCGAGGGGACCAAACTGACGAAGGCGAGTGGACAAGGCAAACTGTATCTCGCCGATGCGGGAAAGAAGGTTACCATCATCAGCATGCAGAACGACGCGATGTTCGTAAATGCGAATGATGTACTCGCGTTCGAAACGAGCCTCAAGTACGACATCAAGATGCTTCGCAAGGTAGCCGCGATGCTCAGCGGTGGTCTGTTCAATGCTCGCTTCGAGGGAACCGGCCTGCTCGCGATCACATCGCATTACGATCCGCTGACTTTGCAGGTGACTCCCAGCCAACCCGTCTACACCGACCCCAATGCGACCATAGCATGGAGCGGCAATTTACAGCCGGAGTTCAAGACCGACATCAGTCTCAAAACGTTTTTCGGTCGCGGAAGTGGCGAGAGCCTGCAGATGAAATTCCAGGGGGATGGTTTCGTCGTCGTGCAACCGTACGAGGAAGTCTATATGCAGCACGGTCCGGGATGATCTTAAGGACTAGGCGACATGTTCGATCTCGATGTCAAAGCGACGAGCGATATCGCGAAGTGTGGCCAGTTTTTCCAAAGCGTAGGGGATAGTATCCAAACCAGCGAGAAATTTGAGAATGTAGCTACAGATACCGACGATATCACCGGTCGAGAGTTCCACGCTGGCCAATCGGACCGCAGTCATCAGGGAATGCTCAATCTGCCGTGTCGTCTGCTAGCGCACAGCGGGTCGAAGGGTGGGTCGGGGCGTTCCGTGTCCTTTTCTGTGTATCAAAACTCGTTTTTCTCTTGCGGATATGGTATTCCCTGGTGAGCCCTGGATGGAGCCTCGGCAATCTTTGGAATTGCATGAACAGGTGAACGGTGTAGCGGTTGCATCCAAGATCTCCGCGTAGTCGAGGGTCAGTTCCTCTCCGCGTGAGATATCGCGCAGAGCGACGACGTTCAAGCCGTCGTAGGCCGTCGTCGGATCGCAACAGTGGTTTTGCGGTGCCCATTTTTCGGCTCGTTCGTCCCATAATAGATAGACATCATCGCTGATGGGGCAGGCGTAACGGTGGAAATCCGTCTGCGCCCGCTCATCCCAGCGGTTTTCTACCCAACGCTTGGTGACGATGCGGTGAGGCTGTTCTTCTCCAAGAAAAACGATTTCTCCCTTGCGAATGTTTCGGCGTGCAAAGATCCCGTATCCGTTAATACTGGCTGGCCGTACTTCGTAGCACAATTGCCGAGCGCGATGGCGCTCGATGCCTTCTGCGATGATATTCAGGAGGAATCCGCGATGACCGTGGTCGTCATGCTTCAAGATGTAGTCGGCGCTCCCTTCGTAGCCATCGGTGTAGAAGACCGAGCATGTGAAGTTCACTTCCAAGAACACGACTTTGCCTGACGGCTCGACTCGAAAATCCATGCGGGCATATCCTTTGCCGCCGAACCCACGAAAGATGCGAGAGGCTGCTTCCTTCAATTGGCTGGCGAGCATCGGGTCTGTGCAGGGAATATTGCACGCAGCGTGAAGTTCACTGGTCTTCATGGCGTAGGTTTTGAATCGGGGTCCGCCGCTAAAAACATATTCGAGCGGGCGATACACGGTGCAGGTATCTGAGCCCGCGTCAGCCGATACCAGCACGGTGAACTCACGTCCCGCCACGTATCGCTCCACCAGCACCTCTGGGTACACGTTCAGTAGCTTTTGTGCGACTGCCTTCAGTTGTTCATCGTCCCAAACGCAGGACATTTCATCGATACCGAGAGAATCGCCAGCCTTAGCCGGCTTTACGAACAATGGATAGCCAACCAGATTTCGAAGTTCAGCAGTTCGATGGAGCAGTTCGTCTTGAAGACAAATCACGATGCCTTCGGGGACGGAAACATCGTTGCAGTGAGCGACGTATTTCATCAAGAATTTTGGGGGATCATACAGATTGGCGGTTGGGCCCGTGAATGGC
>JBILVV010000533.1:0-2862 GCA_044370255.1 Pirellula sp.
GGAACTCCTCGAGCACGCTGCAGAGGATCAAGAACTTGAGGAAGCAAGGAAATACGGCCGAGCCGGGGCCACTGCGTTTCAGCGACTCAAGAAGGCAACCGAGTGAATCCGCTAGTTCTCTTCTTTCTCGAGATTTGCGAAAATGCGAGTATCGGGTTGCACGTCCCCCAATCGTCCAGGAGCAATATGCATCATGACGACTGTTTTGTGTTTCTGTTGCGAGGATATCGGGCTAATTTTTAACTGCGAAGGGTTGGCGTCCGTCCAACCGACTGCGACATACTCGCCAACTTGAAGGGGATACCTTTGAGCGATGGTCAGTAGCATCGCTCCGAGGTAAACATCGTCAACGTTATTCGCGGTCCAGAGTAGTCCATCCGATTCGCGGATGAAGTCCGGCTTCTTGAGTAAGGGATTACTATCCCACTGTTCGAACCAGCGTTGATTGTCGGTTGCTGTTTGAATGGATTCCGAAGCCGACTGGCCTGGATCGATCGACCCGATCCAGCTAGATACCAGTTGACCTTGTTCATCGACTCCGAGAACTCCAACATCTCGAATCGCAAAATCTGCCTCATTCCTGAATTGTATTTTCGATCGATCCGAATTGAGTTGCCACCGCAGGGGACCGGAGAATTCCACCATTTCTTCCGATTGTAAAATACCCGTGGAGTTGGAGAGAACGGGAAACCGCTGCAATCCGACTCCAGCATCATCGGCGTTCCAATATTCCAGTTCCTGTTTCTCGCGATTTCCGGTCCGACCGGTCTGCCTCAGAACCGGAGCAACGATTCCGTTTCCTTCTTTGTAGACTGCCGCGTAATTGGTGGACAACGAAGTGTAGAGCGCATAGAAATTCGACAACATGCCGCGCGGATAATCACTGTGGCACTCGAGGAAACCGAACGATGTTTGGCTTCGAGAAAAACCGACATCGAGCCGAACGCTCCCTGCAACGTACACTGCCCCCAACATTGCTATCACGGGTGCGGCGACCCAAGCCAATTCGACACGTCGCAGCAAGCGAAAGAACAACCAGTTAACGGGAACGAGGACTACGAGGTAGCCAAGCAGCAATTTCAGAATTGTTTCCACTTTTGGCACCGAGATCCCGGAGGATTCGCGGAGGCAGAGCGTTGCTTGTTCGACAACACTCGAGCGAGGATTCCAAGCCCCGAGGCTCGTCTTCTTGGCTAAAGCGAATTTCGCTCCTGCACTCTGGGTGTTTTTGTCGAGGACCTCGCTTTCGGTGCGCTCGGTGGTGACATCCAGATCGCGAGCCCACAAACGTAGGCGCGTCGAGTGAATCGGATTCCGTTCGGTGCCCTGAAAGGAATCAGCGAATTGGGTGGATGCATCGGTTCCAAGCGTCGGAGCTCGATGCGGTTTGCGCAGTATCGCGTTGTGAATCAATGAACTATAAGATGGCCACCTCAGAAATGCGGCATCGGTTAAGGGAAAGGTCGTCATCACAACCCGTCCTTGGCCGATCAATCGTTCCGCAACCAATCCTTCGAGCGTCGGAACCCAATTGGCTCCTTGGACCAGCGTGCCCGAAAGGATCGGAATCTTTCGATCGCTTTGGAATCGAATCCTCTCTCCACCTGCAATCCGAATCGTCCATGCATTATCGAACTCGATTTGAGACTCCTCGGACCACTCCCCTTCAAAAGTATTGATCAATGGCACCCACTGTTTGAGTTGCGAAGCTTCAATCGAACTGATTGCCTCGGGACCGTTGACAATGATCGTACCGCCAAAATGCAACCAGTCAGCCAGGGCGGCCTGTTGCTCCGGGTTGAGGACCGAGAGACTGATGTCGTTGATCACAAGATGCGACATCGATGTCATGGTAGCTAGACGATTGGGAAATTGGGATGCGATCTCCTCTTCGTTGATGTCTACTACGCGATGGGGAGTTACGCGATTCTCTTCGATATCTTCCGATTGCCTCCAGACGATGCTGTCGAGGCCTCTCCAAAACAAGTGTCGGGAGATATCGCGGCTTAGGACCACCAAATCGTACTGGTAGCCATCAAGCATATTGCAAGGAAAATTCTCCTCCAAAACAAGCGTTCCAATGCCTCTGACGGAGTAACGGGTCCTGATATTAGTCGTCGGCTTGCGCCCGGACTCCATTTGCTCCTGGGTTTGGGCGGGAAGGAACGGATGGAAAACCGCGGCTTCGATCCCTTTGTCTTGCCCGACTGCCAGCGATAGATCTCGCATGAAATAGACCGAGTCCGCCCCCCACCCGGAAGATAAAGGTGAACCTTCGCGATCGGTTACGCTGATAGCTAAAGTCAGCGACTCGTCGCCGTAATTTGCTTTGACTTTGTTTCTTACCTGGTACCAGTGACCAGGCTTGACCATGTTGAGCGGGTTTTCTTTGGTATAGGGAAGCGTTCGCAATTCATCGGCGACTAATCGTTGCTTTTTCTTCTTGGCATCCTCATCTTTCGCAGCAGTGTCCTTTTCTGTGCTCTGCGTGCAGCCGCGGCATCCTACGAGGGGTAGGAGCAACAGCAACAACCAAAGGCACGATCGCCGATACACCATGAGTGAGCTCCGTATCAGTTATCAAACATGCATCCTCGGGCACATTGCGGACGACCGCAAGTCTCTCCTTCGGACGCCGATCGCTGAGAGTCGCTCTCTGACGTAACCGGAGATCCGATGACACTAAGAAGCTTGGTCATCTTTTTCGAGCCACACTCGGGGCAGACTGGAGAGTCGTCGAATCGCTGCATAAGCAACTCGACATCTTTTTCACAATCTTGGCATTGGAATTCGTACAGTGGCATGACATCACCTCGAACGATAATTGAAGGGCTTTAGCCAATACGCCAAATTGCGAACCGG
>JBILVV010000154.1:0-10300 GCA_044370255.1 Pirellula sp.
GACTTATGGGAAGACCGACGATTTCAGCTACAACATCATCGAGAATCCCGTCAATATCAACGACGTCAATGCTACGATCCTGCACTGCATGGGAATCGATCATGAACGATTCACCTACAAGTTCCAAGGGCTCGATCAACGCCTAACAGGCGTCGAGAAGCAGCGCGTGATCACCGAACTGTTGGCTTAGCTCACAGGCGCAGGAATACTTTCTTGCGATACAGGAACAGTAGTACGAGCCATTTGATCGCAAGGGCGCCCATCGCAAGGAGTACAACTCCCCACGCACCGATTGCATTGGCCGTACCCTTGAAGAAGTATTCAGAAATATTCTCGAAGGACACGATGTGCTGGAGCAGGTAGATCGTGATCGCATTGCTGCCAATTACGATCCAAAACCAAGACCAAGCACGCCATTGGATCACATCGATCACGAGATAAAACAAAGCCAACAGGAGTAGGCTCCATCCCGCTGCTACCAGAACAAAAGAACTGGTCCACAAATTCTTGATGATAGGGAAGTATTGCCCCCAGAAAAGCCCGAGGCCCAACGAGATCGCTCCGGCGACTGTTAGGCCAAGTACTTTCATCCATGGTCCGCGTGAAGATTTCAGCCACAAGCCGGTGAAAACACCCAGCAATGCCGTCACAACCGCGGGGATTGTTGACAAGAGCCCTTCGTTGTCTCCAAAACCGTAGTACTGCTCTAGAATTTTTCCTGGCAGGAGCGTGCGATCGAGGTAGCCAGCGAGGTTGCCCTCGGGACTCAAGTTGCCGGCTGAAAAACCTGGAGTCGGTATCCACGTTAGGATTCCCCAGTATGCCATGAGTATCGCGACAGCAACTATAGCAAGGACACGCGTCGATAACTGAAGAAACAGGATGGAGGCGATCCCATAACAAATACCGATCCGCTGCAACACGCCCATCCAACGCATCTCGCTCCACTGAAAATCTTGGATGCGGTTGTAGAGGAGTCCCATGGCGACCAGCAGAAACGTCCGACGTGCGATGCGTCCCCAAACGGCACTTGGGTTCGAGCGATATTTGTCTAGAGAAAATGGGATCGCACAGCCAACGATGAATAGAAACAGCGGGAAAATCAAATCGTAGAAGACGAACCCTTCCCAGGGAACATGTTCCAATTGAATGGCGAGCGTTTTTGCAAATGGCGCCGCAATCAATCCGAGGATCGCAACGAAGAGCGTGTCTCCGCCGATGATCCAGAACATATCGAATCCTCGCAACGCATCGATGGCTAGGACGCGTTGCGGTGCGGTTTGCTCTGGCACAGCAGGGGGTTCGATAGATGTTGCCATACGGGGCTCCATGGATGGGGGTGAGTTTGGAGCTGTCGATCGGTTTATAGTCTGCAGTTGTTGATCGAGAACTCTAGGATGGCCAAGGCCCCCAACTGTTCGAGCTTTTCCATGAGTGGGATGACATCGCTGCGTTTGACCATCGCGCGAACGGCACACCAATCGGGATCTTCAAGACTGGTTACTGTTGGCGATGTAAAGCCAGGTGTCACTGATTCCGCGGCAGCCAACTTGGATCGAGGGATATTGTATTCGAGGAGAGAGTAATCGCGGGCGATCACGACACCCTCGAGTCGGCGCACGATTCGGTCGGCGGTTTGGGTGTCACGACAGGATGGGCTTTGAATCAACACGGTTTCATACTGACCGATGATCTCTAGGATTCGCAATTGGTTGGCTGCCAGCGTGCTGCCGGTTTCTACCAGATCGACGATGGCATCGGCTACTCCGAGAGAGATCATGATTTCGACAGATCCGTTCAGGTTCACCAAATGCACCGGTGCATCGTGTTGTTTAAGGAATCGCTCGGTTGTTTTGGGGAAGCTCGTAGCAACCCGTTTGCCGGCCAGATCGGATGGCTTTCGGTATGGGGAACTGGTCGGAACGCAGATGGCGAGTTTGCAGCGGCCTACTCCTAGCTGCATGCGGGTGTCGACTTTGGCGTCGGCTTCCGTGACCAAATCACTGCCTGTGATACCGAGATCGATCGCTCCTTCGGCGCACAGCGTCGGTATATCGTCGGTACGCAGGAAGGTGATATCGGCGGGGATACTGCTGACACGTGCAAAGAGGGCCCGTTCTTGCCTTCGGAAGGTGAGGCCTGCTTGGAGAAGGAGTTCGGTGGCTAGTTCGCTGAGGCGTCCCTTGCTGGGGATGCCGATGCGCAACAGGTGTTCGCTGAGACTCATGAAGGTTTTCCTTGTTCGTTGGTTGGGATGCGGTTGGCTTTTTCCTGGAGACCGGAGACCCCTTCGCGTCGTTCCAATTCGCGGCGCAGATCGTCTGTGTGAATTCCCCGGACCGCGAGCAAGACCCACAGGTGGAACAGTACGTCGCATGCTTCGCGAATGGTATGTTCGCGGCCGGGGAGCCCGGGTTCTTCGGCCGCCTCGATGACTTCAGCAGTCTCTTCTCGAATTTTTTTCGCGATCTTGGGAATCCCGCCTTGGATCAGTTGGGTCGTGTACGAGCCTTCGGGTAACTGACTGGCACGTTCGTGAAGTTGTGCCATCAAGCGGTCGAGGATGTCGTCGTTGCTCATCGGTTCTTTTCCTGGATCTTTTGGTCAAGAATCGTAGGGTTTCCGGGGGCTTTTGTCGATTCCAAGTGTTCGCCGACCGGGTACACTACTCAGAGTGTTTTTCGGTCAGGATGTGAAGAGAGATATGGTTGTTCAAGATGATTCCGTTTCGAGTTGGGTACGAAAACCGCTCGATCATGCCATTTTTTTGACCGGACCAACCGCCTCGGGCAAAAGCCAGGTTGCTGTGGAATTGGCGGGTCGAATTGGGGCGGAAATCATTTCGGTCGATTCGATGGCTGTTTATCGAGAGATGGATATCGGTACCGCGAAACCGACTCCGGATGCTCGTGAGCGAGTACCGCACCATTTGATCGATTTGGTTCCCCCTACCGACGACTACAGCGTATCGCAATTTGTGCAGGATGCGCACAGTCAGGCCGAGTCGATACGGGCGCGCGGTCGCAACGTTCTCCTGGTCGGAGGAACGCCATTGTACTTGAAGTCCCTGATGTGCGGCATGTTTTTAGGTCCACCGGCCGACTGGGAATTTCGGTCGGCAGTGGAGCAAGATATAGAAATCTATGGCATCGAGGCACTTCGGGAACGGCTGATACAAGTCGATCCCCTTTCGGCCCATCGGATTTTGCCGGGTGACAAGCGGCGGATGATCCGAGCCCTCGAAGTGGCGAAGTTGACCGGGTCACCATTAAGCCATTGGCAGACCCAGTTCGAGAAGTTTTCTATCCCCGCTAACAGCAAAGCGTTCGTGATCCGATGGGATCGAGGAACCCTCCATGGGCGAGTGGACGCGCGCGTAGAGGGGATGTTCTCGCGCGGGTTGCTCGACGAGGTGCGAGGACTCAAGGATCGTTATGGCCAGTTGGGACGGACTGCATCACAAGCGGTTGGTTACAAAGAACCGTTGGCACATTTGGCTGGCGAATTGACTCGCGACGAAATGGTGGAGCAAGTCAAGGCTCACACGCGACAATTCGTTCGTCGACAAGAGATTTGGTTTCGCTCTATGCCTGGTTTGATCCCGGTCACAGTCTCGAGCGAAGGCGATTTGTGCAACGCTGCTTCGACGCTCGCATCATCTTTGGAAAATCGGTAGATAGCCGAGATCCAATTGCAACATGATCAGATTGCATGCGGTGATGTACACTTCGTTGGGTTGACCTTCCCATGATCCATCACCACGTTGCATCGATTCGATCTGCGAGTACAACCGATCTCGGAACGATATCCATTCCTCATCGCCTTGACGGTAAACCACTTGGCTGTAGTACAGGTAGGTGTAGTGCCAATGTCCGAAGGTGTCGTCGACTCGTTTGACATCATGCAATTCCTTGCGCGAGTAGGCGAGCATCTCGGGTACCTTTTTGCTCTCGTAATCCCCTGCGTTGTAGAGAGCAGCGAGGCTTGCAGCGGTGATAGCTGGCCGCGAGGAACCCATCTGCTGACTGGAGTAACTGATCCCGCCGTCCGCGTTCTGGCATTTGTAGATGTATCGCTTTGCCGACTCGATGATCTCTGCGGGGACCGCGATTCCAGCGTTGCGACATCCTCTTAGTCCTTGAACTTGAGTGATTGTAGTCGAGCCTTCATCGTAATCCTGACCGTCTTTTGCGCTTACGTAACCCCAGCCACCGGCGGGTGTTTGCGCCTTGCCGCAAAATGCAACTGAACGATTCAGTACATCCACTAAATCATCTCGTCGGTCTTGGAGTCCTTCTTCCCCAAGGACTTGGGAGAGAAAGAGCATCGAGAAGCCATGGCCGTACGTGTAGCGTTGGTCGTTTTCCGGGTCACCGATCAAGCCATTCTTTCGAGATTGACCTAGCAAGTAGTCCGTGGTGCGACTGATTTGTTTCGCGTAGGGGCCCTGGGTGACTGTCGAACCGCTGCACAGAAGGGCCAGGCCAGCCAATGCAGAGATCGCGATCGGATACGGAGGTGTGTTCCATTGCCCGCGCGAGGATTGAGTTCTGGCCAAAAAGTCCAGACCGCGGCGGGTAGCACCTTCCCACTTCGGATCTCGATCGTTTCCGAATGCTGCCTGCAGGCGAGAGCATCGATCGATACCCGAGGAGAGGTATGATCCGACCATTCCACACGCTATGGCTCTCGCCATCCATTCTCGTCGATGCAGCATCACAATCTCCGAATCCACGTAACCAAAACCACCTTGCCCTTGAATTGTAGCGGATTTGGAAGGATGGTACGCGTGGAAGCGGTAGCGCGGCTCTAGAAACGAGTCGCGGTTTGCTCGACGGTGGAGTCATGAATTGAATGCTCGTGCACGGCAGACACTTGCATTTTCACGGCCCATCGCCCATCCGGATTCCCGGTGATCGTCCAATGGGGCATGACGCAGACCGACTGATGCACCAGTTCAAAACCACCTTCGCTTTGGCTCACGGTTTCTACGGGGAAGCACCATAGCCCTGCCGGACGATTGCTCGTCCATTGGACGTTGAGACCAAGCCATTTGTCGATCAGGCCGATAAAATCGCTCGTATCGAGGCTGAGCGTTGTGCTCAAATTGCCCCAGGAAGTTCCTTGGGAATCGTAGAAGAAACGATCCTCGGCTCCTCCAGGCATTCCCGCGAAATTGAACTCAACCGCGAACAGGAACCGAGCGTCGAGAGGAATGCCCTCAATGAGATACGTCAATTCTAGGCCTTGGCTGCCTGCTTCTAAAGCGATCCCCTTGGTGACCGTCAAGACATTTTCACCCATCAAACCCCGCCGCTGCAACTGGGCCTGAATCTTGCCAGGAGTTCGCTTGAGCTTGGCATCGTAATGGGAAACGGCAAAGTCTCCCTTTTCGACCACTCTGCCGTCGCGTACATCTTCGACACTGACACCGGGATCAAAGAAGTGATCGACCAATGACTTGCGAGGTGCAATATCGTAGACCAGTCGCTGATCCAGGCCAGCTTGTTTGAATACGACACGGTCATGAATGCTTGCTGCAGAGTCGTTGTATTCGGATGCCCCTTGTCGCACCATGGCATGATACTCCTCAGGCCTTCGCTGGATGGTCGCGAGCAAATTGTGCTCGACGTCGCGGATATCCCATTCGTACAGCATGCCACCGCGGGCGGGTGCGAAGTAAGCGACCATGCGATCGTTGGCGAGACGGATCTCGGGGAAGAGATCCTTATCATAATCCTCTGTTGTTACATCCACCCATTCACTGTCTCGCCCGGTCGCGCGTTCGATCAAAGTGTCGGCAGCGACCAACTCTCGATAATTTGCATTGCGCAAATGAGGTAGATAGATCCCTCCAAATGCACCGTGCCAATAAGGGCAATTGCATTGCCCACGATAGAGATGATCTTCGGCTTTCGCGAGCAAACTTCGATCCGCATTGCTTCGGCGCGCAAACTCCAATCGACGACTGACTTCGAGCATGCGGCAGTACATCTCATTCGCTTCGGTATACTTCACCCGAAAATTGCGCCAGTACCCACCGCGGATCAATTGACGTATTTGGGGCCAACGCGAATCGCTCTCCAGTTCATCCACGATGTTGTGATAAGCCACTTGGCGATTGACCGGCAGAGCCCATTCGGTCATTTCACGATAACTGCAGTCCGGAAGGAAAATGTTTCCAGCAGGCAACGAATCGTTCACGGCCTCTGCCAGCGTTGTGGTCTTCAACCAATCGCGGTTTTGCGTTAGCAAATCGAAGAACTGCCGTAGCCACCCACGCTCGTAACAGTGTTCTCGTGTATTCGGCCACGTTCCGAATTTTTCACCATCGTCACCGAAGACCAGCGTTGCTCCAGGAGCATACGAAGCTACGGTGCGGCAATACTCAATCGTTTCCGAGGGTGCTGCAAATGGAATCAGGTAGCGCAAGCGTTCGCTGCTAGGGAAAACCCGCAAGACGTGCCCATCATCTTCCGTCAGGAAATAGTTGGTAAGTTGGTAATCTTCCCAGCCCGCAGCGAGGAAGTGATAGTCGTCTAGCAGCGTGTACTGAATACCCGAAGGCAAAATATCCCGAGTCAGTTGGCTCTCCCATACCCGTTCAGGCATCCACATCCCATAGATTGGGCACTCAAACCGGGACTGCAACCAACGACGGTACTTCACGATCTGCCCGATGCGGTCGCGGCTCGGAAGCATCGTCAGGATCGGTTCATAAATCGGCCCAGCCAGAATCTCGATTCGGTCCTTCAGCACCAGTGCATGCACGCGTTCCAAGTAATCGGGATGATGCTCTGCCAACCAAAACATCAACGGACCGGATGTATGCAGTGCAATCTTCAGATGCTCATAGGGCTCAAACACCTCCAAAAAAGGGAGGTAACTGTCGCGGTAGGCCTGCTCAATCACATGGTCAAAATTTCCAATCGGTTGGTGATTGTGCAACACGAGACTCAGACGGATAGATTGGTTCATGCGACGCCATCCATGGATAATAAAGGAAGACCCACCGTGTCTCGTCTATCGGCACAACCGTCACAATTGCTTCATTCGATTCCAACGCATGAGGTTTCCCTGTTGGGAATTCGCCCACTTGTTTTCGAGGATCCTCCGCTCGACCTATTTGTTGAAATGACAGCATTCCCCGCGAGTCCTTTATCTTCAAGTGGGTCGGAGAGTCATGACAGCAATGATTCGGAATCTTATTGGGTTGGCGACCCTGGCAGCGATACTCGCGAGTGCAGGTTGCGACTATTTCGCCGTTCGCTCCGGTCCGGATAGCCAATCGGATGGAAGGTATCTGATCAGCGTACATGCCGAAGCGAGTCCTTTGGAGGAGGCGTCTGCGAATGCCACTGATGTCGATTCGTTGGTTGACCATCAGCCGAACCCGTTTCCTGACGCAACTCGGTCAAGGGATGCAACTCAGCAACCAATTGGGACGAACGCTCCGCCGATTCTATCGGTTACGATGCAGTCGGGGCGAATCGAAGGGTTACCGATCGGCCTATTCTCCGATACGACGTTGCTGATGAGGTCCAATGGGCAGATTTCGTATTTGCCCACTCACGAAATCGTGAGTCACAGCGTTACGGGACAGCCCTTTGTAGCACAAGGCCTTGGAGGGATGCAGCAGGATCTTCAGTCAGAGTTTGGAAGCCGCTACTCCATCCGCTACGCGAGCCCTTATCTCGTTGTTGCCAAATCAGGTCGGATCGGTACTTGGTGCGAGCGATTCCAGAAATTCCATTCCTCCATGCGGTCTTACTGTTTGACCTATGGTATTCCTTTGAGAAACCTGGATTTCACGTTGATCGCCATTGTGTTCGAAAGCAAAAGGGAGTTTTTCGAGTATGCGAGAAACGAAGGATCGAGTATTCCGTCCAACTGCGTTGGGTACTACTCCCAGAAATCGAATCGAATCGTTCTCTTTGAAAACGACAATCCGAAGGATATGGATTCCACATTGGAGACGATATGCCATGAAGCGACCCATCAATTTGCATTCAATGCCGGATTGCATCAAAGGTTAGCAGAAACGCCCAAGTGGCTCATGGAGGGATTCGCGGTCCAATTCGAAGCCCCTGCCTATTGCAACTTTACAAGTCGCAATCACGCGTCGTTCTGGCCGACTTCCCAGCGTCAGGCCTGGGATGAACTCAAGAGCGATCGCAATCGTCTGCAGCAACTCTTTCAGGATTTGATCGCGACAGACGAACCCTTTAAGGGCGACGTCTTGAATGCGTACACGGTTTCATGGGCCATGAATACCTATCTGTCGCAGCGTCGCGGGCCGCAGTATGTCGCGTATCTTAGGAAAATGGGGAGCATGAAGCCGTTCACGACGTACTCTCGCGGCGACCGGATGAGGGATTTCTCCTCTGCATTCGGTTCGGATATCTCGTGGATGGTCCGCGAAGCTATTCACCATCTCGACCGCATGCGTTAGTTCTTTGGTCTTTTCGCAGGTTTCTCCCTGTCTGATCCCAAATTACCTGTCTGGACAATGATTGTTCAGACGACTATATTTCAGGGATGTCGCGAGAAAGTCCCTGAAAACCGCCCGGGGTTCGTTGGATGGCAAAGAGAATTCACACGCCCAAAAAGCGGGGGTTCGATTCCCCGCAGCAGGAGGTGTACCTTTCCATGTGGCGAACGTACGATCGTCTCAGGGCGATCGAGGAAGCTCTGTTCGACCAATGGAACTTGACAGCCCAGCAATACAATGTGCTGCGGTTGCTTGAGGCCAAGCATCCTGAGCCGATGCCGACCTTGCAGTTGTCTGCCCGCTTGATCTCTAGAGCCCCGGATATTACGCGGATGCTCGATAAGTTAGAGGAACAAGGATGGCTTCAACGTGCGCGGTCAACGGAGGATCGACGTGCGGTGATGGTGGCGTTGACAACGAAAGGGCGGAGCCAACTCAAAGAAATGGCGTCCAAGGTAAAGGCGATGCATGTTGCGCAGCTCGGGCATCTCACGGTCGAACAGATGCGAGACTTGCTGGCATTATTGGAGGCTGCGAGGGCCCCTCATGAACCTGAGGGAAGCGATTGGAAAACGGAAAGCGATTAGAAAGAGAAAAGGGATAGAGGAGTTCGGAAAATGATCCAAGCAGAAAATCATTGTGATGTGATCGTGATTGGTGGTGGACCGTCCGGAGCAGCCACGGCTACACTGATCGCCAAGCAAGGCTACCGAGTCACTCTCTTCGAACGTGACCACTTTCCCAGATTCCATATCGGTGAATCGCTAATCCCTCACTGCTATCAGACGATGCGGCGGCTTGGGATGTTGGAGAAAATGAAGACCAGCCACTTCACGAAAAAGTTTGGTGTGCAATTCATCAACGAACATGGCAAGCTGTCCGAGCCTTTCCGTTTCGAAGAATACGATCCTCATGAGCGGTCTCAGACTTGGCAAGTTTTGCGTAGCGAATTCGACTGCATGATGCTCGACAACGCTCGGGAAAGCGGAGCGGTTGTCCATGAAGGGGCTCGCGTGTTGGACATTGAGCGCGACGGTGATCGCGTGGTGGGTGTGCGCGTCAAGTGCGAAGGGGAAGAGCCGAAAACCGTTCGATCGCGAATTGTTGTCGATGCCAGCGGACAATCATCGCTACTCATCGACCGAATGAACCTAAGGCAATGGGATCCCGATCTGAAGAAGGCCGCGATTTGGTCGTACTTTCGGGGAGCGAAACGCGAGCCAGGCAAAGACGAGGGAGGAACCATCGTCATTCAAACTCAGGGAAAGAAGGGGTGGTTTTGGTACATCCCGCTCCACGATGACGTCGTCAGTGTCGGAGTTGTCGCGGATTTCGACTACCTATTTAAGCAGCGGGATACGAAAGACCCGAAAGAGATCTTCTATCAAGAAGTCGAGCGATGCCCGGGATTGCAGCCCCGCATCGCTCAATCGGAGTGTGTCGATGAATTTCGCATTATGAAAGAGTACTCGTACAAAGCATCCAAGGCTGCTGGCGACGGTTGGGTCCTGGTGGGGGATGCGTTTGGATTCCTCGACCCTCTCTATTCCTCCGGCGTCCTTTTGGCACTGGTATCCGGAGAGATGGCCGCCGATACGATTGTTTCGGCCCTCGCGGATAACGACACGAGCGAGCGTCGATTGCGGGCCTGGGAACCAGATTTCCGCAAGGCGATGAATCGAATGCGAAACCTCGTGAGAGCTTTTTACGACGGTCTAAACTTCGGTCAACTCGTTCGCAAGCATCCTGACAAGAAGCATCTGATCACTGACATTTTGATCGGTAATCTGTTCAAGGATGAAGTCGACG
>JBILVV010000155.1:0-10274 GCA_044370255.1 Pirellula sp.
AATCAAGGATGGACGGGGATTGCTCGAGCACATCCCCTTGGAATTGCTGAAGGAACAACTGACTCACGCGAGGTCGATGGGATTGGGGGTTGCGATCGCGGGTGCTTTGCGACTGGAGCAGTTGCCCCTGGGAACGGAAATCGGAGCCGACTGGGTGGGTGTGCGAGGAGCGGTGTGCGGAAACTCGGATCGAACTTCTCCATTCTGCATGGAAAAACTGGAGCAGGCTGTCGCAATCGTCCGAGGGTCTGATACAACGTGTCTCAGAAGGGAATCGGTTCATGTCCTCAGGTAGCAACCGCGGATCACCGACGGGGGTCATCCGACAAGGCAATCGCGTTGTCGGCGGGATCGTTATGCCTGAAGACGAAGAAGTGTTTATCCGCGAGTTCAATCATTGCTATGGCCAATTGCGGATGTCCGTGACACCGCTCGCCAAGCCGCCGATGAAAAAGCCGGTCACTACCGACCCCAATACATTCCAAATCCCGGCGTGGTTTCGCCATGTATGGCACTCTGCCCATCCGCGTCGAGAGACGCCCGACGAGCAATAGTCGACGAGCAATAGTCGACGAGCAATAGTCGACGAGCAATAGTCGACGAGCTACAGGGGCTGGCAAATGGCTGGCACCTGATTAGGAGGGGCAAGTCTTGAGGCTTTGCGATCGGGTGCTCATCGAGAGGTTTTGACAGTACAACGAACTTCCAGTCCGCTGACACTCACTGCGACGGAATGGGAAGTCCGTTGTGCATCAATAGACGAAAGATAACAGGCAGACGGCGCCTGATAATTAAGGAAGGTGTTGATGGCTGAGCAGATTGACATCGCTTGCACTAGGCGGCGCGGACGCCGCGGCATTTCTGGGCCCAGGTAATCCATTGGGAGACTTTGTCTGCGTCCGGAGGATTGCCACCCCGAAGATACCTTTGACCAGCCCGCGAATTCGCAACTTGCGCCACCGCCTCATACAAGGAATCCGCGTCTGAGTTAGCAACCAACTCCGCAGTTGTGTAGCCCGCGGCCACCAGCAATTGCGAGTCCAACCCTCGTAGGTTCGGAATCCGACAAACAAGCATCGCTTGCTGTTGCCATTCGGTCACGGTCTCTGTGGTCACGTGCTTGTCTTTGAGCGCTGCAGCGATCGCTGCAGCATCGGCCGCGATCAGATCACCCACCGTCGAAACATTGACAACTCCCAATCGTTCGGCCATCCGTGTACCGATTGTCGGCGCATCGACAACAGGACTCGTCAGTTCTAAATAGAAACGTCGCTGAACTACCGGTGCAGTTACCCTCGCACCTTTTCTTCGCTTGAGCCGCTCTGATTTTCTGACCTTCTTGCTCCGGACCACAACATGGTCTTCCTCGCGACTGGCTCCACCCTCGTGTGTCGATTGACGAACTGAAGGTGCGGCAGCAATGCTGTCGAGCCATCGTCGCAGGCGATTGCGTTCCGCCTCGGACCCCATTCGCAACAATGAGCGTCCTGAGTCGCTGCTGAGGAACCGCTCCACCCGCCGGGCCAGGTCGCGTGGATCCGCTCCTCTCAATTCCCTCGCCGAGTCGATCCCACAGGAGACCAACACCTTGGCATCAAACGATCGCAAAAGAGGCGTACGACACATCAAATCGATGATACCACATACGCGTCGCAACGTTCCTAAATCCCAGCCAGCCGCCGCAGCAGCGCGATGAGCATCGGTCTTGAGCAAGTCGACCGCTCGATGCAATCCAATACGATGAAATCGTTCGGCGATTTCGACGGAAACTCCTGGCACATGCTCAAGCGGACTTTCCAACGACAGGAAATACTTCTTGCCATCGACATTGTAAAGAATAGGCTGCACCGAAGTTTTCGACGATTCCGAAACAGGTTGCCACCATGTGTCCTGCTGAATCTCATCCGAGAGATCGGACAGTTGCCGATTGATTTCTTGCAACGGTGTTGCGTTGCCGCTGGCATCGACTGCACTGTATTGAACGACCGGGGCACGATCAAGAATTGGAAGTACACCCAGATCGGTATCGCTATCGATGATGTACTGCGGCTTGGCATATCGAAGATTTTCGTGAACTCTGGCCACCGAGCCACCGTGTGCAACACAGCGTCTGGCAACAAATTCGTCTTGAGTCGCCAAGAGGATCTGTCGACCGTCGCGCGCTACGCCAGCCAAGACGTGCAGCAGTTGCTCGAGCGGCTCACCACGGAAACCATCGAGCGAGTTTTCAAGAACCAGCGGCAAGCGTCCGATACGGGGCGATGCTGCGGTTGCGATCGCGAGCCGGATCGCGAGATCCACCAGCCTTCGCTGTCGCGTTGCAGCAGCCGGGACTTCACGATCCGCCCATGGATTGGAAGTTGTTCGATCGGTAGCACCAACGGAATACCCCGATCCCACGTAGGATTCGCCTGCATCGGTAGCTAGATACGATGCTTCCACCGCCCAAGGTGGCAACTGGCGAACCGCGCCCGCCGTAAGCTCCTTGAGGAATTTTTCTGCAACCGGGATCAATGATCCTTCGGCACTTCTGCGATAGGGAGACCGCGTCTTTAAATGCGATTGAACCTCGGCAAGCCGACGATGCCACTGGGATCGACGATCCCACCGCTTGAGCATCTCTTCCGCGTGTGCAAGTTGTTGGCGAAGTTGGGAATCATCCCAGGGGGCTGCAGGTGGATGGGCCGAAACCGCCAACGCCTGCTGCCTCGCCACATGCGTCAACTCAGCGATCAATCGTTCACGTTCGATCGTCCACCATGTTCGGTCATGATCGACACTCTCCCCATCTCGAAGACGATCGAGCAATTGACGCTCCTCGTCCTTCAGTTGTTGGTAGCCCTCATCGGGTTGTGTACGAGCCGTCGTATGAACTCCCAAACGGCTCGCCGCCCACCAAAGCTTCTCCGGCGATACCTGACCAAGAGGCGAGCAGAAGACCAAAGCGAGAATATCGCTCCGCAGATCATCCCAGCGTCCATCCTCTTCGTCGCCTTCCCAAAACAAATTGCCGATCCCGCGAATCCGCTCGATGTCGTCTTGGTAAATGGGGCGATCGGATGGATGTAGAGGGGAATGAACGTAACGCGAAGGAATAATCGGCGCACCGCCCGAACACGCGATCATTCGCAAATGCCCCGATGCATCCACCCAAGTCATCGAACCGTCGATGGCTTCGAATTCAGAATCCTCGAGTTCCGTGAACGACTGCCCTCGAAACAGGACATGACGCACAAAGCGGGAAACCAACGAGTTTGCCGAGGCAATCGGAGAATAAACCGCATTCAGTCCGCCACCCAAAGGGCCAACTTGATATTGCGATGCGGAATTCTTCTTGTCGATATCTAATCGAACCAAATGCATTGCTAGGGCTCCTCCCTCTGCGAACCTGCTTTCATACGGCGAGCGATCCATTGCTCTGCCATGGGTCAGAAGAAACCTAGCACACGAGGGTAGTTTGGGTAAATAGCAGAAACGAGTCGATTCGCATAGGATAAAGGGGTTGCTAGCAATCGCTGGAAACCTTCCGCCTACTGCAATCCCGGAGAACGATCGATGCTCGAAGTGCAATCCTCGCTGAAAAGAGACTTTGATCGCGATGGATACATCATGTGTCGATCGCTGTTCGATACTGAGGAAATGAAAGCGCTCCTGGCGTTTGCTCGAGGAGATCGACAACTGGCTTCGGAAGCTTATGTTCGCCGCGATGCGACTGGGGGAGAAAGTCGCCTCGCGGTTCGAAACGATCTCGATGATGATTCCCCCTATACAGCGATCGTCCGATCGCATCGCGTCGCAGGAACGATGTCGATTCTGCTCGGGGATGAGATCTACCACTACCATCACAAGATGATGCTCAAGGAACCGCGTGTCGGTGGTGCCTGGGAGTGGCATCAGGATTACGGCTACTGGTATAGCAACGGTTGTCTTTATCCCGATATGGCTAGTTGCTTGATCGCAGTCGATCGGGCTACGAAGGAGAACGGGTGTCTGCAAGTGCTTCGAGGATCGCACCGTATGGGGCGTGTCGATCACGCAACGACCGGCGACCAGAAGGGTGCGGATCCGGCACGCGTTGCCGAAGCGATGAAGCGGCACGAACTGGTCTATTGCGAAATGGAGCCGGGGGATGCATTGTTCTTTCACGGCAATGTACTCCACTGCTCGAGCCGCAATGATAGCGAAAACCCGCGTTGGTCCTTAATCTGCTGCTACAACACACGGCACAACGATCCGTACATCGCCAATGGACGGCACCCCAACTACTCACCGCTCGAACTGTGGTCGGACCAGCATGTCCGCCAATCGATCCTTCATCACGCTTAAGTCTCACTACGGAGATCCTCAACGATCATGGTCAAGATGGCACTGCTGGGATGTGGTTTGATCGGTCAGTTCTACACTCAAGCGCTGATGGGAAATCGACGTCGCGACTCGATCTGTATCGCTTACTCCCGGACGCAAGCACGCGCTGATGCATTGGCAGCTCAGTGGGACATCCCTCGAACGACCACATCGATGATCGAGGCGATTCATGATTCAGAGGCCGAACTGGTGGTCGTAGCAGTCCCCAATCACATGCATGAGGAGGCGGTCCTAGCAGCGGCGGCGGCATCGAAAGGAATCTTATGCACCAAGCCGCTTGGCAGGAATTCAGCCGAAGCATGGCGGATGCTGCAAGCGGTCGAAAAGGCAGGAGTCTTTCACGGTTATCTGGAGGACTTGGTTTATCCACCAAAGACCCTTAAGGCTCTGGAAACTGTCCAGGCAGGAGCTCTTGGCAAGATCTTATGGGCTCGCTCTCGCGAAACGCATCCCGGTCCGCATAGCGCCTGGTTTTGGGAGCGGGAGTTGGCAGGAGGAGGAGCCATCGTCGACATGGGATGCCACTGCATCGAGATCGCTCGCAACTTCATCGGCAAACGTGTTCGACCGGTCGAAGTCGTCTGCTGGGGCGCGACCCAGGTCCACCCTATCGATAGCGAAGATCATGCAGTGGGGCTGGTCCGATACGAGAACGGCGCCTTGGGACAATTCGAGGTGAGTTGGACATTTCGCGGCGGCATGGACTTGCGAGATGAAATCTCTGGAACCGAAGGAACCATCTGGCTGAACCATTGGCTACGCACTGGAATCGAAGTCTTTACTGCAGTTGGGAGTTCCAAATACGTTTCCGAGAAGTCCGAGAGTTCAACCGGTTGGCTATTCCCGGTCGGAGACGAAGCCAGCGCGCTGGGATACACCGAGATGTTTGACGACATGCTGAGCGCTTACGAATCCGGCTCCGTCCCTCGAGAAACGTTCTATGACGGCTATGTTGTCAACGCTATCGTGGATGCTGCTTATCGATCGATTCCATCCAAACGATGGGAGCCTGTCCAACTGCAACAGTGGCGAGGAGACGATCAGACTTCGGGTGACGCACCCGGTGAACTGCTCGGCAAGAAAGAGGAAATCATCAAAAAGGAAGTTCTGCCCGACGGAACAACGCGTTGGATCGTTCGCAACCGAGAGACCGGCGAGATCAAGAACGTCGCTGCACGATCCGATTGAGCACGTCACCATACTGGACTAAGCACGTTCCGGCGTCAATCATCGTCCGAACCGACTTCGATAACACTGGAAATCAAATAGTGATCCGATAGCTTGCGACGAAACACCTTGATCTCATCGTCGCTCCCAGTAGCGGTTCGATGGACCGTCAACTTGCTTTTCGCAAACTCAGTTTGGTTTGCGGGTACGAAGATCCGGTCGAAGGGAGCGGTTCGATAGCCCGTGCTGCCATCTCCCCACACTGCGGTCGTTCCCTGTTCGTCCCCATTGAGGTCAAAAAAACCTCGTTCGGTGAGAACCTTGCCGGTATCTTGACCATCGAGAATGTTGGTGTCACCTAGCAGGACGATATCTTCGTCTTTGAATTGGTCGCGAAGTTCCGGTAGGAATTTTACGAAGGCCTTAAGTTCCTCCTCGCGCTGTCGCATTGTGTAGGTTGCATCCTGATTGTCAGCGTCTCGTCGATTGGATTTGAGATGAACAGGGATGAACACGACATCAGTCTTTCCCTGACCGAATGAGAGTTTGACGGCGTTCGCACGGCGCTCAAAGAACTTTAGTCCAAACTCAGGATGTGAACCGACCGGGACCTCCCAAGGGGCTCCAACGATGGTCGCACGATCGGTGCGCCATGCTATGCCAACGTGTTGCCCGCGGCGCATGTACTCGTCCGCTTCGTCCGGGTAATTAGTCTTATCGAAAAGAATATATTCCCATGGCTGTTGATGACGATCTAGGAGGGAACGAACCACCTGATCCAATTGTTGGCTTCGGAGCGGAGGTGTTTCGGAATCGATACCGATTTCTGACAAGGCCAAGACATCCACTTCGGAAGCTTGTATGTAGTCGGCAAGATCTTCGGGGGTCTGGGGATTGTCTTTGCCCGGTCGCCCACGTCGATCGGGGAAGCCGAGCCATTCGATATTCCATGCACCGATTCGAATTTGCTGAGCTTGGTTTGCTGGAGACTGGGTTTCTGGCGACTGGACAGGTTGAGCCTCAGGATTCTGCGGTGGCAAGTCGGTTTGCGAGTTACCGGTTTGAGATTCCCGAGTCCCTGCGCTTTGGCGAGAGTTGGAATTGAAGCAACCGATCATAATCACCATGAACATCAGGATCAGGACGGTGGGCGCAAAGTAATCATCGAGTAGCCACTTCATTGCAATCGTATCGTTTCTAAGAGTAAGAGGGACGGGAGTTCGGGGCGGTAGCGCTTTGGGAGCCCAGTTCCACACGAAGTCTTTATAGTTTCAAAACCCAAAAAAACCACTTGGATTGCACTGAAAGCGTTCGTTTGTTTTAGGCGGGATGAACGATTCAAG
This sequence comes from Pirellula sp., assembly GCA_044370255.1. Classification (GTDB taxonomy): domain Bacteria; phylum Planctomycetota; class Planctomycetia; order Pirellulales; family Pirellulaceae; genus JBKCUI01. The sequence continues at coordinate 6,876 of JBILVV010000155.1, forward strand.
GCTTGCGTGAACTTAGGATGAAGATTCATCGGAATCGACCCCGCCGAATCGGCGTTGCCTGGTTGCGAAGTCATGGATCGCTTCGATAAAGTCCTCGCGGCTAAATTCCGGCCACAGCTTTTTCGTCACCCACAACTCGCTGTAGCTGATTTGCCAAAGAAGGAAATTACTCAATCGCATTTCACCGCTGGTTCGAATTACCAAGTCTGGATCAGGCGTACCATGCGTATACAAGGCGTTTTGGATCGTCGATTCATTGATGTCATCTGGGGATAGGTCCCCGGCTTTCACTTGAGTTGCGATCGAGCGAATGGCATCCACCATTTCTTGTCGCGAGCCGTAGTTGATCGCGAGGCACAGGGTAAATTGATCCGATTTTGAAGAGAGTTCCACGGTACGATCCATGATCTCCAGAACTTCGCTGGACAACCCTTCTCTACGTCCGATGATTTGCAACCGGACCCCTTGAGCAACCAATGATTCGGATTGCTTGATGAGATAGGTTTTGAGCAGTCCCATGAGGAAGTCGAGTTCCGGGCGCGGTCGCTTCCAGTTTTCGTTGGAGAAGCAGTAGAGAGTCAGGTAACGAATACCGATCTCTTTGCACAGATTCAGGATCCGTTCGACCGCGAGAACCCCTTGTCGATGCCCTTCGATACGAGGCAGACCGCGTGCCTTGGCCCAACGACCATTCCCATCCATGATGATCGCAACATGGGAAGGCATTCGTTCTTTGGGAGGCAGTTTAGGCGTGGCCACTTTGCGATGAAAGAGAGCCATGGAGGGGACCCGTAACGGAAGCTCAAATCAGAAAAATCGTTTGATCGCGATCGGGGCCTACGGATAGGACGCCGATCGGCACAGCAATTAACTCAGAGATGCGATCGATGTATCGCCTTGCGTTGGTCGGGAAGGCATCGAGCGATCGAACTTCTGAGACATCTTGCATCCAGCCATCGAGCGTTTCGTAAATCGGCTTGCAACGCCGTAGCGTATGTGCCTCGCTGGGCAGTCGGTCAACTCGTTCGCCATCCAAATCGTATGCTACGCAGACCTGTATGGTTTCAAAGTGGCTGAGGACATCCAGCATCATGAGGGAGAGATAATGCACTCCACTCAGTCGAGCAGTATAGCGTACGGCGACTGCGTCAAACCAACCACAGCGGCGAGGGCGACCCGTTGTCGTACCATATTCTCGGCCAATTTCACGAATTTTCTGACCGGTATCATCGAGCAATTCCGTGGGAAACGGTCCGCCACCGACTCGGGTCGAGTAAGCCTTGGCCACTCCGATGACCCGTTCGATCCAACGGGCTGGAACTCCCGACCCACTCGATACTCCGACGCCCGATGCATTGCTGCTGGTCACGAACGGGTAAGTGCCATGATCGATATCGAGCAATGACCCTTGCGCTCCCTCCATGAGCAGTTTTCGTCCGGCATCTAAATTGTCGAGTAGGAAGTAGGTCGTATCGGCGAGCATGGGTCCGAGGGTATCGGCCCATTGGTGGCACTGCTGAGCAATCCTCTCTGCGTTTAGTTCCTCCATGTCTTCTTTGGATGCGATGGAGGAAAGTAGAACTCGTTTGGCATCAACGATTTCGGCGATTCGTGTGGTCAGGTCAGGGCGAACCAGATCCGCCATACGCACCGCATGGGTTCTCCCTACTTTATCGCGGTAGCATGGTCCAATGCCTCGGTTGGTTGTACCGATACTTTCACCACTCACAACGGTCTTATTGATCGCACGATCTTCCAGGATGTGCCATGGCATTACGACGTGCGCTCGTTGGCTGATCATCAAATTGCGTCGAGGCTGAATGCCGCGATCCTCGAGATTTGTGAGCTCTCTGATGAGCATATTGGGCTCGATGACCACGCCGGGGGCAATCACGTTGGTGATCTGCGGCGAAAGGATTCCGGATGGAATGTGGTGCAGTTTGTACACTTCCTTGCCAAAGACCACGGTGTGTCCCGCGTTGGCTCCTCCCTGGTATCGCACCACGATGTCATGACGCGGTGCGAGGAGATCCACCAATTTCCCTTTGGCTTCGTCACCCCATTGAAGTCCGATCACGCAGGTTGCAGGCACAACTAAACTCACAAGAAATAGGGGCGGGCAGGGCAAAACTCCAAAGTTTACGGGGGAGGCTCTGAAAGCGTCAAGGCTTAAGTGGATGCGGGGGCAAATATGGGGACGAGTGTTGCATTTTCCAGCCTCGCAGGGATCTGTTGCATTCCGGTCCCTTGAGTACGATATCGATTATTGCTTGATGCCAACCGAGCGTCTCGAACACGCAATCATTTCGGATCACCATGCCTTCCAACCAGCCCCTTCCCTCTTTCGCTTCCGATCTTTCGAAGAACTGGTCGCTTACGGTTCGCGTGTTGATTAGCCTGGTGCTAGTGGCCCATTTTGGGATGTTGGCTTTTAACTACGTATCCAACAATAGTCTGCGACGCTCCGATTTCGCCGATCAAACACTGGTTTCCATGCAACCCTACCTGATCACTCTGGGGTGGTATACGGAATTGGCTCCTGTCTCGTTGGTGACGGGAGAAACCTTTGATCAGGCGATGACGATTGAGTACAAGACCAATCGCAGAGATACCAACTGGACAACTTGGGTCGACTCGCGACGGGCGGATGCTCGCTGGAGACGACTGGTAGCGTTGGCGGGCGCCCTGGCAGACCACGACGATGCGGATGGGCTTGGCTTGATTGCGCACTCGTTGGTTACCCATGCAGCAAAAGAAGGAACGGACATTCATCGCATCCGGTTCGCCATGAAGATTCCCTCGATCAGCAATCAGCTCGAATCGGTTTATGAGGCATCGGTCATTAAACTCAATAATTCCGATGTCACGTTGATACCGCAGATCGAGCCGACTCGATCGGTCCCTGTTACGAGCGTAGCCAAGGGAGAGGGAAATTGATCGCGAAAGAGTTGTCCCAATCCTTCTATCAGCTTCCCGAAGCATGGGACCGCTTTTGGTTCCGTGCCGCTCCTACCCGAAGAGCATCGGTCCTCCGAGTTGCCGTAGGTGCGGTCGCAGCGATTCACTTCCTGTCGTTCTTCGCATGGGTTCCGCAGTGGCTGTGCGGAGATGGATGGTTTGATCTGGAAACAGGTCGATATCTGATCGGTGTTGGATTGCCCGACACCGGCAGCCAATATCGCTGGTCTCCCCTGTTTGTCGCGACGCAACCTTGGGCTGGCTACATGGTCTGCGCTGTGGGCCTGCTCGCAAGCATCGTTGCGGTTCTTGGCATGGGGGCCCGACTGGCCCCACTCGTTGCCTGGCTGTGCATGCTGACCATCCAACATCGGGCTCCATGGTTATCCATGCCCGGTGAAATCCTGCTCACCGCGGGTTTGTTCTATCTCCTTATTGACA
>JBILVV010000534.1:0-2837 GCA_044370255.1 Pirellula sp.
AGATCGAAGCGGTCACAGTAGAAGATGTGCAACGGGTGGCCAAGAAATACTTGGTGCAGAACAATCGTCGCGACATTCGCATCGAACCGAGCACCGGTGGCATGTTGAAGTCTTTGTTCGGTGGTGTCAAGAGCACCAACAACGACGAAGGGCCCGCACCCGCCGAACCGACGACCAACCGCATCGTTGATCGGACGGGCCCCAAGGCAGGTGCAACACGTCCACCAGGATTCCCAGAAAAACCACCCGTCGCCGGTCCGATCGATTCGATTCCAGAGCCGGAAGTCGCCAAAAAGAAATTGGCAAACGGTTTGAACGTGGCGGTCATCAGCAACCGCGAAGTTCCCATGCTAACCATGGTCCTCGGTATTCGTAGCGGTTCGTGGACGGAACAAAAACCGGGTGTCGCAGCCATGGCAATGAGCATGCTGGCGCAGGGAACGAAGAATCGAAACGCGAAACAGATGGCTGAGATTCTTGAAAGCAATGCCATCAGCCTGGCTGGCTCTGCAAGCATGGATACCGCGTCCATCACCGGTTCAGCTCTTGCAGACAAGGCGGACCTCGCGATGGAACTGTTGGCTGATATGGCACGCAATCCCGTCTTCCCCAAGGAAGAGTACAACATCTTGTCATCGCAGACGCTTGTCGGCCTGGCCATCTCCACGAAAACACCTGAGTACCTTGCCGATCGCGAATTCCGCCGACGGATCTACGGCACCCATCCCTATGCTCGCACCGAGACCGGCGAAGTCTCCGATGTGCGCGCAATCAAAGTCGACGACATGAAGGAATGGTTCGCGGCCAATGTTCGACCTGACAATTGCACGCTCTATTTGGCAGGCGATATCAACGCCGATGCAGGCTTTGCGCTCGTTGAAAAATTTCTCGGGGATTGGAACGCCGATGGGGAGTTGAACCTTCCCGCGTTGCCTGCTCTTCCCGAAATCAACGAAACGCAAATCTTGTTGTACGATCGACCTGGTTCCGAACAAAGTCAAATCCGCGTAGGACATGTCAGCATCGGTCGAACGGATTCCGATTACAGCAAGGCGATGGTCATGTCCAGCATCTTGGGGGGATCGTTCAACAGTCGTCTCAACAAAGCAATTCGTGTGGATAAAGGTTTGACCTACGGTGCGCGCGGCGGACTCGCAGCGCGACGATTCGCAGGTGAATTTCAAATCAGTACGTTTTCGAAAACGGTTAGCACTGCGGATACGATTCAGGTCATCCTCGATGTAGTGAAAACCATGCAGGATGAAAATCCAACAGAAACGGAGTTGCAAGATACGAAAACCTTCGTCACCGGTTCTTTTGCTGGCGACCGCGAAACTCCGGAGGCGACGGTTGGGGACCTGTGGTTGCTCGAAACCCAAAGCTTGCCCTCCAATTACCAGAAACTGTTCCTCGGCGATGTCACCAAGACGACGGCGGACCAAGTCAAGACGGTCGCAGGGAAATTGATCCGTCGACAAGGATTGGTCATCGTCGTCGTGGGTGAAGCCGAGAAGATCAAAGCAGATCTCGTGAAGATCGCTCCGGTGACCGTGATCAACGAAGAAACAGTCAAGAAATAGCAGATGGAACAATGCAACGAAGAGGTACGGATCTCAATCCCACCAATCGATTTGAGCGGATCTCGACCGTTTTTGATGAGTATTGCGATCCCGATTTAGATCTCGATGGATCGGTGCGAACCGTCCGTACCGAGTGGTATTGGGACGATACGAAAACCATCGTTGCGGAGAACGAGAGTCCTGACATTCCCTTTCGTTACAGCATCAACCCGTATCGAGGATGCGAACATGGATGCGCCTATTGCTATGCTCGCCCCTACCATGAGTATCTCGGTTGGAACGCAGGGACCGATTTCGAAACCAAGATCCTCGTAAAGTCCGATGCGGCTGATCTGCTAAGAGATTGGCTCTCACGTCCTGCATGGTCAGGCCAGGATCATCTCAACCTCTCCGGAGTGACCGATCCATATCAGCCTATTGAGCGAAAACTCGAGATCACTCGAAGTCTACTGCAAGTGCTGTGCGAAGCTCGCCAAGCGGTCTCGATCATCACCAAAAACGCACTGATTACTCGGGATATCGATCTGCTATCGGATCTCGCAAGGGACAGGGCATCGGCAGCGGTGCTCAGTATCACAAGCTTGAACAAGGACCTTGCCATGGTCCTCGAGCCTCGCTGCTCGGTACCGCAAGCTCGATTGCGAGCCGTGCGTGAACTAACGGATGCCGGAATCCCGGTCCATGTGAATATCGCCCCGATCATCCCTGGGCTGAACGACCAAGAGTTGCCTTCGCTGATGGCCGCGATCGCCGAGGCGGGCGCGAAGAGCGCAAGCTGGACGCTCTTGAGGTTACCCGGTGCTGTGGAGAAGATTTTCGAGGCCTGGCTTGATCGGCACCAACCTCTTGCCAAAGAGAAGATACTAAACCGTGTCCGCGCGCTTCGGGGAGGAGAACTCCACGATAGCCAGTTTGGTCGCAGAATGCGTGGGGAAGGTTTGTTTGCCGATCAATGGACCAAGCTGGCGGAAATATGCAGAACCAAACACTCTCTCGCACATCGACTCGAGCCGCTCAATGTGAGCGTCTTTCGCCCACCCGCCTCATCCGCTGGGCAGCGTTACCTTTTCTGAGACACGAGGCAAGCTCGTGCAATCCATGAAAGCGGAACAGCGCGAGCCGTCCGGTGGAACTGAGGCAAACATGGCACGTTGTTGCGCACTTCCACCCGGATGCTTGCGCAGCTCGGCTTACAATACTTCTCCACGCCCACCGCAAAGCCTCTGGGCGTGCCACCCGAACGAAGCGTGCCACCCG
>JBILVV010000156.1:0-10241 GCA_044370255.1 Pirellula sp.
CCACGGCTGACGCAATTCGTCGCGATCGAGTGCATAGGCGAGGACCTCGAGCGTATGGCCGGTGGTACCGATTCTCGAACTGAGATCCGAACTCGTTCCAGGGCGAGTGGTGTAGTTGGTTGAAAACGTACCGTCCGAGTTCTGATAACGCCGGATGATGTCGACCGTATCCTTCAGCTTCTTTTGCGCTTCCAGCCAACCGCCGGTGAAGCTCTGGTTGCGACGCTTCCAATAATTGACCGCGTGAGCCAGACCCATCGCTCGATGCATGCCACCGCAGGGGCTGGTGGTCAAATCCTGCTTGGCCTCGAACGAGACCAGGGGTTCCAGCGTCCATGTCTTGCCATCGGCTGCTTTCCATTCATAGTCGTCCGGAAACAAATTGGTCAGCGCGATCAGGGTCCAACTGTATTCCCGGTAGGGATTGTTGGGGATCTCCCATTGAGCCGTTCGCCCCCAATCTTCGAGTGTCGCCTCGCCGCCATCGATCTGGATCGGCAGATCGAGAGGGGGATTGGTCTGGGACAGATAACCCAGAAACTGATCGACGTGCCCTTGCCCTTCGTAGCTTCCGGCCTGGACCGTGGCATTGACCATGGGTCGATTGGTGGTTGGATGTTTGCCGACAACGGCCAAGTCCCAGCCTCGCATGATTCCACCTCCGAACAGATGTTCGAAGGCGAGTACTCGATTGGCCCCCACTTGAAGGGGGAGTTCGAGCCCGTAAGCAACCGAACCGTGGGCCACCTGCCAAGCAGCGTTCCGTTCGGTCGACAGGATTCGCCGGTCCCGATTGTAGGCAAGTGTTTTGTCGATCAGATCCCGAAGGGCATCGGAGGCATCGGAGGCTTGTGCAGTAGAGTTCGCCCCGATCGCTTCCGGCAAGGATGGCACAGGTTTTTCTCCCAGGCATCCGATCCAGGTTGAAACCAGAGCCACCCCTCCTACTATCAGCCATACTCTGCGCCGCCGATCGGCTTTCCCGGCCCCTCGCCACATTTTTCTTGGCAACTTTACGCGTTCATTCATCATCCCACGAAGTGTAATCGCATTGCCTCGATTCGTCATGCCACGATCACCTCTGCCGCAGTCCCTGCTTAACAGGTGCCACCTAATTGGTGCCACCCACCTATTGACATCCCCTCCCCCGCGAGTGGGGACCGTCTCCTACGTTAGGTGCCACCCACTTTTTGGTGGGGGAGGCGTTGCGGCTTGGCGAATTTGGTTTGCTCCATTATCGTTCTGCCATGGTTTTCTCATGGGCCCGCCCGGCCCATCGCAAATAGTCCGCTACTATTCGGGGGGTAGAACCGATGGGACTGGTGGAACTCGGTGTCAATATCGATCACGTGGCGACCGTGCGCCAAGCACGACGGACCGTAGAGCCCGATCCGGTGGCTGCGGCCGTGCTCGCGGAATTAGGTGGAGCCGACAGCATCACCGTGCACCTGCGCGAAGATCGCCGGCATATTCAAGACCGAGATGTACGGATCCTGGCCCAGACCATCCGCACCAAAATGAACTTCGAATTGTCGATCGCCCCAGAGATTGTCGGAATCGCGTGCGAAGTCCGTCCCCACCAAGCAACCCTCGTTCCCGAGAAACGCGAAGAAGTAACGACCGAGGGAGGCCTCGACCTGCGACCACGATCGGCTCCCCTGTTGGAGGCTATGCAACGACTGCGAGACTGCGGTATCTCGATCAGTTTGTTCATCGATCCGGACCCTGAGCAAGTCGAAATCGCTAAGGAATTAGCCGTCGATGCGATCGAACTGCACACCGGACAATACGCTTCTTCGCACGGCTCGCAACAAAAGCACGAGCTATCGCGGTTGATCCATGCCGGTCAACTCGCCGTCGACTTGGGACTCCGACTCCACGCCGGCCATGGCTTGACCTACACCAATGTCCTGCCGGTAGCCTCAATCCCGAGCATGTTTGAGCTGAATATCGGACATAGCATCGTATCCCGAGCCGTCTTGGTCGGCATGCAGCAAGCGGTATCGGACATGAAGCGATTGCTGGTGCAAACCTAACGCTTGCGATTGCAAGCACAACGAGGTCTCGATGTCGCAGACACACAATACTGAGCCAGAACGATCAGCACCGAGCTGGCAGATCTTGCTGCGTCGCTATCAGACCACGTTGATCGCAGGGATCGCGGTACTGGCAATTCTCATCCACTTGATTCTGCGCTATTTCGGTGCTGCGTCGCCGATCCTCGATATTCCGTTGTGGGTTGCCTTGATTTTGGGTGGCGTTCCCATGGTTTGGGAGTTGGCATGCAAGGTTTTCAAGATGGAGTTCGGTGCCGATTTTCTCGGTGGTATATCGGTGATCACATCGGTACTGTTGGGAGAATACCTTGCTGGCACGATTATCGTTTTGATGCTTTCGGGAGGAGAAGCTCTCGAAGCCTACGCCATGGCCAACGCGAAGAGCGTTCTGGCAGCGCTCGCAAAGCGGATGCCCAGCACAGCGCACCGCCAACGGGGCTCGAACCTGGAAACCGTTCCTCTGGAATCGATTGTTGTCGGAGATGAATTAGTCATTTTCCCCCATGAAGTATGCCCCGTCGATGGTCGCGTCACGATGGGACATGGCGTCATGGACGAATCCTATTTGACGGGAGAACCGTTTCGCATCACCAAGACCATCGGTTCGGATGTGATATCGGGGGCGATCAACGGAGAGACCGCTATCACGGTGGAGGCTATTCGCCCTCCGTCCGATTCGCGTTACGCAAAGATTATGGCGGTGATGCGAGAGTCGGAACGCACACGCCCCACGATGCGCCGCCTGGGGGATCAGATCGGCGCGTGGTTCACTCCCGTCGCGCTAGCGATCGCTGTCCTCGCATGGTGGTGGTCCGGGGAAGCAACTCGGTTTCTGTCGGTCCTCGTCATCGCAACTCCTTGCCCGTTACTGCTCGCGATCCCGATCGCCATCCTCGGATCGATCTCGCTGTGCGCAAGCCGCGCGATCATTGTCAAAAGCCCCGTCGCTCTCGAACAAATCGTGCAGTGCCGCACCGCGATCTTCGACAAGACCGGCACACTCACTTACGGCGAGCCGACTCTCACAGAACAAGTCGTTGCACCGAAGTTCTCTCGCCAGCGAGTATTGGAATTGGTCTCCAGCATGGAGCGGTATTCCAAGCATCCGTTGGCCAAAGCAATTGTCACTGCAGCGGAACTCGAAGGGATTCGCGGACTGCAGGCTACCCAGGTCAGCGAAGCACCCGGCATGGGACTATCGGGTATTGTGGATGGCCAACGGGTGAGGGTGACAAGTCGCGGCAAAGCCCAATCATCCGAGGTTCAAGGCCTGGAGCATCTGCCGCCGATCGCCAGCGGCCTGGAATGCATCATCGTGATCGATGACGTCTTCGCCGCAGCCTACCGCATGCATGATGCCCCCCGCTCGGACAGTCGCGCGTTTGTGGAACATCTTTCGCAATATCACGGCATCGACCGAGTCATGATCCTGTCGGGGGATCGCGAATCGGAGGTCCGTTACCTCGCCGAACAAGTCGGTATTCGCGAAGTGCTGGCACAGCAGTCTCCAGAACAAAAACTGCAAATCGTTCGAGAAGCGACTGCCGCGGCTCGATCTATTTATGTTGGTGATGGCATCAATGATGCTCCAGCCATGATGGCGGCAACCGTGGGGATCGCCATCGGCGGAACCAGCGATGTCACTGCCGAAGCAGCCGATGTCGTGGTCATGGACAACACGCTCAAGCGAGTCGATGAATTTCTTCATATCGGCCGGCGCATGCGAGCCATCGCGCTGCAAAGTGCGCTCGGAGGCATGGCTCTGAGCGTCATCGGGATGTCGCTGGCCGCAGCAGGCTGGTTATCTCCCGTAGGAGGTGCTGTCGCTCAAGAAGTGATCGACGTTCTCGCCGTGCTCAATGCCCTGCGCGCCGCCTGGCCCCCGCGATTGATATCGCATATTTAAGATTGATATCGCATATCTAAGAGGGAGTGGGACAGGCCCGTTCATTCCTCCAACTTGGCCCGCCAAGCAACGAATCTATCGAACCACGACTGAATGGTTGCTCGCTGGTCAGGAGATGTGGCCAATTCCAAGGCGATGGTGACCTCGCGTTTAGCTTCGGCTCGTCGGCCGTCCCCGTGAAGTTGCATTGCTTGGACCAAGTGTGCGGTGGGGAATAGCGGATTGATGCTCAGTAGTTCCTTGCAGTCCTCCTCCGCCTGATCCCAACGCCCCAAGCTTACAGCGGTAAACATGCGTTTCGCCCGATAGTCGTGAGAGCGAGGCACTTGGCTAATCAGTTGGCTCAGGATCTCGAGCGCCAGTTCAGGTTGATTGCTGGCATCGGCCAAACTGGCAACCTGAGCGAGCAGTTTTTCGTTTCGCGGCGATTGCTTGAGGCCGTCTTGTGCCGCACTGAGAGCCGCTGGCATGTTGCCGCTCATACTCTCCGTCTCGCTGAGCGCCAACCATGCATCGACATCATTGGGCCACGTCTTGAGTGACTGCGAGAGCTTGGCCCGGGCTTTCTCCAACGCCTCTCTCCGATACACGGAAGTAGATGACTGCCTAGCCGAAAATCGCGAAAGAGCGATCCCTAGATCGCGATCGATCTCTGAATCGTTCAATCCCTCGCGTGCGTAAGCCACGAGTGGAATATCCGAAGCGTTGAACGGACCTTTGGCTTCCGCAACACTCGGGTCACGACGAATTCGGTGATCGGTCAAGCTCGTGTGAGGAATATTGGAGCTCGTGCTCTTGGGCATATGACAGTTGATGCAACTGTCGTTCTTTGCTTGACGATTTTCGAGTGGAGCACTGCATCCGCGATCGACATGGCAATCGATGCACTTCTGGTTGTAAAAGGAATCGGCGACCTCGGGCTCAGCGGACTTGTGCGGATCATGGCAACTCGTGCAGAGAAGTTTATTGCCGTTCTTTGTCATGCATTTCGACAAGACGGATTGATCGAAGTGGCTGACGGCCTTGTTTCGAAACGGTGCACCGGGATGAGCAAGGAACGCAGTCGCAAACTGTTCGAAGGGCAATCCGGGCCGAAAATCGCTTTCACTTCGACCGCGTCGTACCACTCGTTCTTTGCCACTGAGATGGCATTGGGCGCAAATCGACATCTGCAACGCCTCCGACAGATGGGCTGGATTGACAATCGATGTGTCGATTTCGCCCTGGGATTGATCCTTCCAAGTCCCGGCCCTCTGTTCGTCGACATGCAATTGGCCCGGGCCATGGCAACGTTCGCAACCTATAGCCAACTGAGTCGTTTTCATAGGTTCGCGATAGCGGTTCATGGTGTCAACGATCGCCTCATGCTGCTGGACATGACAGTGTAAACATTCGGAGATAATCGGCCGCTGTGTCGCGAAGCCCAAATCGAAACCTGGAGAAACGTCCCAGCGATGGTTGGTCGAGTACCAACTGATCGGGGATTGCCATACGAATTCTCCGTCCATGGATAGATACGATCGTCCACGCGTCCCCGAACCGATAGCAATTTGTACCGGAACCTCCATGGTCGGCAAGGTTGTGCCATCGCCAAGAGTTGCCGAGATCCGATGAAGCATGCGGTCTTGATCCCGCATAACACTTAGCTCAAATGGGCCGATGCGAAAAGGATTCTTGGCATCCTGACCATATTGCTCCAAAGTATCGGAACCAGCCATCGCAGCCGACCGACCCATGGGGTGGTTGTGATAGGTTCCGCAAATCGCATCGTGGCATTCCGCACAGGCTGTGTCGCCAACGTACGGGACATCCGAGCGAGTATTGCGATAGATCGATTGCGACAAAGGAGACAGTCCGCCGCCATCAGCCTCGACCGGACGCCCATTCACGTCCCGTGACCCCGAGACGGCGATAGCAGCAGACTCGACGTTCGGCCCTTCTGGATTCAACCCGCCGTGACCCGGTCCCTCATGATGGGTTACCTGCGCCCCTCGTTGCGAGAGATCAAACAGATACCAAATAGCGGCCGCGAGTACCGCCAATCCCAGTAGACCGATCAACCAATTTCGCATGGATGGCACACAGCCTTCAGGGATTCAGAACGAGGAATGTCGATCGATGGTCGGGGCTTGTCAGATAACACTTGTTATCCCGTAACGACTCAGTTTAGTATAACCGATCACTGAATACCTCCAGAATCTGTTCCCTTGCCCGAGCGGCCAGGATCCGGTGGCGTGCGTTTCATCCATTCGCCGATCGAACAGGCTAGCAAGATGGTAAAGGCGGTGATCAGAAAGACAATCGCGGCCGTGCATAAGCCTCCCTTGAGGATCAATGAGATCGTGTTGGTGCGGATCCCTTGAACCAAGTCGGGCCAGAGATTGGAGTTGATCAGTTGGGCCCCGGCAGTGAAGGTCGTCAGCACGATGAACAGCATCGGGATCGCGGTCACCCAGGCATATCGGCCTCTCCCTTGACGAAACAACCATGTCGTGACGACGCACAACGCGATGCCCGCTAAAAGCTGGTTGGCGATTCCGAACATCGGCCAAATGGTCTGAATCGAGCCGGTCCAAATCAAACCTCCCCAGCCGAGTGTAACCAAGGCGGAGGTCAGCCAAACCCCCGGCCACCAATCCATGCGACGAAAGGCAGGAGCTACATTCCCGCAGATCTCCTGAAGCAGAAACCTCGCAATCCGAGTGCCCGTATCGATGGTCGTTAATATGAATAACGCTTCGAACATGATGGCGAAATGAAACCAGTATTTCACCAACCCATCGAGCGACACAGCGCTGGTCACTTTCGCGGTGGCATCCGACATGATCTGCGCCATTCCCACCGCCAACGTCACGGCGCCGCCGGTCCGACCGCGCAACGTCTCGCCGCCGACTTGCGATTCGATACGGTCGAGGTGATCGATATCGGCATGCATTTTGGTCAATGTGTCGGCGTACTTCTCTACCTTCGACAAATCGATATTGATCGCCCAGTAATCTCCTTGGGGCATCGCAGCAGCAGCGATTAAAGCGCACACAGCAACCATGCCTTCCATCAGCATCGATCCATAACCAATCATGCGCAAATCGGTTTCGGAGCTGGCCATCTTGGGCGTAGTCCCTGAGGATACGAGCGCATGAAATCCGGATACAGCTCCGCACATGATGCAAATGAAGACAAACGGGAAGATGCCGCCATTGAAGTAGGGACCTCCTCCCCACGCAAAGTATTCGTTCACGGCCGGCGCATGAAGCTTGGGATTGGCTAGAACGATTCCAAGCATCAGGACAATGATCGTCCCGATCTTCAGAAAGCTCGACAGGTAATCGCGCGGACAGAGCAACAACCACACCGGTAAAACCGACGCGATGAAACCATACGCGCAGATCGCGATAATGATCCCTTCACGGGAAAAGAGGAAATAGGGCTCGGCCCATGAACCGGGAACCCAACTCCCGACGAACGTTGCCAACAAAACCCCCGCGCCTCCGAGCACTGATGCTTCGACCACGCGACCCTTGCGCAGTCGATACATATACAGGCCCACCAACAAAGCGATCGGGATCGTGCACGCAATGGTGAAAGTCCCCCACGAACTACCGCGCACGATCTCCATCGATTTGGCAGGAACCTTGAGCGCCTTATCGGTCGATTTATCGGTCGATTCAACTGCAACCAAACCCGCTGATGGCACTTCGATCGTAAATGGTTCCGATCGCTTCACCGATGCGCCACTTGGGAATCGGACCGTTGCTCCGCGAGCGACCTCGATCCTCTCAAGCTCGGCACTGACCGGCGCACGCACCAAGTCCTCCGGCGACTCAATTACACTTCCTGGTGCTAACGGCACTCTTTCCCCGCCAAGAGCCTTGACCACCACCACTCCCAACCCCGCCAACGCGATGATCACAATGAACAGGATGGCGATCGAAATCAGCATCCCAAGCTTGGGCCCCATCATTTCCCGAGCAATTTGCGCCAGCGACTTTCCGTCATGACGCACGCTGGCGGCAAGCACCAGAAAATCTTGAACCGCTCCTGCCAAGCAAACTCCGATCACCAACCAGATCAGCCCCGGCATGTACCCAAACTGAATCGCCAAAACCGGACCGATCAGAGGCCCTGCTCCGGAAATAGCCGCAAAATGATGGCCGAACAAGATCCATCGATTGGTCGGATGGTAATTTTGTCCGTCATTAAGCCGATGTGCAGGGGTAACCCGGCCAGCATCGAGTACCGCAACGCGAGCCGCCAAAAACACGCTGTAGTAGCGATACGCAATCGCCATCACCGCCACGACTCCCAACAGCAATGGCATCGCGTGCATAAGGATCTTCAATTCCGTAAGCAGGAGGATTAAATAAACTGTGCGGGTCGCTTGCCCGGGACGGGTATGTAGGTACAGTATGGAGCCTGTAACGCGATATCAGCTTAGCATTTGCGTTCCCGTCGTTGGATGTGTGTCCGCAGGAATCAGCAACGATTTCGGCAACTCGTCCAGACGAAGAGGAGTCGGGAATCTACAGTCGGCAAAACCGGTTCTATGACCGAAGGGTAGACGGTCGGGGATTCGGAAGTTGTGGCTTTGAATCATTCCCGTGAATGCGGATGCGAGTTGTGCGTGGGCGTTTCGAGTGTGCGCTCGGACCCATGTACCTTCGACGAGGAAGCCCGGGGGTTGGCGGTACCCAGTTCGTTTAGTTCCCTTGTTTAGAGAGTGTTAGCTGAATGTCTTCGGAAAACAAATTCAAACTCGAGTACATTTGGTTGGACGGGTATCTACCCGAACCCAATTTGCGTAGCAAGACGAAGGTCGTCGAAAAAGAGCCCAGCAGTCTTTCGGATCTTCCCATGTGGGGATTCGACGGCAGCTCGACCCAACAGGCAGAAGGTAAGAGCTCCGATTGCTTGCTCAAGCCTGTCGCCATGTATCCGGACAGTACCCGGAAAAATGGTTTCTTGGTCATGTGCGAGGTGTTGCTTCCCAACGGCCAACCCCACCCATCCAACTTCCGAGCATTGGTAGACGACATGTCCGATCTTTGGATCGGCTTCGAGCAAGAGTATTTCTTCTTTGACGACGGTCATCCGCTCGGCTTCCCCGTTGACGGCTATCCTGGTCCCCAAGGACCATACTACACCGGTGTCGGCTACAAGAACGTAGGAGACATCGCTCGGCAGATCGTTGACGAGCACATCGACATCACCCTCGATGCCGGCATCAAGCTCGAAGGGATCAACGCCGAAGTCGCCAAGGGCCAGTGGGAATTCCAAATCTTCTCCGAAGGCTCCAAGAAGGCCGGAGACGACATGTGGGTTGCCCGCTACCTGATGATTCGACTCGCGGAAAAGTATGGACTCGATATCGAGTTCTATTGCAAGCCGATCAAGGGAGACTGGAACGGTTCCGGTATGCACACCAATTTCTCGACGGCACATATGCGCGATGTTGGTGGCAAGGAGTACTTCGAGAAGCTCATGGGAGCTTTTGACAAGTATCGCGATGAACATATCGCCGCCTACGGTCCAGACAACCATCTGCGATTGACCGGTCTGCACGAAACCCAGTCGATCGACAAGTTCAATTACGGAGTCGCCGACCGCGGTGCTTCGATCCGCATCCCCCACAGCTTTATCAACAACGGCTACAAGGGATACCTCGAAGATCGTCGCCCCAACTCGCAAGCCGATCCGTACAAGATCGTATCGCGATTGGTCAAGACGATCCGCACAGTGAGCTAAGTGTTAAGTGCGCTAGCAGTGAAGTGAGCCAGTACAGTCCGCAAATCGGCTTTCTACTTGAGGACGATGATCGGGTGATGATTGCTTGCTAAGAATTAATCAACAGATCCATGAAGGGGGCTCTTACCAGAGCCCCCTTTTTGCATTGCAAGATTGCGATTCGGGTGGCACGCCCTGAGGCTTTGCGAAGGGCGTGGTGAACCTTCAGCAACCACCATTCCCTCAGCACAGCCACATCGCATTGTGCAATACCTTGGCTAACTGGTCACCGTCCACTCAGCACGCCCTTCGAAGACTCAGGGACGTGCCACCCACGAGGAGACTCAGGGACGTGCCACCCACGAGGAGACTCAGGGAAGTGCCACCCACAAGAAGACTCAGGGAAGTGCCACCCACCAGAAGACGCAGCACGCCCGAAAGCTTTGCAAGGGTGGCACGCCCTGAGGCTTTGCGAAGGGCGTGGTGAACCTTCAGCAACCACCATTCCCTCAGCACAGCCACATCGCATTGTGCAATACCTTGGCTAACTGGTCACC
>JBILVV010000535.1:0-2829 GCA_044370255.1 Pirellula sp.
GCCCGGATGCAGCGGTCGCTCTGCACGTCGATCCGGAGATGGAGGCTGGGACGGTTGGTTATCGGGCCGGAAATATGTACGCAAGTGTTGATAGTGTGGACATTGTGGTTCAGGGCAAGGGAGGTCATGGCGCCTTTCCGCAGAGCGCCATCGATCCCGTGGTACAGGCCGCTCATTTGATTGTCGACTTGCAAACCCTGGTGAGTCGGGAGAACAACCCACTTGAGCCTGCGGTGATAACTGTGGGTTCGATTCATGCCGGAACCAAGCACAACATCATTGACAGCACTTGCAAATTGCAACTCACGGTTCGCGCTTATTCCCCTGCAGTTCGCGAGCGTCTCAAGGAAGGCATTGTTCGCAAGGCCAAGGCGGCGGCACTGAGCGCCGGGGCTCCCGAACCGAAGATCGAATTCTCTGACGATACCCCCGCAACGATTAATGACACAGCCTTGGTGGATCGGTTGGTCCCGGTTTTTCAACAAACCCTAGGCGAGGGAAAAGTGATCGAGGTTCAGCCGGTGATGGGGGGCGAAGACTTTTCGCAGTTCGGTTTGGCGGGCGTTCCGATCGCGATGTTTCGATTAGGAACGCAAAGCTCGGAGCGGATTAAGGCTTTTCAACAGAAGGAGCAATCGCTCCCGTCGCTTCACTCGCCATTCTTTTACCCCGACCCGGCAGAGACACTAGAAACGGGAGCCAAGACTCTGATTGCCGCGGCTTTAGAGGTTATGCCCCCGAAGTAAACGTGACTCCTCGCTTCTCGGCGAGCAATCGCATGACCGTTTCGAAATAAGGGAACGGAATGCGAGGGTTCCTTTTCCGAGCCCATACAAAGACAACATTGACCATTGCTCGCGATAACTCTCCGCTGTCGACTTTGGCAACCACTTCATTGACGAAGGCTTCCTGTTCTGGAAACGCGACTCGCAGCCCGAATTTAAGCTGATCTCGCAGTTCGACAACGTTGTACGAGAACATGCTCTCGGCTTCATTGAAGTCGATACTGTCTTGGGCTTGGGCAGTCGGAGTCCAGCAGACAAGCAACAGAAGCGAGAGAGGTAACCATCGAAGGATTCGAATTGTCATTTTGCGTGCATTCCGTAGATGTCTTTAAGGGTGGCGATTGCCAAAGGGCTCACAACAGATAGAGTTACGACGAACGCGGAAATCGAATCAAGGTAAACTGCGAAGGTGACGAAGGGTGGGGCAAATCGATAATCAAGAAAAGCCATGGCCCGACAGCGGACGACTGGCTGGGATCGATTACGGCACGGTTCGGATCGGGGTCTCGATTTGCGATCCGAGTCGCACGTGGACCAACCCCCTGTTTACGGTTCATCGGCAATCGCCCGCGTTAGAGGCTTCCCAATTTCAAAAAATGGCGACTGACAACCAAATCGTCGGCTGGGTGGTCGGCTTGCCCATTCACTGCGATGGACGGGATAGCTCCAAGGCGAAGGAAGCCAGGGAGTTCGCCAGATGGTTGGCCGAGGCGACTGGACTACCTATCCGCTTCGTTGACGAACGCTATTCGACTGCGATGGCGACCCGATTGCTGCGCGAAGCCGAGTTGACCCACAAGCAGCGCAAGAAGCAAATCGATAAAATAGCAGCACTGGTGATATTGGAAGCGTACTTGGAATCATCCAAGCATCCCGATTATCGCCCTATCACATTGGAGAACAACGGCGATGCCTACGTGCCTTTGGAGAACTAGTTTTTGGAAAACTGGTCGTTGGAAAATCAATCGACAGGTTCGTGTCGCTCTGATTGCAGCCCTGGCTGTGATGATGACGGTTCTGCATGCGGGGGCTCAACAGGAAACCGCACCCGAACCGTTGACCAAATACCTTGGTCGCCGCATCGCGCAGCCGATGAGTTATCATGGCATTCCATGGCTCAATCGACCGGAACGGTTGCAAGAAGAAAATCCGCAGGAGATGCTGGAGCAATTGAAAGTCGAGCCCAACATGACGGTTTGCGACATGGGGTGCGGCGATGGCTATTACACAGTGGAGCTAGCTCGTCGGGTCGGGCCCGAAGGGAAGGTACTCGCTGTCGATATCCAACCCGAGATGCTGCAGGAATTATCGCGTCGTTGCGAACGGCTCGATATTAAAAACGTCGATATGGTCCTTGGGCTGCCGCACGATCCGAAGCTTCCGGATGGAAAGGTCGATTTGATTCTCATGGTCGACGTGTATCATGAGTTCTCCAACCCGGTGGAGATGCTGGATGCCATGCGTCGTTCGCTCAAGCCGGGTGGGCGTATCGCGCTGGTTGAATTTCGGGGTGAAGATCCAACGGTTCCGATCAAGCCGGAGCATAAGATGACCAAGAAGCAGATTCTCAAGGAGTACAAGGCCAACGGTTTCAAGCTCGTTTCGCAGTACGACAAACTTCCCTGGCAGCACTTGATGTTTCTCAGCCCGGGTACTGAGTCGGAGTAGATCGATCATGTTGCATCTGCAGAGCGAATCGCAAGCCCGTTGGTTGCGTCAAGTCGACGAGAATTTGCCCGAGATTTTGATCGACCATGCGCATTGCGAACACAAGGCGGCAGCCACCGCTATGAGTTTGTTTGGTTCCTACGTCGATTCCCGCGAGTTGACTCGCGAAATGACCGTGATCGTTCAGGAGGAACTGGAGCACTTTCACATGGTCTTGGATCTTCTCGAGCGTCGGGGTATCCCGTTTCGCAAACTGAGGCCGGGAGACTATGGCCGGCGTCTCAATCAATTGATTCGTCCCCATGAACCCGATCGCGCGGTCGACCGGTTGCTGATCGCAGGATTGATCGAGGCTCGTTCGTGCGAACGTTTCAAG
>JBILVV010000536.1:0-2827 GCA_044370255.1 Pirellula sp.
GTCCGCGATGGCAGCCCTCTCAGCAGTGGATAAGCAAATCGCGTCAGCTCGTGAAGCCTTGGCGAGACTGCCTATCATGAAGGAATTGGCACCTACTGCAAAACGGATGACACGCATTCACCAACGAGGTAGTTTCCTCGATCCGGGCGCCGAGGTTACGGCCAACCTGTTGCCTCTGTTTCCCGTTGAATCCAATGCAACCGTTCCCAATCGATTGCATGCAGCCATGTGGCTTGTCGATGCAAACAATCCACTCACTCCTCGCGTGATGGCCAATCGCATTTGGTCGCAGCTTTTTGGTCGAGGCATCGTCGAGACCGAAGAAGACTTCGGTTCCCAAGGGGCTCTTCCAAGTCACCCGGAACTTCTCGATGAACTGGCGATTCAGTTTCGCGATGAATTCGATTGGTCGATCAAGCGATTGATCAAGGCGATCGTTATGACGAATACGTATCAGCAAGGATTCGTTCTCGACCAGCAGCGGCGCCAGCGCGATCCTCAAAATCGATGGTTCAGCCGATCGTCGCGCTTCCGCTTGACTGCCGAAATGGTACGCGACCAAACCATGGCCGCCTCGGGTTTGCTCTCGAGCAAGCGAGGAGGCCCACCAGTGATGCCTCCGCAACCCGACGGCCTGTGGCGATCCACCTACTCCGGCGCGAAGTGGACCACCAGTCTCGGCGAAGACCGATTCCGACGGGGGATCTATACCTTTTGGAAACGAACGACTCCGTATCCATCGATGGAAACATTCGATGCGACAACCCGCGAGGTGTGCCAGATCCGGCGCATCCATACCAATACTCCTCTTCAGGCATTGGTAACACTCAACGACCCAGTGTATGTGGAAGCTTCCTTGGCGATGGCCCAGCGGTGGCATCAAAGCTCCAGCAGTGATCCGGAGCGTCTCGAGCGGGGATTCCTGCAGGCTCTCTCCCGACCGATCTCCGATACCGAACGCAAACGCCTTCAAGATCTTCTGGCTCGATCGCGTCTTCACTATGCGACTCGCGAAGAGGAAGCGCGGCGATTGATCGAGCAGGCGGCCTTCCCCCTCGACTCCCAGATTCCAGCGACCGAACTGGCGTCGTGGTCCATCGTGACCAGTACCGTGATCAACCTTGATGAATTTTTGATGCGACCATGAACCACTACGAATATCTCGCTCGCCATTACTCGCAGTTGTCGCAGCAAACACGCCGGCATTTTCTCGGCCGATGCGGTTTAGGTCTGGGTGCCATCGCCCTGTCGGCTATCAATGGGGCAACGAATACATCGCAAGCCGAAGATCCTTCCACTCGCCCTCTCAGCCCGAAATCACCGCCGCTTCCCGCACGCGCAAAGCATGTGATCTACCTCCACATGGCTGGATCGCCATCGCAACTCGAGCTATTTGACTACAAGCCTGAACTCAACAAGTACTCGGGAAAAGATTGTCCGAAGGAGTATCTGGAGGGGAAGCGATTCGCCTTCATCAAGGGAGTTCCCAAGATGCTCGGCCCCATGTTCCAGTTCCAGCAATACGGACAAAGCGGCCAATGGTTGTCGGAACTTCTTCCGAATCTATCCAAGTGCGTCGATGATATCGCTTTCATTCGATCGATGACGACCGATCAATTCAATCACGCTCCGGCGCAGTTACTTGTTCATACCGGCCAGTCCCGTTTGGGTTACCCATCGATCGGGGCCTGGACAACGTATGGGCTTGGAAGCGAAAACGAGGACTTGCCCGGATTCGTGGTCTTGTTATCGGGTGGCAAAACGCCGGATGCAGGCAAGAGTCTGTGGGGAAGCGGGTTCTTGCCATCGGTCTATCAAGGAGTCCAATGCCGAACAACCGGAGACCCCGTATTCTATCTGTCGAATCCCGCGGGCATCGATCGTGGACTGCGCCGCGATATGCTCAGCACGCTGCGCGACATGAACCAAGAGCAATACGCTCGTCTAGGGGATCCTGAGACGATGACCCGCATCGAGCAATACGAGCTAGCCTACCGCATGCAAATCTCCGTTCCCGAGGTCATGGATCTGTCGAGGGAAACTCAGCAAACGCTCGACATGTACGGCGCACAGCCAGGTTTTGTTTCGCGCGCTGAGTCGGAGGTCGACCCGCGAGTCTTCTATCAAGGAAACGATCCTACGTTTGCGAACAATTGCCTGTTAGCGCGAAGACTCGTTGAGTCCGGAGTTCGCTTCGTGCAAATCTATGACTGGGGTTGGGATCATCATGGTTCCTCGCCCGGCGAGTCGATCGATGAAACATTGCCGATCAAGTGCCAGCAGATAGATCGCGCCGTTGCCGCGCTGATCACCGATTTGAAACAGCGCGGCTTGCTCGATTCAACACTTGTGGTTTGGGGAGGTGAGTTCGGTCGAACCCCGATGTCGCAAAACAATGTGCGAGACACGCCGACCAAAGGCTTTTTCGGTCGCGATCACCATCCTTATGCTTACACCATGTTCTTAGCAGGTGGCGGTATTCGCGGCGGCGTTTCGTTTGGTCAAACCGACCCGATCGGTTATTACGTTACGGAAAATGCGGTGACCCCGAGGGATTTGCAGGCTACGTTGCTTCACTTGCTGGGCTTCGACCCCTACCGATTTGGCGTTGAATATCAGGGTTTGTTCAATCGTTTGATCGGCCCTACCGATGAAGGTCGGGTGATCCGAGATATACTAACTTGATCAATATCAAAGGAACTCTTATGCATCCCCATCCTCTGCCATTGCACCAAGCTCGAGCGGAATTTTTGCGTCGACGTTGGTTCTTTCGCGAGTGCGGTATCGGACTGGCTGGAATCGCAGCGTCCCACTTGCTCGCGGGCGA
>JBILVV010000157.1:0-10198 GCA_044370255.1 Pirellula sp.
GAGGAAAAGACAGTCGCTTTTCCCCACTTCGCAGAGTAGCTTACGAGTTATCTTCTAAGTGCTACGCAACCGAACCATGACGCTCTCTCGGTGCGCCGTCAATCCTTCTCGATTCGCAAGTTCGGAAACAGTCGGGCCAATGACTTGGAGCGCGTCCAAGCTAAATTGAACGCTGCTAAAAGAACGGAGAAAGTCGTTGGAGGTCAATCCCGAGGCCCAACGTGCGGTCGCTCCCGTGGGTAACACATGGGATGGTCCCGCTGCATAGTCACCCAGGGCTACCGGTGTGTAATGCCCGAGGAACTGAGCACCGGCGTTGCGAATCGCGTTAGCAAAGCGCTCTGGCTCGTCGACAGAGATCTGCAAATGCTCGGGCGCGAGTCTATTCGCGACATCGATGACTTCCTCTTCGTCACGACAGAGAATGCTCGCCCCGAAGCTTTTCAACGAGTCGGCAGCTAACTCGGATCGTTCAAGTCCTTGCAATTGATGTTCTATGGCGGCATCGATTGCATTGAGCATCGACTCACTAGCCGAAAGGACAATACTAGCTCCTGGTGAGTGTTCGGCTTGTGCGATCAAATCGGATGCTGCGAAAGCAGGGCGTGTTGTTTGGTCGGTGATCACGGTCACTTCGCTCGGACCTGCGATGGAGTCGATATCGACGGTCCCGTAAACCAGTTTTTTTGCCAAAGCGACGAAGAGATTTCCGGGACCTACAATTTTATCTACAGGTTCAATTCCTTCGATTCCGTAGGCCAGTGCAGCAACCCCTTGGGCACCTCCAACTGCATACACCTCTTGAATTCCTAGTTCGAAGCACGTTGCGAGCACATCGTCATTGAAAGCTCCGAACTTTGTCGGAGGCGAAACGGCAACTATCTCCTTGACACCTGCACACAGGGCTGGCACCGCGGTCATCAAGACTGTTGACGGATAGGCTGCGGCGCCGCCGGGAATGCAAAGACCGACACGGCGCAAAGGCAAATAACGGTGCCGTATGCGGGTTCCCGCCAAACCGTCAACTTCGACATCCCGATGCAAGATGGCGGTTTGAAAACGGGTGACGTTGTCCCGTACTGTTCGAACGCAACTCAAGAATTCCCGGCTCGCGCGACGGTGAGCTTCTTGGATGCGATCGACAGGCACTCGTATCGATCTAGCATCTGCTTCCGGGCTGTCGAGCGCACGAAGGTAATGCAAAACTCCGTCGATCCCTTGTTTGCGAACATCATCGCAGATGCGTTCCACTACTTGCTGGGGATTAAGTACGGTGCCAAAGAGCTTGAGCGTCAGTTCGCGACTTTTCTTGGATATAACCGAACCGTCAGGACTTAAACGGTCCAAGTATTGCTTAATGTCCGCGTAAAAATACGGGTCTGTTGAGCATATCCTAGGGAGCATGGTCACCCACAAAAAAGAGTTCTAGCCTGTTTATCGCGGAAGCAAGTCGCTGGATCCGCATTGGCCTTAGCCCATAGCGGCAAGTTGTTCGGCGGTAAAATTGACGTTTGTTGCGACCGATTGAACATCATCGTTATCTTCAAGTTTTTCGAGTAGCTTCATGACCGAGGTGGCCGTTTCCGAGTCGACTTCTACGGTCAGGTTCGGAATGCGCGTCACCTCTTTGGATTCCATCAGAATTTCCCGCCCTTCCAGAATCTCGACCAGTCCCGAGTATGCATCGGTGGGACAAACGATCTCGATCAAGTCGCCCGATTCGGTCACATCCTCAGCACCATGGTCGAGGGCGATTTCTATAACCTGTTCGAGATTCGCAGACGACGATTTGATTGCGATCAAACCTTTGCGTTCGAACAAATAGGCAACGCAGTTGGTCGAGCCAAGGTTGCCACCACAGGAATCAAATATCTTGCGGATTTCGGGGGCTGTTCGATTTCGATTATCGGTCATGATATCCACGAGGATAGCAACACCACCTGGTCCATATCCCTCATACAGAATCTCCTCTACATCGCCGCCATCGAGTTCCCCGGTTCCTTTCTTGATCGCGCGCTCAATATTGTCCTTGGGCAGCGAAACTGCTTTGGCATCGAGGATCGCCGTGCGCAATCGGACGTTGCTGTTCGGGTCGCCCCCACCGAGTTTCGCAGCAACAATGATCGCCTTGGAAAGCTTGCTCCACAATTTGCTACGTCGGCTGTCGACGAGTGCCTTTCGATGCTTGATGTTTGCCCACTGCGAATGTCCTGCCATGTCGATGCTCCTTAATCATTTTTCATTTCGAGGCGTATACCTCGGTGTGGTTTTACTTCGGTTTTTTCTTAGTCAATGTCGAGGAAACCGAGCCTGTACCAGCGGATCCTTTCGGGGGCATGCTTCGTTTCGTAGTTTTCCCGTCTTCCGTTTTCTTGTTCCTGGAATCCACCGGCTTGGACTTTGCCGACTGCTTAGAGTTGTTATCTTTCTTGCCGGGCTTTTTGGGTGGCGATTTCTTGGAGGTTTCTTTTTTCTTGGGTGCGGATTGAGCTTTTGCCCCGGGTGCTTGTTTGGTCGTAGAGGGAGGCGTCATCTTCTTGGTTGCTACTGGCTTGGCCGCTCCCTTTGGCGAGACATCCTTCCCTTCAGCGGGCTTCTGGGCTGGTTTCTCAGCTTTTGCTACATCAACGCTACTCTTTTTGGTCTCTGCTTTTTTCGATGCTTGCGGTGAAGGAGTATGTTCGGGCTTATCGGGGCCTTTACCCTTGGTCGTGACGGCTCCTTTGGAGCCATCCGTTGTTCCTTTAGACGCCGCCTGCGGAGGCTTGGGTTCGTGTTTCGGTTCCACTTTCGCCTTTGTCTTGTAGGTGACACCGAGGTCTTTCAGGACCGCTTGTACGGATGCGCTTCTCGGGTGTGTTTGCATTTCCATAGCGAAGTGAATCAGGAGAGAGGCGAACTCGCTTCCTTTGTTCTTTGGGATCGCTCTTTCCAATCCAGGTACCGATTTCTTTTCTGCCTCCGCGGGAGAAACGATTTCGCACTGCAACAAAGACTCAACAATTGCATGGCCAATAGGAATCGAATGGCCGCCGAGCGCCTGCTGAGAAACATAACTGACAACAAACGGAGACATTCCTTTCCATGCCTCCAGTTCAGCGACCGCTTTCCCTAAGTTCGCCTTCTTTAAGTCATCGATCTCATATTGGTATCGCGCTTCGAATAGAGATTGAAGGCACTGTTTAATTCGAAGGGCCGCTTGGTTGGCAAGGGGTAGGCTCTGTAGGCATTGCGCCAATTCGGAGACGGTTGTGACACGAACTTCATTCCAATCGAAATAAGTCTGTTGCAGTTTGGCAAAGGCTTCATCTGCTTGTTCGAACC
This sequence comes from Pirellula sp., assembly GCA_044370255.1. GTDB lineage: Bacteria > Planctomycetota > Planctomycetia > Pirellulales > Pirellulaceae > JBKCUI01. The sequence continues at coordinate 3,325 of JBILVV010000157.1, forward strand.
GTGCATCTTCGAGGCAGCATGCATAGAGAAGATGTTCCAAAACGGACCGCTCTGGGGCATCGGGTGCTGGTTTAAAGTGCTTCTTCAGGGATTTGTGGAGCGCATCGATTTTCGAGGCACGGTTGCTGGCTGTCATGGATACACGCTTTGAAATGTAAATTCAATCGAAGTGGTGAATTACGGGGATTCCTGTTCCGCCTATGTGTGTTCCGCATCCGTTGGATCACCGGGGTCGGTATAGTTTTGATTGGCCGGGACTGCTTCGCTTTGGCGTTCGCGAGCAATTTGGTCGAGAATTTGCTGGACAGCAACGGACTTCTTAACACCTTCGTCAATCACGAAGGAGAGTCGGGGGGTATAACGTGTGTCGATTCGATCCGCGATTCTGGTTTGAAGAAAACCAGATGCGTTCTGCAATCCTTTCAAAGTTGTGCGTTGTTGGCTTTCGCTCCCCATGATGCTGACGGCCACTTTCGCTTCTCGCATATCCGGCGATAGTTCGACCCCGAGAACGGTTACGTTCTTGACTCGGGGGTCTCGGAGTTCTGTGAGAATGGCCATCGAGACAACTTCTCGGATTGCCTCGGCTGCCTTAAGCAGTCGACGAGCACTCATGATTTGGACGAACTCAGCGTACGAGCGACTTCTTCGATGCGGTAGGCTTCGAGAACGTCATCCACTTTGACGTCGTTGAAGCCACCTAGCTTGATACCGCATTCCATACCTCGACTCACCTCTTTTACGTCATCCTTGACGCGTTTGAGCGTTTCGAGAACATAGTCCCCAATCTTTCTTCCTTCTCGATTGACGCGAACGCGGCAGCCTCGCTCCACGGTTCCCTGAGCTACATAACAACCAGCGATCGTACCAACTCGAGACACACTGAAGACCTGCTTGACCAGGGCACGACCCAATTCTATGACCTTTTCCTCTGGCTTGAGTTTGCCTTCAATCAGGGATCGTATGTCCTGTGCCAAGTTGTAGATAATATCGTAGCGTCGGATTTCAACGTTTCGGGTATCTGCGAGTGCCCTTGCTGCTTCGTCAGGGATCACATTGAACCCGACGATGACTGCTTGCGAGGCACTTGCGAGAGTAACGTCTGCTACTGTGATCCCACCTACCGACTTCTGGAGGATTCGTATTTCGACTTCCGGGTGATCGAGCTTCCCGAGCTCCTTCTCGATCGCTTCGAGCGAACCGCGAGCGTCGGCGCGGACGATCAAGTTCAGTGTTACTCTCTCTTCTTTCACGCCAAGCTTGCCAGATTGCAGCAGTTCCTGAAATGTTTCGAAGGAAACTTTGGGTGATGTTCCTGATAGGGATTGTTTGCGGAGGAGTTGTTCACGCCCGGCTGCCAGTTGTCGCGCTTGTGCAATGTCGTCGATGACGTAAAACTTTTCTCCGGCCTCTGGCGCCTTTTCAAGACCCGTGATATTGACTGGCATGGACGGGCCGGCCTCGGTCATTTGCTTGTTTCGCTTGAGGGTATCGTAGAGTGCCTTAACGCGGCCAAACGTTGAACCGCAAACAACGATATCGCCGACTCGGAGAGTTCCTGTACGGACCATCACTTTGGCGATAACCCCGCGGTCTGCTGACTGTTCACTTTCCAAGCAGACCCCCATTGCAGCCCGCTTGGGATTCGCTTTGTAGTCATGCAGCTCGGCAACGGTCAGGATGGTCTCGAGGAGTTCGTCCATACCCTGGCCAGTAATGGCGCTGGTTTGTACCACTTCCACCTCACCTCCCCAAGCGCTGGGCGTGAGTCCATGTTCCGTCATCTGGGTCATGATGCGTTGAACATCGGCACCGGGAAGATCGCACTTATTTGCCGCGACGACGATGGGAACGCCTGCGGCTTTCGCGTGCGAGATCGCCTCTTCGGTCTGTGGCATGATGCCGTCGTCAGCAGCGACAACCAAGATAGCGATATCTGTAACGTTGGCTCCTCGGGCCCGCATTTCCGTAAAGGCTTCGTGGCCGGGCGTGTCGACAAATGAGACCGCACGCCCGTCCTTTTTGACTTGATAAGCTCGAATGTGTTGCGTGATGCCACCAGCTTCGCCGGCAACGATCTTGGTTCCGATTAGATAGTCGAGCAGCGATGTCTTACCGTGATCGACGTGCCCAAGAAAGGTTACGATTGGGGGTCGGACAGTCAAATCGTCCGGGTTGTCTTCGAACAAATCGAGTTTCGCGATAACGCTATCCTCGAGTGTCTCCGCTTGTTTGAACTCAATTTCCACCCCGAGGTCGATCGCGACCAATTCGGCTTGTTCCTGGGTGAGTGATGCGTTGATGTTCGCCATCGTTCCCATTCCCATCAACGATCTGAGTACACGTCCGCCGGTGACCCCGGCGGCTTCGCAAAAACTGCGAATCGTACAGGGCATCACCAGTGATATCTTCTCTTTCTTTCCAGAGGCTGTGCCGAGCTTCTTTTTGGGTCTCAGCGCAGCCGCTCGGCGTTCCTCCTCTTCCTCGACGGTGGCAAGGTCTCGCGTGGTCTGAATACGCGTGGCGTTTCGCAACGAACTTCGTTCGCTTCGAGAGGCTTCGAGACTGGCGAGTCCTTTCTTGCGTACGGGTTCTTCGACATCTTCCGAAGGTTTGCGATGCTTTTGATTGAGTTTGTTTTCCGCAGCCTGCTTGAATTCCGTAAGTCCAGCATGCTGGGTTTGACTGGGAGCGGTCGCCCGCCCACTACCAGTCCCTGGCTTGACGGATCCACCACCTGCCTTTTCCCCGGCTTTGGATTGTGGTTGCTGAACCCCCTTCAAGACGTCGGGCGTCAGCTTCACAATGGGCTTCTGGGCTACCGGTTCCGCTGGTTTCGGGGCAGGGGATGGACCGGCGGACTTTGGGATCTTTGCCAAGTTAATGTTGATGACGGGGTCCCGCGTTTTACGCTGGCGACCCGTCCCTTCGCCAGGGGGCTTGGGTTCCGATGATTTGCCCCGACCGATCACCCGCATTTTTCCGGACACATCTGCTGGTGAGTAGAAATCCTCTCTTGTCAAGCTTTCCGAACCGGCTCGTGTCGATGACTTCTCTCGAGTCTCCTCAGACGATTCTTTGGCTGAGACCGCGGAAGAGGTATCGGGTGTTACCGTTTGATCAAAATCCTCAACCGACGGAGGTTCTTCCGACAACGTGGGAGCCCGTTCCGCAACGGCTGTCGTTGCTGAGTCGACAGCGCCAGTTCGATCCGCGCCTCCCATTTTCGCCCGTATAGAGGACAAGTCACGTCGAGGCGCCTGAGGTTTCGTTCCTAGGTCTCGTATCGGAGCTTCCTTGGTCGCTTCTCGCTGTGGCTTGAGGGCTTCTTTCACAACGGGGGCAGCAGGCGCACTCCTCTCCTCAAGATGTTTTTTTATCCGGAGAATTTCTTCTTCTTCCAAACTCGCCAGCGCGCTACCCTTCCCTTGAATTCCAATGCGCGCACAGAGATCGACCAGCTCCTTGCTGTCCAATCCCAAGTCTTTTGCAAGCGAGTATATTCGAATTGCCACTGAGCAATAGTCCCCGGGCTCTGCCCTCAATTGTTCGGACGAATACTCCTAACGGTGCAGGAGATCCTTTCGCCCTCGGTGTTGGTCTAGTTAATTCATAAAACGCCCCTTCGCGAAACCAGCGAATGACTCCATAGCGAGACGTTACCTTCAACGGTCGTCGATGCGAGCGGATTGGTTCATTCATCCGCTACTGATGACCATTGTGCACGTTAGCTCCTCGGAGATTCGAGAATCAGCGACGTTCATATGTTAGCGTATTAGACGCCCGCCGTCAGGCGGTTTTCGAGGATTCGTCTCGAAAGATCTTTCGAACGGCGCTCAGCCGGCTTCAGGTTTATCCCCCGAATCACTGCGATCGAGTTCTTCGGTAGCGCGTCGCTCTTTCTCAATCCGCTCCTGTTCCTTCCTGGCTTCCTCTTCCGCTTCCTGCTCTGCGGCCCTTTCTTCTGCCTGCTCTACGATCGATTCGACTTGCTCTTCGGTATATCCGCCCATTTCGATGAGGGCTTCTGGCTCGATTACCGACAAGTCGTCGAAAGATAGGTAGCCTTGTTCGACTAACTGCTGGGCGACCTCCTCGGTCATCCCATCAATTTGCATAAACGCTTCCATAGCTCGTTCAATCTGCCGCTCGAGCTCGGGCGCGGTCATGATCTCAATATCCCAACTGCACAGCTTGCTCGCAAGCCGCACATTTTGACCGTACCGTCCGATGGCTTGGGAGAGGTGCTCCTCGTTCACCAGGGCAATAGCCCGGCCGATCATGTCGCAAAGTAGAACTTGGTCTACCTGGGCAGGTTGTAGCGCATTGGGGATCAAGACCATCGGATCGTCGCTCCATCGCACAATGTCGATCCGCTCGCCCGCCAATTCGCCGGTGATATTCTTGATGCGATTTCCACGGACTCCGACGCAAGCCCCGACACAATCAACACGTTGATCGGAACTGCTGACCGCGACCTTGCTTCGGTACCCAGGTTCCCGACTGATCGCATTGATCCGAATAACGCCCTCAGCGATTTCAGGGATTTCCTGTTCAAACAAGCGTTGGACGAGAGTCGTTTTGGTGCGGGACAGGATGATCTTTACTCGATTTACAACCGCCTTCACTTCATAAATAACCGCTCGCACGCGAGATCCGTTGTGGTAGTTTTCGCCGGGAATCTGCTCGCTTTTGGGCAGTATGGCTTCTACATTCCCAAGCTGAACAATGGTCAGCCCTTTCTCCGTTCGTTGCACGACGCCGTTTACGAGCTGCCCGACTTGGCCGTGAAATTCGTCGAGCCGTGCGTCTCGCTCCGCTTCCTTGAGCTTTTGGATAATCACCTGCTTGGCTGTCTGTGCGCCAATGCGGCCGATCTCATCTTGGCTTAGATTCTTGCCATCGACCGTTGCATTGATGGCTCCCGAACCGCGAACGATTTGGATCTGAACTTCTGATTCCTCGCCAAACTGCCGCTTAGCTGCAGTCACAAGCGCCGATTCAATCGCCTGAAAAACCAACTCAGGGTCGATCTGTTTTTCGCGGTGCATAGAATCGACGATTCTAAGCAATTCTTGAGGATTCATGCGGTTTAATGCGTTTTAGGGTATGTCGGGGCCCCGAAGGATCCTAAGCTACGAATCCGGACCTTCGAGAATCGCGCAAAGCTATCGTCCGACAACGCAAATGTCAACCGGCGTTATAATGAGGCGATGAGTCCTGCAAACCCCGAACCCCGACGGCAATGTGGCACGATGGCAGTACACCATCGTCTGTGTGAAACCGTCCCGTCCTACCTGGATTCAAGGTACGCGATGGAACGTCGTACTCGGGATTTAGTCGCCACGGGATGCATGATGCGAGAAAAGCGACTGTTGTTTCGGATCCAAGTCGTCGTTCACGTCTTGTATCACCACTCGAACGAACAGATCAACGCCGCACAAGTCCGATCTCAAATCCAAGTGCTGAACCGAGATTTCCGCCTGAAGAACGGAAACCGCCGATCGATACCTCGTCCATGGCGCGGTTTAGCAGCCGATGCAGGTTTGGAATTCGAACTGGCGTCGGTCGACCCAGCAGGCCAACCTACCAAAGGCATCACCTACCACAAAACCGATCGACAATCCTTCGGGACCGGCGACTCGATCAAGAATCCCGAAAGCGGCGGCGTCGCTCCATGGGACACGCGGCATTACCTGAATATCTGGGTCGCACCCCTTACCGGGGGACTGCTTGGCTACGCGCAGTTTCCGGGAGGACCTGAAGCAACCGATGGAGTCGTGATCTCGCACACCGCCTTCGGATTGCGAGGGACTACTGTTGCTCCCTTCCATCGCGGACGGACTGCAACTCACGAGATCGGGCACTACCTCAATCTCTACCATCTCTGGGGCGATATGCTGGACTGCGGTGGTACCGATCACTGCTGCGATACCCCCACACAGCGAACTCCGAACTACGGTAAGCCGTCATTTCCGAACATATCCTGCGATAATGGTCCGCACGGTGACATGTTCATGAACTATATGGACTACAGCGACGACGAGGTCATGGCGTTATTCACCGAGGCGCAAGCTGCTCGCATCGTCGCAACGATGACCGGCCCGCGCGCGTCGCTCGACCCAGCCCCCACGCCACTCCCCTAACCCGCTCCTCGCAACACCTTGGCGTAAATTTCGCGTACCCGGTTAGTCATGGTCTGATGTCTGAACAAGTCGGTGAACCGAAGCTGCCCCGTTCGGCCCATACTTTTGCGGAGCGCAGGATCCGCGATCAGACTCGAAATCGAATCGGCAAGCGGTTCGATTGCTTTCGGCGGAAGCAGCCAACCGGTCTCGCCGTGGATCACCACCTCGCGAGCTCCGTCGATGTCGTAGCTGACAACAGGTTTCCCAGCGATGAGCGCCTGGGGAAGGGCACGTGCCAACCCTTCCCTCAGCGATGCATGCACGAGGATATCCATCGCTCCCACCAGCGCCGGGATCCGCTCGGGCCGCTGTAAACCTGTAAGAATGAAATACTTTTGCAGATCGGACCTGCGGATCTGCTGCTCAAACGACTCGCGAAGAATCCCATCTCCAACCCACAGAAAACGGGCTTCGGGGTGTTTATGAATCACTTGTTTCGCTGCTGCCAGCACGTACTCATGCCCCTTGAGCGGAAACAGCCTTGCAATCTTGCCGACCACAACATGTTCGGGGGCGAGTCCCAACTCCCGCCGTGTTTGACCCCGCAACTCATGGGCGCCTACAAAAGGCTCGACATCCATACCGCTGTAAACGGTCGTAAACTTGTCTCGCGGAGCAACTTTCGCCTCAACCATCAAGTCGGTCATTGCATCGGCAACACTGATCATGTGATGGCATCTCTTCGC
>JBILVV010000158.1:0-10181 GCA_044370255.1 Pirellula sp.
GGCAGACTTTTCAAACTCTGCGCGAATGGCAAGGGCCGCCGCTGCGGCATGTCGCACCGAATCGGGTTGTTCAAGCGGCCAGCCCCAAAATCCCATCGCCGCATCGCCATGAAAATCGCCCACGACTCCATTTCGATTCAGGATGTGGTGGGTCATGACGCCCAAGGCATCGCTGACTCGGCGGAGCAGCTCTAAAAGCTGATCACTTGAGTCTTCACTTTGTCGCGAGAATCCGCGCAAGTCGCAGAACATTACCGATACCTGTACCTCGCGGGGTGCGAGCACTTGGTCGGGATCACGAGTCGCCAGCGCGTGCCGTACGATCGGTGAAAAGAAAGGACGCAGAGAATCCTGTCGTCGTTGGAGCAATCGCGTTTGCCGGAGCATCGCCATAGTGGTTGCTGTCAATTCCGCGAATTTCAAATCATCTTGTAAATCATCGGTGGCCGCGAGTGTAGCGTCTCGGTTGCCCGGCGCGGTCATACTTGACAGATCCCCTGCAACATAAATCGCCCAACCCGGGCATGCTTCGCCGGAGATTGGTGTGCAGAAGGCCCAGTCAACGTTCTCGGATTGAGTGTAGACCGAGGGAGTATTATTCCCGGCGGCGCGACTCCATACATGCAGTATGCTCTCATTGGAAGAGAGTGCTTGGCGGATCAACTGCGCGGAGGGTGAAAACGGCTTGAGAATTAACTGTCGCGAATCCCAATGCAGCACACGAATTCCCGAATCGGATGTTTCACTCCACCCGCTCGGGTTTGGAGTGTATTCGATTCGAGGTTTAGTCGGTGGCGTAGAAGTCGACGCTTGTTCCGAAACGATCGCGACAAAGGTAGCCCTCGGAATCCCTTGCATCAGGAGATTCACGACACGGACATGGAGTTCCTCATCGCTGCTGCTGCTGGAAATGATTTCAGGAAGTCGACTGAGCGTATCGATGCGTTGGGTAGCATCGCGATAGCGAACTCTTCTGAGTTGCGAGTTGCTGTAGGACTGTTCGGTAAGAGTGGGTGGTTCGTCGTTGCTCGCTAGTATTCTGACCCGCTGATCCACCAAGCTAAAAGTGGTTTGACCAATGACGAAGTGATCGCCGACGCCGATCTCAAATTCGTCTTTGCGCAGTCCCCTATAGAAGATCGGGTTCTTTGCATCGGGCATTCGTTGAACCGCAAGTTTTTCACCATCCCAACGTAGATCGGCATGTTGCCTCGATATCCGATCGTCCCACGGGACAGCCCAGCCTGGAGCAACTCGGCCTAGCATAAATCCCGTCGGTTCTCCCCCGCGAGGCAACGGACGACGCCAACGATCGGATGCATTGGGTCCTTGCGCGATCAAGTCGGGCATAGTCGACAGTCGAGAGGCATTGGTTCGTGAAGAATGTCTGGGGAGGCTCTGATCAACTGCATTGTATCGTTTCTGCAGGTGACTGTCTGGGCAGATGGAGCCGATCCCAGTTACGACTATGCTTCAAAGTCGAGTTGCCCGAGGGTGCGAGTCCAGCGACGAATCGTCTCTGGTCCCCCGCCTATTTCCTGGTTTGGCAGGCGATTTTGCAACTCGGAAACGTATCTTGAGTTCGCCCGATTCGAGTTTGTATCGTTTCCGTTCTGGCTACTCTGGGAATTGGGGCTGAAATTTCCGCCCTGGGAATTACCACCGTCGAAGTTGCTGTCTGTCTGCACTTCGAAATGCTGAACCTGCATCCCTTGTTCAGCCAAACGATCTTTGAGGACCGGAAGATTCTTCATCAGGGCGTCTCGAGCGGCGGTTGTCTCCACCTTCATCTCTGCAAAAACTGTGTTTCCCTCGATCCTCAGTGACATTTGCAGAGAACCCAACTCCGGTGGATGCAAGCGAAGGCGAACCTGCCCGCCGCCATTGGAGAGTTGTTCCATTCCGCGCAGAACACGTTGAACGAGCTTCGTTTCCTGATATTGCGTCATTCGCGTGCCGGTCGAACCGGCTGTAGCAGCAGCTCCTCGCGAGCTGGTGGAATCGGACGGCGAAGCGGACGAAACGGCCACCGCGGGCGATCCCTGCATGCTCGAATCGGCTCGACTGATTCCCTGGGCCGCGCGGGTATCCGTGGATGCTGTCGAGGTCGAGGTCGGGGCGAAGGTAGGAGATGCGGTCTGCACCGGACTAGGTACCGACACACTGGAGCTTGCTGCAGTGCTGGCAGCAGCCGGATTGAATGCGGCGACGGACGCTGTGTCAGTTGACCGTGCAGTGGCGATCTCTCGCGTCACAGTTGCTGACGCTGAATCGACTTTGGAATTCAGTGCGCGATCGTTGGACAGAGGACGATCCGATGGTTCTCGGCTCGCATCGTTATTGCCGCGATTGCGCGAACTGTTTCGGTCAGTTCGCCTTTTGGGCCGCAAAGGCTCTGTCGCAGTGTTGTTGGTTTCGGCAATGGGATCATCCGCTTTTCGATCGATAGGTTTCTCGGCTACTGCCCCCTTCATCGCTGCATCGAGCGTTTCCGAAGGTGTCGCTTGCGAATTGGTATTTGCGTCACGGTCTAGTCCAGGTCGCTTCTTGTCATCGAGGCGAACATTGGCATGCTCGAGAGCATCGATCTCTTTGATGTGCGTTTCATCGACAAGGTCCTGGGTTTTTTCTACTGCCGCATCCGCGATTTTCTGCTCTTGATTCGGATCCCGAGCGGCTTTCTCCTCCGCCTTAATCGAGATAGTTGGCTCTACAGAACGTGTGTCTTCAACACGTTGATCTTGCTGTGCCTTTGCCTCCTGGTTCCTTGCGTCCTGATTATCGTTTCGTGTGGCAACAACGTCCGCTTTTTTCTGGCGAGCTTTTTCTGTTTGCGGTACGTTTGAATCGCGGCCGATATCCTGCTGAACACGTGTGTCAGCCTTGATCGTCACGTTCGTTTCTTTCTTGTCGCTATCGCTGGAGTCCTGGTTCCCGCTGTTATCTGCGGTGCGTACCTCGTTGTCATCCTGATTGGTCTTCTTCGCCTTCACCACAGCTTCTTGGTCGAGCGCACGATCGGAGACTGTCGGTGCAACTGCTGCCGCTGACGATTGAGATTCTTCCTTTACGGGCTCGTCCTGCTCGGGTTCGCGAGTTTCTTCGGCTTCGCCTTCTGCGGTTTCTTGCGGTTTTGATTTCGATTCGACGGGAGGCTCAGCAGGTCGCTTTGGTTCCGACGAGACAGGCGGCGTCACCTCTGGGGTTTGAAAGCGAAGGAGTTGTTCGTAGAAATCTGATCCGGTTGAAACCTGTTGGTCTGCCCGAGCGCGGCGAGCGTGATTCACATGGGGCCGGGCGTTGACTACGGTTTTTGCTGGCGAGTCAATTTCGAGTGGCATTGTGAAATCTCGGAAACCCGGGGCCACTCAACGAGTCCGGACCTCAATTACCCGCTAGCCCTTGTCCCGCTTTGTCAACAGCTTGATCGATGGGAGCAGTGTTTTTGAGTTCTTGGAGGATTTCGTTTAGTTGCTGCTGATCCGGTTGGTTAGTGAATTCGGCCAAGAGCTTTTTCTGTTTATCGGGCGGCAAAGCTTTAATAATCAGTACAACGTCTTTCTTCTGATTATTTTTCAACATTAGCAGAACCTGTTCTTTGGCCTGTTCTGGCGCAAGATTCTCCAGGATCTTTCTGATTTCGCTCAAGTTTTCTGCCTGCGTTCCCTTCTTGATGCGATCGAGTTCTTGCTGGAAATCTTTTCGGGTTGTTTCGAATCGATTGATTTCCTCTCTTAGAGACCGCTCGCGATCGGTGATTTGTCGCTGAAGGCGATCGAGAGCTTCCTGTCGACTATCGAGTTCCAGGCTGGATTTTACTTTTGCGTCGAGTACGTCTTCGTAGGTGGGGACAGGGACCTCTCGCGACTTGATCAAAATCCGCTGCAGTCGCTCACCTTGGATATCGACACCATTGAGCGCAGCCAGAACCCGGGCCATCGTCTTGTCGTTGATGTTTCCTTTGACCGCTGCGACGGTAAGTACGGCGAGTTGCGCGAGGATGGATGCAACACAGAACCACAGGAATAGGTCGACGATTCTTCGAATCATGTTTCACCCTGGATCGCTATGGAGGTTTGTACTTGTGACCATTCGTCCAAGACGACTTGCTCGCGGCGAAGTTGAGCTTCGGCAACGCGTTCTTGATGCGTCTGTTCCAGTTTCTCCAGAACCTTAACCGCCTGTTGTTTGACGACGAGCTTCGCTTGGCGTCGTTGCAATTCTTGATGGAGAAGGGACCGATCTCGCAGGATATGTTCTCGTTGAGCTGCCAAGACGAGTTGATATCGTTCGGCATCGAGGATTTGGGAGAGCATGACTGTGCCCGAACTGAAGTGCCTCCGGAGCGATTCCATACTTCTTTCTTCGAGTTCGATTTCGGAGAGTTTGGAATCCAAGACCGCGATTGCTGCGTTTGCATCGGAGACGTCTTTGCCCGCTTGATCGCGTTCACGACGACGTATCTTCAAAACACTTTTGAGTCGAAAGGGTTGGCTCATGGGGCGCGATTGATCGGATTAGGCGTTGGGTTCGGTGGTGGACTAGTTGCGGGGGCGGCCTGCCCGATCTGCATCAGTTGCGTGGTGGTGATTTCCCAAGGGACAAGTGTTTCACGTTCTTGACTGAGAAAACTCTCGATCAAGGGGCGTTGTTGAATCGCCCAGTCGATTTGCGGACTACTGCCCCGCGGGTAGGCGCCGATTTGGATCAAGTCCTCGTTGTCTCGATAGATCGCCATCGAGCTTCGAATCGCCTCGGTGGCGGCCCGCAACTGGGGTGAAACCAACTGGTATTGCAAACGGCTCAAACTTGGAAGGATATCAATCGCCGGATATCTGCCGCGAGCAGCCACGGAACGGGATAGGTGAATGTGTCCGTCGAGCAAGCCACGCAGAGCATCGCTGATCGGTTCGTTTGGATCGTCACCTTCGACGAGCACTGTGTAAAAGGCTGTGATACTGCCGCGTTGCGACCGACCTGAACGTTCAACCAATTGCGGCAAGAGGGAGAACACACTGGGTGGATAACCCCGCGTTGTCGGGACCTCGCCAGCAGCCAATCCAATTTCCCGCTGTGCCATGGCGAATCGAGTTACCGAATCCATGAGCAATAGCACCGATTTGCCTTGATCTCGGAGAGCTTCCGCGATCGCAGTCGCGGTCTTAGCTGCCAGGATACGCTTCGGTGCCGGTTGATCGCTAGTGGCTACCACCGTGGTGCATCGCGCTCTACCACTCTCACCGAGATCGCGTTCGAGGAACTCGCGTACCTCGCGACCTCGTTCGCCGATCAGTGCGATGACCACATGATCTGCCTCAGTGCCCCGGGCGAGCATTCCCAGAAGAGTGCTTTTGCCTACGCCCGATCCTGCGAAGATCCCCAATCGTTGCCCCTTGCCCACGGTCAGCATGGCATCGATGGCTCGCACACGGGTTGGGAGTACTGTATCGATCGGAGGTCGAGAGAGGGCAGGGACAGGTTGAGCATCGACGGGAATGCGCCACCCCATCGGCAGAGGAGGGCCATCATCGATCGGTTGACCAACAGCGTCGACCACACGGCCTACGATCTCTTGACTCACGGGCACAGATCGGAACGAACGATACAATTCGACTTGCTCACCAGAACTCACCCCGTCGATGTTGTCCAGGGGAGCTACCAATGTCTTGCCAGCATCGAACCCGATCACCTCGCCCTCGAGCGGCTCGTTGTTTGGTCGATGGATCTTCACCACTGCACCTACTGGGACTGGGAGGCCATCGACGACGATCGTTGTGCCGCGGATGCTTCGTACCTTGCCGAAGATCGCTGAGGGCAGGACGCGCTGAAGCGTGCCGCTCCATTGACGACTTTGAGGAATACTTGGGAATGACCGCAACAAAGTTTCGGTGCGATTGCTTGTCCCGCCCGCGTTCTCAGGAATCATCGAAGCTCCTGTTCCAAGCGTTTCATCTGTACGGCCAAGGAGCGATCGATCGTGGTTTCGGCGGTCTGTATAACCGCTCCAAAACGACCTACCGATGGATCGTCAATCAATTGAATCTCGGTGTTGGGAAGAGTGGATTCCAGCATCTCCGAGAGGGGGCCCGAAAGAATCATAGCATCCTCCGAATGGAGGCGAATGGTAATTTTTCGTTGAGAGTGGATTAATCGTACCGTGTCCTCAATCCACTTCAAAAGTATCGATGGATCGCTTTCGATTTGACGAGCGACTAGTTTCTCCGCGATTCCGATCGCGATCGCCACCGTTTCGTGTTGCCATTCCCTAAGCCATTGCTGGGTGGCCTCTTCGAGATCCTTGCAGATTTGCTGAATAGACTGGGCTGCGTGTTGCACTTTTTCTGCGGCCATCTTTGTTGCAAGCTGTTCTGCCATGCGTTCCACATGGGCCTCCCCCGCATTCATCCCCTCATGTCGGGCTTTCTCGCGAAGCGCATCACATTCCTTCGCACAGTTCTCGAGCATCAAACGGGCTTCTGCTTTGATCGATTCCAGGTAGTGATTGGCCCTGCCTGCAACGTCTTCCCAGTTGAACACCTCCGCTTGCGCCGTGTTCAATCCGTCCTGTAGTTGCCGAGACTTAAGTACTGTGGCCATAGTGAGCGTGTGTTACGCTGCTTCCGAAAAGGAGTGTGTGTTACTGAGTCGTCCTTTAGAATCGTCCTGGCTCTGCGAATCGATTTGCCCCTGATAGAACAGTGTGTTCGCTCGTTCCAAGATTTCGAAATGGGCTTGATCGATCTGGCGTAGGGTTACATCGTTCAAGCGATTGAGGCGTTGCCGAAAGCGATACAAGTCTTTTTTAGGCATCATCCGTTCGACCCGTTTGAGGAAATCCCGCTCGACACCAGCCAGCGCGAGCAATACGGTTGCCGGTTCCACGGAATAGATCACCGAAACGAAGTCCGCGTCCGCGAGCTTCATCAAATCCTGAATCGATTGATAGGGGGCCTTTACGGGGGAATCCCGAGTTTGGGTTTCAGGGGTCGGTGCGATGGTTGATGGGGGAGAGGGAACCGAAGGCTGCTCCGGTTCAGGCGGTGTGTAAAGCTTCAGTGTTGGTGGTGTGGGAGTTGGCATCATCGCCGATGGATCGCTGCCAGATAACGATCGGCCCCATCCCAAGGCCGAAGGTAGCTTCGGATCGATATTCCCCAACGCAGCGGTCCAAAGATACTTGTGATCCTCAGGAGCCTGAGCCAGGATCGCCCTCAATTTTTCCATACCCAGATGGGTCTTCTGACTGTTGCGAAGTTCGTCCTCGGACTTCGACCAGATTTGATCGAGAATCTCGTTCATAAACGAGGGGTCGTTGCGATGCAGATGAGGCATCGCAGCCATCGCTTCCGATGCAGATGGAATTGGAAGAAGTTGCAACACCGAGGTCGCCATCACGACAGGCAACTCATGAAGCACCGCAGCAACAACGCTCGGCCTCTCCCCCTGCAGAATCTCAGCCAGTGTCGCGGGTGGCACACTTAACCATGAGCGAAGTCCCGATTTCGAATTCGGATCTGATGTCGATGTCGTTCCAAGAGATACAGAAACCGACGAGGAGTAATCGGAGGCTGAGTTCCTCGCCTCGGGAGATAATTGAACGGTATCCTGAATCTTTCTCCCGTGATCGAGGACCTGAACCGCAGGTGCAATATCGGGGCTCGTGTTCGCAGGTTTGCCAAACAGGCTTTGCAGTTCCTGGGCGGCCGCGGCTCTCTCGGCCGGAGTGACCGTACCCAAGCTGGAGAATGCTCGGCGTATCGCACGCGAAACGTCCTCCGGAAATTGGGAAAGCAGTTTTCGGACCGTATCCGCGTCCATGCTTTGCAGCACGATCGCAATACGGCGAATTTTTGGATCCCCTTCGCTAGCCATCTCGTCGAACCCGGAAACAGAAGGTCGGTCAGTATTAGCCGTCGGGTTGTACCTGTTGGCACGGGGCCAAGTCCAGATGAATCCGGCAAGGTTTCGCTAGCACACCTATGCTTGGCAAGTTGGTATATCGTGAAGGAAGCTATGCTGTGAGTGGAGGTGATGCGATCAATCACATTGGCTCGACGAGTCTCAGGATCACTATGCCCTTCGCAAAGCCTGAAAGACTGTCCGATGTGGCCATTGATGCCACTTGCCTCAATCCAACCGTAAATAAAAAAACGGCTGACATCGCGTAGACGCCAGCCGTTTGATTTTTATCGAACTAGATCGGGATCGATCGACTAGCAACCGCAGGTCGGTTCAACCGAACCGCAGCTGTCGCAGCTTGATCCACAGCCTGCTCCACCGTGGCATCCGCCGTGGCAACGCAGACCGCGGAGCCAATTGCGAAGCCGACCGTTGAACAGACCATTGCGAGGAGCCCAACCGTTGCCTGCACCGATACCAGCACCTGCACATGGATCGCATACGTTGACTGGAACTTCTTCGCAGACAACCTTAGCAACACATCGGGTGTAGGTGTATGGTTCGCAAACCTTCACGCACTTGGCAACCTTGATGGTTTCGCAGTAGTGAACTGGCTTGCAGACGGTGTGGCATACCTTTTTGGTGCGGCATTCCTTCACGATCTTGCAGGTCGTGTAGGTGTATGGGCAGCTCTTTTGTTCGCAGACCCAGTTGCAAACCGTGTAGCACACGTCTTTGACTCGTTGCTCGCAAACCATTTTGCAGGTCTTGTAGCAAACGGTCTTTTGACGGCACTCTGGAACCAGCTTGCAGGTGGTGTAGGTGCAAACCTTGCTCTTCTGCTCGCAAACCCAATTGCATACCGTGTAGGTAACTTCCTTGGATCGGCATTCACGAACCATCTTGCAGGTGGTGTAAGTAACCGTCTTTTGGCGGCACTCAGGAACCAGCTTGCAAACGTTGTAGGTAACCGTCTTGGAGCGGCACTCTGGTACGCACTTGGTGACGGTGTATGGTACAACCTTGGTCAAGCATTCGGTTTCGTACTTGACGCAGTTGATGGTCTTTTCTTCGCAGGTTGGAACCCAAACTCGCTTGCAAACCTTCTTCGGCGGGCATTGGATGCATTCCACCCGGCTTTCGCCTGGGCAGTATACATTGCGGCAGGTTGCTGGGTCGAAGGTCCAAGTGCCTGGTTCGCGAACAGTTCGACGAACCATTGGGCCGGGAACTTCTTCCTCAACGTTTTGCCAGCTGCCACCGCGGACCGTAACGGTCTTGGTGTAGTTGACCGGCTTGGTAACGGAGTAGTTGACGGTTCGCTCGCGGGTTTCGGTCACCGGTACCATAACGGTATAGTTGATGACTTGCTCGCGGGCTTCCATCACTCGGTTCATAACGGTGTAGTTGACAACCTTCTCGTGTGTTTCACGAACAGGGGTCATCACCGTGTAGTTGACGGTCTTGGTCCGTGTTTCACGAACAGGAGTGCGAACGGTGTAGTTCACAACCTTCTCGTGAGTTTCGCGGACAGGAACCATCACTGTGTAGTTCACGACCTTCTCATGGGTCTCGTAAACCGGCTTCATGACATTGTAGGTCACTTGCTTGGTTCGAGTTTCATAGACAGGCCGACGAACGGTGTAGTTCCGCACGCCTTGATGTGTTTCACGTACAGGTACGTTGACCGTGTACTGAACATCATGTTCGTGCGTTTCGCGTTCGTAGCGAACGCGCTGAACTTGTTTGTCTTCGTATACAACTTTGTTGACCAACCTGTTGCCAGTTACGGTTTCAGGCTCGTAAACAACTTTGCGTACCGTTTTCATTACGGTGTGCGTCGCTGAACCACTCTGATCCACGACGTTACAGCCGCAGTTCTCGTAGCTGATCGCACCGCCGAACGCGGCTTGAACAGCTCCAGCGTCGTATGCGGACACGAGGGCCGCAAGAGCTGGCAGAGCCAAAAGCTTTCTCATTGTTCCATTCTCCCTAGGACGTTTGCAGTACCACGCAGGACACTAGTATCGAACGAGGCGACGCTCTGCTGCTCGTCACTCCGTTGTCGCTTGTTTGGACTGAGTCCCGATTACGTAAAGTCTCTCGACGGCATTCCGGCCGCCAACAAATTGCTCAGGTCAATCTCGTCCCTGGACGCCCTCGTGCTTGGGCCTCGCTGTCCGTTCAGTTGCGGCTGACGGCCAGCGAAGCTTTTTCACCCAAGGGGCGACTCGTCCCCTCGAATCACTTCGAGGGCGTTCTTGACGAGACCAGAGCAACAG
>JBILVV010000537.1:0-2815 GCA_044370255.1 Pirellula sp.
CAGGCGAATCCAGTGGAACTAGCCGATCCGGTTGGGATGACGTCGACGACTATCACCAGCTTTCAGAATCACCCCCGCGCAATCGATTGGGCATCAACATCAACGGTTACACCAATTGGTCGAGGAGAACAACGGTCGAAAGACTACGGAGCAATAACTGGACGACGACCAACACGACTTATGATCGGGTGTACCGAGTCACGGTGGTGGTCTCTCGCAGCGGCAGGACGATTGCAACTTCGGTCGGTTACAAGAACGGCGATCCATTGACCAGTAGCCCATTTCAAGGCCCCTAACGCTTCGAATGCTTGCCATGTTCACCTATCGAAACATCTGTCGCTCTGTTCCGTCGCGACGACCGAGACGTATGGGCAGCCTCTATCCGGTGGTCATGGGAGTGACTGCGCTGATCGCATGTCTAGCCGTTGCTGGGTTAGAAACATCGCGGGTGGCAGGCAGAGTGAATCAGCAGATACGGGATCAAGTCGAAGCGCGGCGGATGGCGCAGGCAGGACTCGAATACTGGCAACGCCAATACAACGCCCAGGCGTTAACCGATCCCACGGCGACTCTCAATGTCAACATCGATTCCCGATCTGGATTCAACGTCTCCGCAACGATGTCTCCGTTAGGAGTCAGCCCCAAGGGAGCGGCACAGGTCACCTCCGTAGGAACCTTCGGTAGCGCGATTCAGCGATTGACCGCTCGGTACGAAGCGAGACCAACCCTCTACGAAGGTTTTCGAAGCGCTCTGTATTCCAACGATGCATCGATCAACCATACCTCATCGACGGTCAATGCCAATCACTGGTCGATCGCCAGGCAGAATACATCAGCCACGTCGTCCAGTATTTTCATGGACGCGATGACAGGCAGTGCATTCACAGGAACCATGACAAATTTTATGCAGCGGCGGGTCGCATCGATCCCTTGGAACTTACAAGTCCCGAGTTTTGACCCGAACAATACGACTTCCTATCCCGGAGTCGCCTACAGGAACGCCTCTGGTGCAGTAACGATCCAACCACCGTTCGGAGGGGAGCAACTCATTGTCAATCCGAGTTTCGCAAACGGGCTATCCCCCTGGTACAGCAATTCCAACGCGATACTGACTCACGATAAGACCAGAGGTTATAACACGGGGTACTCCGGTCGATTGACCGGACGTACCTCCGGAAACAACTCTATTGTTCTGGAAATCTCGCGGCATCTGGTCCGATGGAATCGATATGTCATCAGTGGCTGGGTAAGACCGGAAAACCAAGCCGCCTCGTTTCGATGGCAAATCACCTTCTTCTTCAACAACCCCTCCGCAACCCAGACCTACGTTGGTCCCTCCGTAAACGTTAACGCTAATACATGGGGCCAAGTCTCGTGGACTTGGGATTTCCCAGATCTTCCCGATGTCCTCAATCGACAACCGACCAAAGTCGAGTTGGGGATAATCAGCAACAATACATGCAATCTCAACTTCGACATCATATCGATGACCAACAATTCACAGAATACTAGCGCGGTTCACATTCAAAACACCTTGCTCAGCGACGCATTCAATCCGTTCTCCGTGAACAACTCGGTCCGATCATCAGTGGGGATCTACATCGTCGATTGTCGTGGCCGGGATGTGTTCATCGAGAACTCTCGCATCCGATCCACTCTGGTGTTCCGTAACTGTCCTCGCGTCGTCCTCTCGCGCGGTATTGTCTGGGAAGCACTCAGCAGAAACTACCCAGCAATCATTGCCGAGGCACCTATAATCGACAACACCTCGCTGGATACATTGGGAATGAACCTGTTGAGAGAGAGCGATGTACGATTCAACTTCAATCCGACCCATACTCCCTTTGCCGGAGCATCCGATTCCGATCACCTCGATACGTTTCCATGCCGAATCGATGGAGCAATCTTCTCCACGCAGACGATCAACCTTGGGAATAGCAACTCATCTTTGGGGAAAATCCAAACACTGACTGGGCCAATTCTTGCCAGTACTACGATCAGTGTTCAAAACACGACGAAGGACATCAGCTTCGACTCCAACATGATCCTCAATCCTCCCCCAGGCTTCTATCCCGCATTCACCCCCATGCGACTAATCCCTAGTTCCTTCGATGAGGTGTCTGGCACCACACAAACCGTTGTCAAAACGCCTTAGGGTGGCAGGAAACCACGGTTCACGCCAAAACGCCTCATGGGTTTCGAATAGGCTACTCGGGCAGATTGCGTTATTGGCCAGACCGCCCGTTTCCTTGCACTGGAAAACTCTGTGCCGGAAGCAAAGGAAGATCGGTCAGCATCGGCTCGGAGATCGGCATCGGTGGTGGCACGATCGGCTGAGGGACATTCGATTGCATGCCGAGTGGATCACCCTGGGGCGTGAACCCGATCGGCGGTGCTAATTGCTTCTCGCGAGGAACCATAGGTTCATAAGTTGGCAATGACATCGATGCCGCATGCGGGGGAGCAAGAGGTGCTTTCTTGTTCTCGCGATGAGCACCCCACGTCCACCATCGCTTACGCTTATCGGCTGCTCCTTCCACCTCTCCTTCCCAAGCCGCACGATTGATGGGATTGAGATTTTTGTCCATGATCGGCGTGCTGGCCTGGACGACCTGTGGGTCGAAATCGAGGCACTCACAATCTCCTGGCATCGCGATTCGAGGCAGCAAGGTAATGATGATCTCGCTCCGCTCCTTAGCCAGCGATCGTGATCGAAACAGTCGGCCGACGAGCGGGATATCGCCAAAGAAGGGTACTTTGTTCTGGCTGTCGTTTTTCTCTTCCTTGATCAATCCCCCGATCACAATAGCCTGCC
>JBILVV010000159.1:0-10133 GCA_044370255.1 Pirellula sp.
GATGCCGACGACTTATCTGCTCAATGACGAACACCTGATCGAAGCCTCCCCTGGGATCCTGAAAACTCTCTTTCAATCGATTCATGCTGAGCTCGAACGACTCGGATCCTACGATATCGCCTGCACGAACATGGGGTCCACTCTGACCCTGGTGTGGATCCATCGCAGCGTCGCGATGTTCGCCCACATCGGGGACACACGACTTTACCGAATACGAAGATCTGACGAAGATGCAACCGTAGGTCGATCTTCCGGATATCAACTATGCCAAATATCCGAGGACCACACGTTCGTAGGCTGGTTGCGTCGCACCGGGCAGATCAATGAGCGGCAGGCTCGTTTCCATCCTCGCAAAAATGTTCTGTCCAAAGCCCTCGGGGCCGGACATCAGTTCGTGGAACCCCATTGCGGAACTCTTGAGTTGCAAGCCGGAGACCGTTTGATCCTTTGTTCCGATGGTGTCATCGAAGGACTTTGGGACCATGCGTTGTTGGACCTGGTCCTGTTTCCCGATTCCGTCCAATCATCGCAACCACCTGCCCAGCGGCTTGTCCTGTCGGCAGTTTCCGAGTCGGGCCGCGATAACGCGACTGCGATCGTCGTGGAAGTAAAGTAGCTAGCTCGGATGATTTTGGAATTTCTCCCGCTGCTGTATGCGGGGCCAAATTTCGCGAATCTTTTTTTCGTTTTTTCGTTATACTTGTGGGAAACTGTGATGATCCATAACAGGCAGACAGAAACTGCTCATTACCGATGCGGGGCCCCTCATGTTCCACTCATGGCTGTTGATGAAGAAATCGGTCCAGCGTAGGGGAAGGTTAAGGCGTTTGTGCATCGAATCGCTGGATTCGCGGTTGACGATGACCGCGGAAGGACAGATCTACGCGCTCGATCAAACACTTGATGTTTCGGAATTGATGGGGGACATTACCGGTACGATTCGATGGGGGGATGGAACCAATTCGCCTGCGACAATCGCATCGAAACCATCGCCGGGTCCGCTTCGCGTTCGCATCGATTACCAGTTCGATACGACAGGTTTTTTTACCAGCGAACGCAAATCGCTTTTGCAAACTGCCCTCGACTCCGTCGCGAGTCGCTTTAACGATACTCTCGCCGCGATACAACCCGGTGGAGTCGATACTTGGCAAGCGAGATTCAATAATCCAAGCACCGGCATTTCCACTACAATCGCCAATCTGCCGATTCCCGCTAATGAGATCCTTGTCTTTGTCGGTGCCAGATCGATCGGGGGAGAAGCCGCTCTCGGTAATCGCGGCGGTTTCTCGGCTTCTGGCCAACAATCGTTCGTCGATACCGTCAAGGCACGAGGTCAAACTGGGGGATTGGCCAATCCCCAGACGGATGTCGGGCCCTGGGGAGGTGCAATAGCGTTCGATACAGGAAGAAACTGGTACTTTGGAACATCGCTGTCGGGAATCGGATCCAATCAAATCGACTTTGTGACTGTTGCGGCCCACGAGTTTCTTCACGTACTCGGATTTGGAACGACTCAAAGCTTCGATACCAAGATTGTTAACAGCAAGTTTACGGGCGCGATGGCCACACAGGAATTCGGGGCTCAGGTACCCATGGCCGATGCGGATCACTTCGGCAATGACATCACCTACCGTGGTGTGAGACCAAGCATGGTACCAACGATCAATAACGCAGAGCGCTTGATGCCGACTCGCTTGGATTTAGCAGCAATGAACGACATCGGCTGGCAACTGATCACTCCATCTGCACGGGTTACTGGCAACAAAGTTTTTGGAGATAACGCAAATTACGCTGCTGCGATCTCACTCCAAGGATCGATTGGCACAAAGTCCTTTCCCGTCTCGATCGCCATCAGCAACGTGGCGCCCACGTTTGTCGCTCGAGGGAATGCTTCGGCAACAACAGGGGTGCCTGTGAGCATCACTCGAATCGGTCAGTTTTCCGACCCGGGATTTGGTACTCCCCAGACGACTCCCCCCAAGTCGGAAACATTCACATACCAAATTCAATGGGGTGACGGGCTTTCAGACAGCGGGAATGCGACCGTGGAGTCCCTAGGTAATGGTGTCAATCCAACACGAGGATTCTTCGATGGTTCGCATACCTACACAGCCCCAGGCACGTACACAGTGACTTTGACTGTGACCGATGACGATGGCGGTTCTTCGCAACAACAGTTTCAGATCATCGTTGCTGCTCCGCCTGTCCTGACACTCTCGATTGACAAGAGTACTTTTTCCGAGGCAGCGGGTGCAGGGGCCGCCGTCTTGACGATCTCCCGTCCTGCGGCGTTCTCTAGTTCGGCAATCACCGTGCAACTGGCCAGCAATGATACCAGCGAAGCCACCCTGCCTGCATCGATCAACCTAGCAGCCGGTATTACAAGCACCACCGTAGGGATCGCTGCCGTTGATGACGCTTTGTTCGATGGTAGCCAAACCGTCGAATTCAGCGCCTCGGCGTCCAACT
The DNA here is from genome assembly GCA_044370255.1 of Pirellula sp. Taxonomy (GTDB): domain Bacteria; phylum Planctomycetota; class Planctomycetia; order Pirellulales; family Pirellulaceae; genus JBKCUI01. The sequence goes on from JBILVV010000159.1 coordinate 2,470, forward strand.
TCCAAACCGCAAAGATAACGGTAACGGTTACCGATTTCCAACCGATCTCGCTTGCGGCCGAATCTGCTCAATTGCACGAGGACGAGCCAACGCAGCAATCAACGCAATTGACGATTGGTATTCGCTCGCCGGCTCCAACCGGTGGTGCGTTGGTGTCATTATCTGCTATTCCTGTCGGCATCATCGAATTCCCCTCCTCAGTTCTGATACCTGCGGGGACGACCCAAGTTGATATTACGGTTACCGCCATCGATGATTTTCGCCCTCAACGATTGCGAAGCGTGTCCCTCCAAGCTGCAGGCATGAACTTGACGAGCAATTCGTTTCTGTTCTCGGTCAACGATTCGGATCCATTCCGTTGGACCAATCCCGATCCGGCTTTCAAATTGGACGTGAACAATGATAGATCGGTCGATCCCTTGGATGTGTTGGCGATAATCAATGAGATCAATCGTTTCGGTTCTCGAGCCTTAACGCTAACTGATGTAGCGCCGCCGTTTTACGATACCAATCCTGATGGTACGATCGATCCTTTGGATGTTTTGGTCGTCATCAACAAGCTCAATGCGCCTTAACTGCACCGCCACCAACGGTGGGTGGCTTGGTTCATTAGAACTGCGGATTTCTCAATGGCGCGGCGAAATCGTTCCGCATCGACTGGGTATCCCGCCGTGGGCTTCAATCCCTCCCCAACTTGCTCTTGCCAATATTTGTTGAGTCGTTGCATCAATAACTCCCGCACCAGCTTCGCGAGCATTGACGCCACTCCGGTCGGAAGCATCGAATCACCGTGTACCTGAAATCGAACTCGAAGATCTATCCCGTTCATTCTTCCGCGATAGCGACTGCATTGATTTGCCTCATCGACAACATCGAACCAAGGCTTCCATTCTTGAAAAGCGTGATTGAGGAGCGGCAGATAATGTTTGCGTCCTCCTTGTCGATCGCAACATGCTTCGATTTGAACCGGAGGATCGCTATCGTGCGAAGTGCAATTTGCGGCGATGCAATCCCGTAGAAGTGTTAGGGACCAATCACCGAGCGCATTGGCTTTGTTGCCGGCAATGTGGACAACATTGTTGAATTCTTCTTCATCGAGAATGCGAGCCATAAAGCCTCGAAACTCGATGCCGAGGGATTGCAATTTCGCTCGCGCCGATTCGAGCAGGCCTTCGGAAACCGATGGCCTCTCCCAAGGGGATTTCTCGAGCGATGGCCCATACCATGGCTTTTTCTCAACACGAAGAGCGTCTGATCCGGCGATGTTGTGAATCAAGTCCGAGGTCGAATCGCAAGAGCAACCATACGAGTCCAAAAGAAAACGAATCGGATGTCTAAGGCTGTCGAGATGCTTCTTGTCTCGGAAGATCGCTTTGGAATCACCCAAGGGGAGAAAAGATGCGCTGGATTGCCAAGGCTTGCTTTGGAACTCTGGCGATAACTGATCGAGTATGCAATCCGTATCCAGATCGGCCGGCACCAGCCAGACCGATGCTCCGATCACCAGCGGTCCAATTTTCGGGCCGTACCCCGCCTCGTCGATGCCGATAAGAAACCGCTTCAAAACTTCTTCCTCGACTTCGGTGCATCGACTTGTTCTGAACCTTTATCCTCGGCTTTCGGCTTGGATTCCGACTTGGGCTTGTCTTTTTGGAAGAACTGGAAGGGTAGGTTATAAAGATCGAAATTCATATTGGGAAGCAAAGACTCCTCGGAGGCCGGGGCGGTCTCTTCCTTCTTGGGTGGAGGAAGTGGTTCCATATCGAGTTCCCCAACGACGACGAGACGTTCGGGTAACTGAGTCAAATGAATTTGGGCGCCGCGAAACCACTGCAGCCACGATGCCTGGTAATCGTCGGGAGCCACGGTATGAAGCGAGTCGAAGCCGATGGTGGATGGATTTGTATTGGGGGCCAAGCGAATAGCGTTGGGCCACGCGGTGGTCATCCATCGATCATCTGTGAACAGGTATTCGCCGCCGAGAGTGCACTGGAGCTTGGCGTCCAGCAACTGCTCGGCCCGAATCTTTGCTTGTTCCGGCGGGACCCCCAATTGCTGTTGCATTGAATCGAGAAGGAGAAGATTGCCACGCGTGGTTTGAGCGGCTTGTCGAAAGCTGAGCGTATTGAAAAGGCTTGCGACTTTGCTCTTGGATAGATCTCGGATCTTCAGTCTTCCTTGGGCGTAATCCTGGGCCGGGGCAACCTGCAGATGCAATGCGCAGGAGTCGATGATCGATCGATTGAAGGAGATAACGCTGAAGCCACCCATCTGCCATCGCCACAGTCCGAGAACCGATCGTGAGAACCCGAGAACATCCGGAGGTCCGCCCCCGAGCCCCAATGGCAGTCGGTCGAGGTATCCCGGTTTCGGCCATGCTCCGAGGTAGGCGGGTAACGTGCGCATAAGCTGCAAAATCGCGATCAATCCTTTGGTTTCCTCCGGCAATGGCGGAACCAAATCCTTCAGGCCCGCAAAGAGAAAATGATCTTCGGAGAAGACCTGGTTGGTTTGTATGCCTGCCAGTCGTACCTGAACATTCACCACATCGTCTGGCGGCATGATCACTTGCGTGGGTACTGGGGGAGCTAACAGCATTCCAAATGCACCGTACTTCTCGCTTCCCAGGGGAGCGACATATGCTTCGATCGCAAGTCTCTCTGCTTTGGGAATGTCCGGATGTGCAAAGCGCCGGAGTCCGAACATGAGCGGATCGGTCTCTTGCCATTGATTAACGTAGAACTGAGCCATCGTCGCGTAGTCGGCCGCTTCGTCGATGCTACAGTCCGGAACCGGAGTATCAGCAATGGGCAGAAAGCTCCCTCGACGCCCGCGTGTCGAGTCGATCCAAGCGTCTCCGAAGCGAAGGGTCTCGGAACCATCGGCGCGGCGTTGAAACCAAGAAGGCAAATAACCCTCGGAAATCCACCGATCGATTTCTGTCGAGGCGCTTTGCGATGCTCGACGATCCATCGGTTTGGACTTGTTTGCAATCCGCAGCAGATCACCCGAAAATCGATGCGATGCCTCCATCGCTTCCACGGCCGAGGCAAGTTCGGCGGTTTCGATAGCTGCAATGGCGAGCATGCGACGCTTCAGTTCGATCTGGTAACGAGGAGAGAGGAGATTTCGGAAGAAGCCTGATGAAAAGTAAGCGAACATGTCGTACTGGTTCTCAAGAGGCATGATCCATCGAGCAAACCGAAACGCAGCGTTGTTTGCTAATGTTTCCTTCGTCCTTCGAGCTTCCAAAAACCTCTGAGCCAAGCTTCTGCTGGTCGTCACGAACAGGTAGGGTTCCGCTTCGACCATGAAGGCTCGGACCTGATGGTCGGGTGTGCTTAGCAGCGAAACAGACTGCCCGTCGATATCGACTATTTCGAGGGTACAGCCCTCTGCCTTCATCCGGTTAGCTGTCGCCAACCGTTCCTGCTCCATCGAAGCCTTGAGCACCGCATAGTTTTTGGCTTCAAAGACCACCCCCATCGAAGGGCCTTCCTGCATATACAAATCGTATCCGACAATCGCCATATCGGAGATCACAGTATCGCCGAACAGTTTGGAGATCGTGGTCATGCGCGAATTCAACATTCGCTCCACGCGAGCGCTGGCTTCGTAGTTGTATCCTCGCAAAAGCGCTAATTGAGCAAGATCGCCACCGCGAGCTTCCCCGATCCGCTGAAACCATAGGTAGTTTGCGAATGACCCAAATCGCAAGTAAAAGAAATCATCGGGGACGGCTTGTGCGATGCTCTCGATCGCTACATCCTGCGGGATCTCGGGCAGCGGCATATCTTGCCAACGCGGAGGTCGGGGTAATTGCTGTCTGGGAGCGCTCGCCGACTTAGGCTCCATCCACATCGACTCGCTGATCTCATCCCGAAGGGACTCAACGCCCGCAACAAGAGATAGCGTTGGCAATGGATCGGTCTGGCGCGATCGTTTTCGGGATTTGACCTTGAGTAGGTCGGGGACTGGAAACCCGAATCGATTGCCGAGCATGTTGACAAGATAGCGTTCGATGAGCGTTGGGTAGTCGCTGCGGGCAATCTGACGTGCGGTTTGCTGGACGTACCCGTTCCACCACTCGGCCAACATCTGCTCGAGAAGCTCGTTGGAAGCCGTCCCGGTTGCGTTGGCAGTTGAGAGCTCCCTAGGCGTGACGACTAGCGATAGTTCGAGATCCCCTTCGATTTCGACCGATAAGGGTGCAGTGCCCGTAAACAGAAAGTGAATGCGCAAGTGCTCTTCAGGCTCAATATGCTGGCGCAAGCGGTCGATCGCTCCTCGCAATCGTCGAATCACCGCACCATCGCCGACTCTCCGGCCGCTTTTGGGAGTTGGAGGATCGGGCGGGAGAGCAACCGGCGTTGCAGAGAATATCTCGCTGGCGGGATAGAGGATTCGATTTTCGCGATCGGTCACTACGATACGCACGGTCGCATCGTCTGCGATCTGACCTACAGGAACTTCAATGCGAGCAACACCCCAGCCTGGACCGATCAACGCAACCTGGGTAGCAGTCGGTGTTGCGGAGACGCCGTTGGTAGCGTGAAACCGTGCATCTTGGGCATGCGAAAAAATGGCCGAAATGGACACCAGGCACATCGACAGCCATGGGATCAACCAAATCGCCTTGTGTAACGCTAGCCGTTTTTGATTGACCATCCTGCCCAGTCTCGCTGATCCTGTTTGTTGCCCCGCGAATTATCGCCAATTCTACGATTTTATCGCGTTCCGTAGAAGGACTTGGAAATCGTTGGTTATTATGCTGTCTCTTTGCGGAAAATCCCGGAGTTTTCTTTTTTGAAGAATGGCGTATTCATGCTCACGGTGCGATTCATGCATTCCTACTCTTCTAGGCTTTGTCTTTTTGTTTGGACCCTTTGCATTGCGAGCACGCTTGTCTTTCGCAATGAGTCATGGGCTCAGGAAGCAGAGCCGAGTTCAAGCCCCCGGGTAGTTCATCCGAACGATCTTCCGCTTCCCGCCGAACTTCCCAAGAAGACTCCGTCACAAGCTGGAACCGAACAAGCGACATGGATCGATAGTGTGGATGGTTTCTTCGGTACCTACTTGGTGACACCCCTTGCCGCTGTCCTCTTTTTTGATTTTTGGACGCCGAAATGGTTGGGCGTCAGCGTCCCGTTTGTCGTCATGTGGCTTTTATGTGCAGGAATATTTCTCACGATACGAATGGGATTTATTAACTTTCGATTATTCCGGCACGCGATCGATTTAGTTCGGGGCAAATACGACGATGCGGACCATCGCGGTGACATCACTCACTTCCAAGCCCTCTCCTCCGCACTGTCTGGTACGGTCGGGTTGGGAAACATCGCGGGTGTCGCGATGGCGATCGGTTTGGGAGGTCCCGGTGCTACGGCCTGGTTGATCTTCTTTGGCTTGATTGGGATGACCACGAAATTTGCCGAATGCTCCCTGGCGGTGATGTATCGAACGACCGATGCCAAAGGGATGGTGCTCGGCGGTCCGATGGTCTACCTCCAAAAGGGTCTTGCAGAGCTCAATCTCGCAGGACTTGGCAAAGTTCTGGCGATCATCTTCACCGTATTGTGTATCGGTGGTTCGTTCGGGGGAGGAAATTCATATCAGGTGTCTCAATCGCTAAACGCATTTCAGTCGGAAGAGGTATTTGCAATTCTCAAGACTTCGCCCTGGATCTACGGATTGCTGATGACCATCGCGGTGGGGGCGGTCATTATCGGCGGAATCAAATCGATTGGTAATTTCGCGGGTATGGTTGTGCCGTTCATGTGCGTCGCCTACATGCTGATGTGCATCAGCATCATCGCGGTCAATTACAACTACATCCCGTTCGCGATCGGGCAGATCATACAGGGCGCATTCACTCCCGCGGCATGTTATGGGGGATTTTTTGGTGTTCTTGTGATCGGAGCAAAGCGGGCGTGCTTCTCCAATGAGGCCGGTGCGGGATCGGCAGCTATCGCCCACTCAGCCGCCAAGACCGAGGAGCCTGTCAGCGAAGGTATTGTCGCGCTGCTCGAACCATTCATCGACACGGTGGTGGTTTGTACTCTGACCGGATTGATGGTGGTGATGTCCGGCGTGTATCGACTGCCTGAGATTCAGCAATTAGCGGTCGACAACAAAGGCTCCATGATCACTCTCTCAGCGATCACGCAAAACCCGAGCACGGCATGGTTCAAATACGTGCTCTATGTCGCGATTTTTCTCTTCGCCTATTCAACATGCGTATCGTGGTCGTACTATGGCGAGCGTTGCTTTGTCTCGCTATTTGGACAAGGGGCTTCGATGACATACAAAGTCCTATTTTTGACGTTCACCTTCCTGGGTTCGATCGTCAGTCCTAAGAACATTTTGGAGTTTAGCGACATGATGATCTTGGCGATGGCGGTGCCGAACTTGATTGGGGTTTTCCTTCTCAGCAATATCATTTACCGCCGACTTCAAGAATATCTTGGCAAACTGCGTTCGGGCCAAATTCGCCCAAACCGGCTATAGCCAAAAGCTCGTTCGAGCGGCAAGCGCCTAGGGCATCTCGATCGAGTAAAAAATCGCCGGGGGAAGAGCGAACTTGGCTGGCAATGGTAGATTCGTATCCGCGTCCGTAGGCTCAGGATTCCATTGCCAGTCTCCTCCAAGCGTCAAGCAGCGGTCGCCGACAAACAGGATCGGACTCGCTAACGTTTCCTGTCCAACAGGAACTTGAGATTGATTCGAACGATCCAACTCAATGACCAAAAGATTTGCGTCGTCGTTTCCATAAGTGAACTCCGATCGCAGTTCGAAACCACCCGGTCCTGCGGTAAGAGCAGCAGACTTTAATGGATGCCCGTTAAGCCAAGCCGATCGAATTCGCGGATGAACCAAGACGACCGGCTTGCCAAAGGCCGAAGGAGGCACTCGGAGGGAGCATCGCAACCTCGCGGTTTTCGGATTAGTTGCTCCGTCACTTCCAACCTTCTTGCCCGATGGGTCCAGCCATTCCGACGCAATCTTCGTCCAAGCAAGCAGTTCCCAGGCGGGATTCCTACCCTCGGACTTCTCGATTATGTGCGGCGGAAGATCCTTCTTCACACGAGAGTCGTTCCTAAATACAACAGGCGTTCCCCCCAGAATTTGATCGCTCGTAATCGTTGGACAAACGACATTCTCCACATAAGCGATCATCAAATCGTTGCCCGAGTAATGGTCGACGTAGGGCCAACGCTTGGGGTTGTACATGCAATCGGTCAAGTCTCGCACTAGGACGACATCCATCCCCTGATTCACCAATTGCCGCAGGCCAAAGGGACGACCCAATACACACATATTGGTATGCACCCCGATCATCACAACATGCTCTATTTGATGATGCTTCAGAATCGCCCAAACCTCATCTCCCCGGTCACTGATGTAATCCTTGCTGGAATCGATTTCGATCGCAGGATTCTGAGCGGCCCACGGTAAACTCGGATTGCGTCCCAGAGACGATAGCTTCGCGGACCATTCCTTGTGCTCCTCGGGATCATCGTCCTCTCCGCCATCGGACTGGTCGAGAGGATAGGTCGTCGAAAGCTCTTTTTGCAATTTGCAATTCCACGAAGCGATATGGTGGGGAAGATCTCTTCGAGGAACTGAGACGGCTCGCAATCGTGCTGAATGTTTTATGTAGTGTG
>JBILVV010000538.1:0-2788 GCA_044370255.1 Pirellula sp.
GCTCGTGTCGCAAACCGAGCAAGTGGCGGACGATATACTCGCGTTTCTGGAGGATGTTCGGAGGGAAATCGGAAATCAAAACGGCCCATCTCCAGGGTTGATCATTCCTCAAACGAGGCGTTTCTTTTCAAGCGATCCAGTACTCGGTGACTACGAAACGCGGTACTACCGTTTGCCGACTTGCCTTGCAAATGATCTGAAACGGTTGCTCCCTGAGTTGGTAGCCAAGGAGAGTTGGATCAAGTCCAATACGGCAGCAGCCCAAGGCACTATCGAAATCTGCGAACTCGTGGCCCGAACAGACCTGGTCGCCGCGGATGCCAAAGCAACCGAGCCGGCTGCAAACAAGGAGAGCCGGAGCGATGAAGTTCCGAAGGGGGTATCGGTCTTGATCATTCACCAATCCAATCGAATTCACGACGAGATCTTCTCTGTCATTCAGAGTATTACGCAATCGAATTCCGCTGGTTCTCCTGTCGTTCCGGGAATGGGCGTAGCACCGGGCCTCGGTATACCGCAACCTCCGTTTTGACCGCTTGAATGCAGCGTTTTACCTTCAACCGCGAATAGTGCCCTATGTATGACCAAGAATTCATCCTAACCGAGTTGAGAAAATTGCCGTGGGCGACTTCGCTGGCAGCCGAGACCCAGCACGCACTCGCTGAGCACATCCGAGTCGTCGAGGTTCCTTCCGATAGCGAGTTGCGTGCCACCCACCTTTTGAGCGTATCGCTAGCAAAGTGATTCTTGGTTGGCATGCATTGATCCGGCGGTCCGCAATCAAAGCCCAAGAGCACAAGCTCTCGGGTGGGAACTGTCGAAAACATTGCAAGGTTCAGTGCGATTCAACCCGGATGCTCGCGCATCTCGGCTAGCATTCGGAGCGGTCCGACTGCCTATCGATCGTTCTTCAGGCGGTTCTTCGTTTCGATGGGGCTCGTCCCCATCGGACGGCAATCGCAAGGGAGCACGCGAACGCAACGCGTTCCCTATCACGCGCGGGTTTATCCCCTTCGGATGATGATCTGATGGTGGCGCGCTTCATCGAATCCCACGCCCGTCGCAAAGCCTCCGAGCGTGCCACCCTGTATCTGATCGCCGCCCGGCGTGGATGCGACGGGCTTCCCAGTCGGTCGTCGTGACAAGCAACGGACTGGAAGTCGACTGGAGGTCCGTCTCAGGGGGAATTGCCGTCAGTCCCGCACAATCAACTCCCCGTTCATCACCATCCAGTGCCCCGGGAAGGTACACAGATAGGGATAGGTCCCCGGTGTAGCAGGCGCTACAAAATAGATCGTGAACTCCTCGCCCGGTTCAACGATGTCGGTGTAGCAACTCACCAAATCGCTTTGTGGCACATACTGTTGCAGGTAGGCATCGGGGCTGCCGATTAACTTATTAGCCATGTCCCCTACCGATTCCAGCGAACCCGGCTTGATCAATGCCCAGTTATGCGGAACGACATCGGGATTCTTAAACTTCAGTGCGAGCCGTTCTCCTGGTTTGGCTTCCAGACGCCGCGTTGAGAATTGAAGATTATCCCGAGCTTCTATGGCGATGGAACGGGCACCCTCTACAGGCTTCGCCCACGGGTTAGGTATCTTCTTGGTCAACATATCCAGATCGCGTTGCATCGGATGAGGCGATTTGGTTTGCATCCAATTTCGTTCACGGTATTGTGCGAGGTACGGCTCGTCGAGTTCATGCACTGTGGCAAAGAGTTCGGATGGATACGGAGCATCGGTTTGGATCCATAGATGCAATTGGCTGCATCGTTGAATATCTGGAATCTCAAGAAAAACAGAGCGCCCGTTTTCAAGAACCTTGGCCGAGCGAATATCGAGCACATCGTGCCCGATCGCTCCTGGATGAATGACTGAGTATTCTTTCGATCCGTAGCCTGGTGAGTATCGATAGTTCCAGCATTGAGCGAAATGATTCTTCACATCGCTTACCTTCTCCGCAGATAGCTGTTCGGCAAAATCGATGCGCACTCCATCGGCATGCACATGGAATCCCACGGGAAGTTGTACCGATGCGCCTGTGTATCGCAACCGATCAAAGCAACCGGCATCCGGCGTGTAGGTACCCCATCCATGCATGCCCGTCATGTAGATACAACCGTCTTGAGGTCGCACGCGTGCGCGATGAATGCCGCTACGGTACTCGCCGGGAAGCGGGACTGCTGCCCCTTGCCATTGCTGTCCGACGCGGTCTCGCAAAATCATCAGTGCAGTGCCTGTGCCAAAGCTGGTGTGAACAATTTGGCCGTTGAGTGGTCCGAGGGCGGAATGATCGATGTGGGTTTGGCCACCGCTGGAGTTGTCGATACCGCGTGGCAGATACAGGAGCGGTAATTCGATCTTCTGATTGTTGCGAGGACCGCGATAACCATAAAACGGAGGTTCGCTCGTTGCGTAACGCGATTCGATGGGGCCACCGGTCTTGGGTTCGATCTGACAGATCATCGAGGTCGGTGTCCAATCCCCTTCGGAGCATGGGACCGTGATGGTCCCATCTTTCAGAAGGCCGATCCCGTCTGGGTTGCGGAATCCGACACCGACCACCGATGCTTCGCGACCGTCGGGTGAGATGCGGACGATCCCTTGATTTCCAGATCCGAAATAGAAGCAACCATCGCCATCGCGTTCGAGTCCGCACAGATAATCATGCCCGTTGGGCGAAGTGACGAACGCATTGGAGAAACACTCATAGAAGTCGATCTCTTCATCGCCGTTGAGATCATGCAAGCGGGTGATCTGATTACGACCCAGCGTGTAGATGACAT
>JBILVV010000539.1:0-2773 GCA_044370255.1 Pirellula sp.
TGAATCTTGTGAGGTCATCGCTGACTCGCACCGGTCCGTCGGGCGAGATGGCCCAGCTCGATTGACCATCGCATCCAGTGATGAAATCCTGGCCGCTGCGTGTCTTGCGCATTAGCACGAATTCCTTTTTGCCTCGGATGACCAGACGAGCTTGATCCAGTGGCGGCTTGATCGGCTTTCGATCATCCCATTCGACGCGTCGACGCTTGGGAGGTGAGGGCTCCGACATCGGTTCCACGTCGATCGAGTAAGCGCGGATCGCTTGCAGGGAACTGGCCGCAATCACACGCTGCAGTTCCGACACACCCGCCAGAGCATTCGTGTTGCTTTCTTTCCATAGTGCAAATGCAAGGAGGGCAGTGGCTGCGATCGCGGCGCCGGTGAGTAGCTTGCGCCGAGAGATCGGGAACCGAATGGTTCGAGGCTCCTCCGATGCCGGGGCGACGTTGATGGATTTCCCGTGTTCGAGATCGCGAGGCGAGGATGCTATCGCTTGGATCGCAGATTGAGCCTGGAATTGACCTCTCAATCGATCGTGCAGAAAGGCGTTTTCGATGAAGCAATCCAAGGAAGCTTTGTCGCTCCGAAGGGATTCTTGCAGAGATCGGAGTTCCTGCTCGGAGATTTCGCCATCGAAGTATTTCTGGATCCGTTCATCGAATTCGGGGTTCATAAAACCCCCTCTTGAGCCGAGCGAGTTCGGATGCAGTCTCGCAGTCGGTCTCGCAATCGTTGCAAGTGCTTTGCGACAGCATTGGCGCTGGAATTTATTTTCTCGGCGATTGCAGCGGGCTTGAGATCATCGCGATACCGCCATTGAAGGATGTTTCGGGAGCGATCGTCCAACCGCTCCATGCATCCGCCGAGAAACTGTAGGCGATGCAGCATCTCGGACCCCGAGTCGTCGAATGCATCGGCCAAGTGGACGATGATCTCTTCGTCGAAGGTCAAACGATCGCGGCCGACCCGACGGTAGTAGTTGTGCACTTGATTGCGTGCGATCCCGATTGCCCAGGATTGAAAGGGTTTGACCGGATCGTAGCGGTCGAAAGATTCTAAAACAGCGACGGCAATTTCCTGCAGCAGATCATCTCGAGCCGCGAAATCGCGGACCGCTGCACCGACGTAGGCCGAGATCACCGGTTGAACCCGTGTCCATTGCTTGGCGGCTTCGAGAAACTGATTGTCCATGCGTTGTTCCTTCACAGTAGTTGTTAACACAGGCCGAGGATTCATGACCTGCAAAACGCAAAAATTTTCTTGCTAGGACGCCAGTCCAACGGTTCGCGAGTTTTTCCTGTTGATAAACTGCTGAAAAATGTTCCGTGGGTTTCATCACGCGTTCGCCAATCTCTCCACATCTCAAAAAAGTAAGGGGTTACGAAACATGTCCAGTCGCCAAGTGATACTCGCGAAGCTGCATGATCAAGTCGCCAGTGGCAAACCGATTATCGGCGCCGGGGCAGGGACGGGGATATCGGCAAAATGCGAGGAGGCGGGGGGAGTTGATCTGATCGTGATCTACAACTCGGGCCGCTATCGCATGGCAGGGCGCGGATCGCTCGCGGGACTCTTGGCCTACGGGAATGCGAATCAAATTGTGCGAGAGATGGCCCATGAGGTGCTCACGATCGTTCGATCTACCCCTGTACTGGCCGGGGTGAACGGTACCGACCCGTTTCTGTTGCGAACCTCGTTTTTGAAGGAACTCAAAGAGATCGGTTTCGCAGGGATTCAAAACTTTCCTACCGTGGGGCTCATCGATGGAGTATTTCGACAAAACCTAGAAGAGACCGGAATGAGCTACGCACTCGAAGTGGACTGCATCGCCGAGGCCCATGCCCTCGATATGCTCACCACTCCGTATGTATTCAATACGCATGAGGCAAAGCTAATGACCGAGGCGGGAGCTGATGTGATCGTCGCCCACATGGGACTGACGACCAACGGTTCTATTGGTGCTCAAACAGCCAAGACACTTCAGCAATGTTTTGGCGAAGTACAAGCGATCATCGATACGTGCAAAGGCATTCGCAGCGATGTGTTGGTGCTGTGTCACGGCGGTCCGATCGCAACACCGGAGGATGCGGAAGCGATGTTCCAAAAATGCCGACATCTTGACGGCTTTTATGGAGCGAGTTCGATGGAACGATTGCCCACGGAAACGGCTATCACCGGTGAGATTCGTAAGTTTACGTCCTTGAATCTGAGGTAAGACCGCAATGGCAACCATCGCTGTCCTGGGCACCTTCGACACCAAAGGAGCCGATCACGGTTTTGTGGCAGATGTCATCCGTTCGCTGGGATGCGATGTTCTCACGATCGATTTAGGAACTGCGGGACCATCGACATTCGCGGCAGACATCGATCGGCATGAACTGCGCCGAAGATTCGAATCGGCAACGGGCGAACGTTTAGGTGAAATACCGACCGATCGAGGCGAAGCCACGGCGCAGATGGGGCGGGCGGCGGAGGTGGTCCTTCGCGAATTAGCCGATACTCGCAAAATCGATGGTGTGATTTCGCTCGGTGGAACAGGAGGTACGTCGATGGCCACGCAGGCCATGAGAGGACTGCCGATGGGGTTTCCCAAAGTCATGGTCTCTACGGTCGCGGGTGGTAATGTCTCAACCTATGTCGGGATCAGCGACATTGTTATGATCCCGAGCATTGTGGATGTCAGCGGCCTGAATCGCATTTCCGTCGGTGTGTACCGTCGCGCTGCAGCGGCGGTGGTTGGGATGGCGTCTGCGAATCGATCCGATCTTGGGGC